>NZ_JBIUBL010000006.1:0-350356 GCF_044548015.1 Streptomyces sp. NPDC052236 | reverse complement strand
GGTTGATAGGCCAGATGTGGAAGCCCTGTAAGGGGTGGAGCTGACTGGTACTAATAGGCCGAGGGCTTGTCCTCAGTTGCTCGCGTCCACTGTGTTGTTCTGAAACAACGAACCGTCGAACCCCTCTACACCCGTATGCATGGGTGTAGGGCCTGGGTTCCGGCTCATACAGTTTCATAGTGTTTCGGTGGTCATAGCGTAAGGGAAACGCCCGGTTACATTCCGAACCCGGAAGCTAAGCCTTTCAGCGCCGATGGTACTGCAGGGGGGACCCTGTGGGAGAGTAGGACGCCGCCGAACAATCATTGTGGGAATGCCCCGCACCTCTGGTGCGGGGCATTCCTGCGTTCAAGATCACTTTCTGGGATGATGAGGAATGCATGGTTCAGGATCGTCCACAGATGGTTCTGGGAAGCCGCGTGTTCGAGGTATGATCTATCCCGTTGCCGCAGCGCAACTCGCCCCAATAGCTCAGTCGGTAGAGCGTCTCCATGGTAAGGAGAAGGTCTACGGTTCGATTCCGTATTGGGGCTCGGCAAACAAGAAGGCCCCCGCCACCGGCGGGGGCCTTCTCTGCGTTCGAGGGGTCATGGGTCAGGACCTTTGCGGCTCCGGCACGCGCATCGCGAGGATCGCCATGTCGTCGGAGGCGGGTTCGGCAGCGAAGCGCTCGACCGCCCGCAGCACGCGAGAGGCGACCGCGCCCGCCGTCAGGCCGGTGCAGGTGGTCAGGACCTCGATCAGGCCGTCGTCGCCCAGCATCCGGGTGCCCTCGCGGCGTTCGGTGACGCCGTCGGTGACACAGAGCAGTACGTCGCCCGGGTCGAGGGTCACCGTCTGCTCGTACAGCTCCAGGTCGTCCATCACGCCGAGCAGCGGCTGTGGCTCCGCCGCGGCTTCCACCGTGCCGTCCTGGCGCAGACGCAGCGGGAGAGGATGGCCCGCGCAGACGATCTTGAGGATGGCGCTGCCGTCCTCCTGTGGCCACAACTCGCCATAAAGGAGCGTCAGGAAGCGGCTGCGCGCGCCCTCGTCGAGGATCGCCGCGTTCAGGCGCTCCAGGACCGCGGGGCCGCCGAAGCCCTCCCGGGCGAGCAGGCGCAGGGCGTGGCGCGCCAGGCCGGTGACGGCCGCGGCCTCCGGGCCCGTACCGCAGACGTCGCCGATGGCGAAGCCGTACGCGCCGTCGCGGATCGGGAAGAGGTCGTAGAAGTCGCCGCCGACTTCGTTTCCCTCGCCGGCCGCGCGGTAGATGACCTCGACCTCGACGCCTTCGATGAGGGGGAGTTCCGGCGGCAGCAGGCTGCGCTGGAGGGACTGGCTGATGGCCATCCGCTCGGAGTACAGGCGGGCGTTGTCGAGCGCGAGGGCCGCTCGGCGGGAGAGATCCTCGGCGAGCTCCAGGATTTCCTGGCGGAAGTGGTCGTCGGACGGCTTGCCGAGGGTCAGCATGCCGATGACGCGGTTGCGGGCGACCAGCGGCAGGACCACCGTCTCGCCGCCGACCGCGGCGGCCGTGGCGAGGGTGGTGCCGATGCCGGAGGAGACCGGCGGCGTGGAGCCCTGGATGAGTTCGCGCTTGGAGGTGCGCAACGCGGCGGCCTGCCCCGCTTCGGCGGGGGCCGTCCAGATCCGGGCGCCGGGAGTGGGCACCGGTTCGGGCGGGTCGATCTTCGAGAGCAGGGCCTTGAGGCCGTCGATGCGTTCCTCGTCCTCATGCAGTACGTAACTGAGGTACGGCTCCGAGGCCTGGTCGGCGATCGTGTAGACGGCGCACCAGGTGGCGAGGGTGGGGACCGTCATCTGGGCCATCAGCGCCAGGGTCTGGTCCCGGTCGAGCGTCCCGGCCAGCAGGTCCGAGGCCTCCACCAGGAAGGAGAGGGAGCCGCGGCGCAGGCGTTCCAGTTCGCCCAGGCGGGCCGACTCGACGGCCAGGGCGATGCGGTCGGCGGCGAACTGGAGGCGCAGGGCCTCCTCGTTGGAGTAGCGGCCCGCGGTTTCGGCGGCGACGCCGAGGGAGCCGGTGAGGCGGCCCTCGACCTTGAGCGGGACCGTCACGACCGAGCGCATGCCGGTGGAGTTGAGCAGCGGGACGGCACCCGGGACGGCCGCGAGGTCCTCGTGGACCGCGGGCATTCTCGCGGAGCCGTAGCGGTTGGTGCCCGCCTCGACGGGGACGCGGGCGAACCGCTGGCGGGCCGAGGGGAGTCCGGTGGTGGCCCGTACTTCAAGTTCGGTTTCGTCGTCGGTGGCCAGCAGCAGGAAGGCGGCGTCGCCGTCGAGCATGTCGCGGGCGCGCTCGACCGTGCGCTGGAGGAGGCCGTCGAGATCCTCGGGGGCGGGGGAGCCGATGAAGACCTCGAAGGGGTCGGCGGCGTGGCTGTCGGCGCCCCCTTCGGTCACGGGAGTGCGCTGTGGGCTCTGGATGACGGCGCGTTCGTCGTCGCGTACGAGGAGGCAGACGGTGGAGGGTTCGCCGTGCGTGTCCCTTACCCGAAGGTGTGAGGCGTAGACGGGGATGACGCGGCCGTCGTTGCCGCGGACTCCGTAACTGCCTTCCCAGCGGGAGAGTTGGAGCGCCTCGGCGATGCCGGTGCCGATGCCGGGGGTGTGCGGCCAGGCGGCGATGTCGGTCAGGGGCTTGCCCATGACCTGTTCGGCGGCGTAGCCGAAGAGGTGCGCGGCGTCCTCGTTCCATACGGCGATCGCGCCCCCGCGATCGATCTGGACGAGTGCTACGCGTACGCGCTGGTCGGCGACGGGGAGGAGCGTGGTGGGCACCACCGGACCGGCCGAGCGGGCGCCCACCGGGCGCTGGGGGAGGTCGAGTTGGAACCACACCTGTTTGTTGGTGGGGGTGTACTCGACGCCCCAGCGCGAAGCGAGGGCGGCGCACAGCAGCAGTCCCCGGCCGTTCTCGCGGTCGGGGCTGCCGAGGGAGCGGCCGGTGCCCTGGATGGGGATGTCACGTTCGGGGTAGCGGTCGGCGACTTCGACGCGTACGCCGCCGTCCGTACGCAGACACAGAACGTCGGCCGCGGTGCCGGCGTGGATGACGGCATTGGTCACCAGCTCGCTGGTGAGAACCACCGCGTCGTCGACGACGTCGGAGTAGCCCCAACCCTGCAGGGTGTCGCGGACAAAGCTGCGCGCCGTCGCGACAGAGCGGCCGACCGGTTCGAAGGTGGCAGCCGCCCGTGCGGTGATCACAGCACTCCCCATTGGTGTCGCGTCGCTTCCCCGAGTCCTGTGCCCGTTTCTCGCTGCTTCGATGCTGCTTTGATTCGCTTGCCAGGCTAGACGGTCGGCCCCGGCCGCGTGGCATGGAGTCCCGCACTCGGGAAGGACAAGCCGTGACCTTGGGTGTGACCTTGTAGGCTTCAGCGATTTGACGCCCGTGCAGTCACACGTCAACTGTTGACCGCGGCAGTGAGCCACAGTGGAACACTGGGCAAGCTTTCCTAGGACAGCCCGGGCAGTACGGTCAACCCCTGCGGGAGGGACACGGTGGAGTCTGGCACGGCGGCGCGTGGCAACAACACACGCGCGAAAGGCGGACGATCCCGGAGCAATGGGACGACTGAAGTCGATACGGCGGCGCTCAACAGACTGCTGGCGGCTCTGGTCTCCATGCGGGACGGGAATTTCCGACGGCGGCTGACCGTGTCCGGCGACGGAGTGATGGCCGAGATTTCGGCCGTCTTCAACGAAGTCGCCGACCGTAATCTGCACTTGACGGGCGAACTGGCGCGCGTACGCCGGACGGTCGGTCGCGAGGGGAAGCTGACCGAACGGCTGGAGACCGGGACCTGCGAGGGCTCCTGGGCAGCGGCCATCGACGCCTCGAACGCGCTGGTGGACGACCTGGCGCGGCCCGTGTCCGAGGTGGGGCGGGTCCTTTCGGCGGTGGCCGACGGTGACCTGGAGCAGCGCATGGAGCTGCGCTCGCACTCCGCTGACGGCATGGACGGTACGGAGGGATCCGTACGGCCGCTGCGCGGCGAATTCCTGAAGGTCGCGCGTACGGTCAACAACCTGGTCGACCAGCTGTCGGCGTTCACCGACGAGGTGACGCGGGTGGCGCTGGAGGTCGGCACTCACGGCAAACTCGGCGGCCAGGCCCAGGTGCGCGGAATGTCCGGATCATGGAAGGATCTCACGGATTCGGTCAACACCATGGCGTACCGGCTGACCGCGCAGGTACGTGACATCGCTCTCGTCACCACCGCCGTGGCCAAGGGCGATCTGTCACGCAAGGTCACCGTCCATGTGGCGGGCGAGATGCTTCAGCTGAAGAACACCGTCAATACGATGGTCGACCAGCTGTCCTCGTTCTCGTCCGAGGTGACCCGCGTGGCCCGGGAGGTCGGCACGGAGGGCGAGCTCGGCGGGCAGGCGACCGTGCCCGGTGTGGCGGGAGTGTGGAAGGACCTCACCGATTCGGTGAACACCATGGCCGGCAACCTCACCAACCAGGTGCGCGGCATCGCCGAGGTGACCACGGCGGTCGCCAACGGCGATCTGTCGCAGAAGGTCACGGTGAGCGCGCGCGGCGAGGTCGCTCAGCTCGCCGAGACCATCAATCAGATGACGGAAACGCTGCGTACGTTCGCGGACGAGGTCACCCGCGTGGCGAGCGAGGTCGGGGCCGAGGGTCTGCTCGGTGGCCAGGCACAGGTGCCGGGTGCCGCCGGGACCTGGAAGGACCTCACCGACTCGGTGAACACCGTCTTCCGGAACCTCACCACGCAGGTGCGGGACATCGCGCAGGTGACGACGGCTGTCGCGAACGGCGATCTGTCGCAGAAGGTCACCGTCGATGTGGCGGGCGAGATGCTGGAGCTGAAGAACACCGTCAACACGATGGTGAAGCAGCTGCAGTCCTTCGGGTCCGAAGTGACGCGGGTGGCCCGGGAAGTCGGCGTCGAGGGGCGTCTCGGCGGCCAGGCGGAGGTGCCCGGCGCCGCAGGGACGTGGAAGGACCTCACGGACTCGGTGAATACGGCGTTCCGGAACCTCACCGGCCAGGTGCGGGACATCGCGCAGGTGACGACGGCTGTCGCCAATGGCGATCTGTCGCAGAAGGTCACCGTCGATGTCGCGGGTGAGATGCTGGAGCTGAAGAACACCGTCAACACCATGGTGGCGCAGCTCTCCTCGTTCGCGGATCAGGTCACGCGCATGGCGCGGGACGTGGGTACGGAGGGCCGCCTCGGCGGCCAGGCGCGGGTCGACGGCGTCAGCGGTACGTGGAAGGAACTGACCGACTCCGTCAACTTCATGGCAGGGAACCTCACCTCACAGGTGCGGCAGATCGCGCAAGTAACGACAGCCGTCGCCCGCGGTGACCTGTCGCAGAAGATCGATGTGGACGCGCGCGGCGAGATCCTCGAACTGAAGAACACCATCAACACCATGGTCGACCAGCTCTCGGCCTTCGCCGAGCAGGTGACGCGGGTCGCGCGTGAGGTGGGTACGGACGGCCGTCTCGGCGGTCAGGCGCAGGTGCCCGGCGTCGCCGGAGTTTGGCGTGATCTGACCGATTCGGTGAACGGCATGGCCGGAAACCTGACCGCTCAGGTCCGTAACATCGCACAGGTCGCCACCGCGGTGGCGCGCGGTGACCTGTCGCAGAAGATCGATGTGGACGCGCGCGGCGAGATCCTCGAACTGAAGAACACCCTCAACACGATGGTCGACCAGCTCTCGAACTTCGCGGAGCAGGTGACCCGGGTGGCCCGCGAGGTGGGCACCGAGGGCATCCTCGGCGGCCAGGCAGAGGTCCAGGGCGTCTCCGGTACCTGGAAGGACCTCACACAGTCCGTCAACTTCATGGCGAACAACCTGACTTCGCAGGTGCGCAATATCGCCGAGGTCACCACCGCGGTCGCCAAGGGCGACCTCTCCAAGAAGATCACCGTCGATGCCAAGGGCGAGATCCTGGAGCTGGTGACGACGGTCAACACGATGGTCGACCAGCTGCTGGACTTCGCGGACGAGGTGACCAGGATCGCCCGTGAGGTGGGCACGGAAGGCGTCCTGGGCGGTCAGGCGCGGGTGCGCGGGGTCGCCGGCATCTGGAAGGACCTCAGCGACAACGTCAACCTGATGGCCAACAACCTGACCAGCCAGGTGCGGAACATCTCCCGGGTCTCGGCGGCGGTCGCCAACGGCGATCTGACGAAGAAGGTGACGGTCGAGGCGCGCGGCGAGGTCGCGGAGCTCGCCGACACCGTCAACACCATGGTGACGACGCTGTCGTCGTTCGCCGACGAGGTGACCCGGGTGGCCCGCGAGGTGGGCACGGAGGGCGAGTTGGGCGGCCAGGCGCATGTGCCGGGTGTCTCCGGCACGTGGAAGGACCTCACCGAGTCCGTGAACTCGATGGCGTCCAATCTGACCGGCCAGGTCCGGCAGATCGCCACGGTCACCACCGCCATCGCCAAGGGCGATCTCACCCGGAAGATCGACATCGATGCGCGGGGAGAGATCCTTGAGCTGAAGACCACCATCAACACCATGGTCGACCAGCTGTCCTCGTTCGCCGAGGAGGTCACGAGGGTGGCCCGTGAGGTGGGTACGGACGGTCAGCTGGGCGGCCAGGCACGGGTGCGGGACGTCGACGGCACCTGGCGCGACCTCACCGAGTCGGTGAACGAGATGGCCGGGAACCTCACCCGGCAGGTGCGCGCGATCGCGGCCGTGGCGACCGCGGTGACCCGCGGCGATCTGAACCTCAAGATCGATGTGGACGCGGCGGGCGAGATCCAGGTCCTCCAGGACAACATCAACACGATGATCGCGAACCTTCGTGACACCACCCAGGCCAATGAGGAACAGGACTGGCTCAAGGGCAATCTGGCCCGTATCTCCGGCCTGATGCAGGGCCGGCGCGATCTGGAGGACGTGGCGTCGCTCATCATGAGCGAGCTCACGCCCGTCGTGGCGGCGCAGCACGGCGCGTTCTTCCTGGCGATGCAGACGGGCAGCCGCTCGGATGTGCTGACGCGCGGGGAGGCCTCGTACGAGCTGTGCATGCGCGGCAGTTACGGCTACTCCGCCGGTCTGATGCCCACGTCCTTCCGGCCGGGCGAGGCGCTCATCGGGACCGCCGCCGAGGAGAAGCGCACGATTCAGGTCAATGTGCCGCCGGGCTATCTGCGGATCTCCTCCGGCCTCGGTGAGGCCTCGCCGGCGTATGTGATCGTGCTGCCGGTGCTGTTCGAGGGGAAGGTCCTCGGCGTGATCGAGCTGGCGTCGTTCCAGCCCTTCACCCAGATCCAGCGCGACTTCCTCAACCAGATCGCCGAAATGATCGCGACGAGCGTCAACACCATCAGCGTCAATACGAAGACCGAGGTGCTGCTCAAGCAGTCGCAGGAGCTGACCGAGCAACTGCGGGAGCGCTCCGCGGAGCTGGAGAACCGGCAGAAGGCACTCCAGGCGTCCAACGCCGAACTGGAGGAGAAGGCCGAGCTGCTGGCCCGGCAGAACCGCGACATCGAGGTGAAGAACACCGAGATCGAAGAGGCCAGGCAGGTGCTGGAGGAGCGCGCCGAGCAGCTCGCGGTGTCGATGCGCTACAAGTCGGAGTTCTTGGCGAACATGTCGCACGAGCTGCGTACGCCGCTCAACTCGCTTCTGATTCTGGCCAAGTTGCTCGCGGACAACGCCGAGGGCAATCTCTCGCCGAAGCAGGTGGAGTTCGCCGAGACCATCCACGGCGCGGGCTCCGACCTGCTCCAGCTGATCAACGACATCCTCGACCTGTCGAAGGTCGAGGCGGGCAAGATGGACGTCAGCCCGACCCGTATCGCGCTGGTCCAGCTGGTCGACTATGTGGAGGCGACCTTCCGCCCGCTGACCGCGGAGAAGGGGCTCGACTTCTCCGTACGGGTCTCGCCGGAGCTTCCGGCGACACTGCACACCGACGAGCAGCGACTGCTGCAGGTGCTGCGCAATCTGCTGTCCAACGCGGTGAAGTTCACCGACAGCGGCGCGGTGGAGCTGGTGATCCGGCCGGCGAGCGCCGATGTGCCGCAGTCGATCCGCGAGCAGCTGCTGGAGGCCGGGTCGCTGCGCGACGCGGACGCCGATCTGATCGCCTTCTCGGTCACCGACACCGGGATCGGGATCGCGGCGAGCAAGATGCGGGTGATCTTCGAGGCGTTCAAGCAGGCGGACGGCACGACCAGCCGCAAGTACGGCGGCACGGGTCTGGGGCTGTCGATCAGCCGGGAGATCGCCCGGCTGCTGGGCGGCGAGATCTACGCGATGAGCGAACCGGGCCGCGGCTCGACGTTCACGCTCTATCTGCCTCTTCACCCGAGCGAACTGCCGCCGCAGGGCTACCCGCAGCTGGCCCCCGGCGCCGTCGACCCGATGGGGCCCCGGGGCACGGCCGGCGACGGCGCGGCGGACGGCGGTATGCGGGAACTGGTGCGGCCGGCCGAGCTCTCCGACGCGAACACCGGTCCGGCCGTGCTGTTCCGGCGCCGCCGCAAGGCGCTCGGCGCGGTGGACCAGCGTTCCGCGCTGACCGGTCGGCCGGGCGTCGGGCAGCCGGGCGGCCACGGGGGCGGTGGCCGGCTGGGCGGCGCGCAGGCGGGCGCGCAGGCGCCGGGACAGGACCAGTGGGGCCTGACGCCCGGCGGCCAGGAGGGACCCGAGCCGCGGCGCACGTTCGGTTTCAACGGCGAGAAAGTGCTCATCGTCGACGACGACATCCGCAATGTCTTCGCGCTCACCAGCGTGCTGGAACAGCACGGCCTGTCGGTGCTGTATGCCGAGAACGGCCGCGAGGGCATCGAAGTCCTGGAGCAGCACGACGATGTGACGCTGGTGCTGATGGACATCATGATGCCCGAGATGGACGGGTACGCGACGACGACGGCGATCCGCAGGATGCCGCAGTTCGCGGGTCTGCCGATCATCGCGCTCACCGCGAAAGCGATGAAGGGCGACCGGGAGAAGGCCATTGAGTCCGGCGCCTCCGACTACGTCACCAAGCCGGTGGATCCCGACCATTTGCTCTCTGTGATGGAGCAGTGGATGCGAGGAGAGTGACCGGGGCATGTACGGTTTCCCTCAGTCGCTGTGCCGTCGCTGTCTCAAGGGCTGCTGACTGACGGTGGCCGAAGGAGTGTGGGTCGGCGATATCCGGGGAACCTTCTGGTCTCCCACAACGTTTGTGCTTCGTGCACAGTGACATCGCGGTGACAGGGTGTGGCGACAGGCGGGGTGCGGCTACCATGACCGGCACAAGGACGGGCGGCGCCAGGGAGTCGTCCCCTGGGGCGGCGCCCGGTGCACTTCCGGGGCGAGGAGGGCGGGCCATGGTGCAGAAGGCCAAGATCCTTCTGGTCGATGACCGGCCGGAGAATCTGCTGGCGCTGGAGGCCATCCTCTCCGCGCTGGATCAGACGCTGGTGCGGGCATCGTCAGGGGAGGAAGCGCTCAAAGCGCTGCTGACGGACGATTTCGCGGTCATTCTGCTGGATGTTCAGATGCCTGGCATGGACGGATTCGAGACAGCCGCGCACATCAAGCGGCGGGAGCGGACCCGCGACATCCCGATCATCTTTCTCACCGCGATCAACCACGGCCCCCACCACACTTTCCGGGGGTACGCCGCGGGCGCGGTCGACTACATCTCCAAGCCGTTCGACCCCTGGGTGCTGCGCGCGAAGGTCTCGGTCTTCGTGGAGCTGTACATGAAGAACTGCCAACTGCGGGAGCAGGCCGCGCTTCTCAGGCTTCAGCTGGAGGGCGGCGGCGGGCAGTCCCGGCCCGGCGACAAGGAGCCCGCGGGCCTTCTCGCCGAGCTGTCGGCGCGGCTCGCGGCGGTTGAGGAGCAGGCGGAAGCGCTGTCCAAGCAGCTCGACGACGACTCCGCGGACGCCGCGGCCGTCGCCACCGCGGCCCATCTCGAACGCAAACTGACCGGTTTGCGCCGGGCGCTCGACGCGCTGGAGCCGGGTGCGGGCGGCAATACGCCGACACTGCCCTCGCAGAGTTGACCAGAGGCTGAGCGGATCCGTACGTCTGTCCGTCGCTTGAGTGTCCGTCAGTCTTACGCCTCCGACAGGTGCGACACGTACGAGTGAAGCGGTAGGCACACGTGTCCACCGCCGTCGACACCGGTAACCTCACCACCATGGCCTCAAGTACGTCCGGCAAAGGTTCCCAGGGCGCGGCGGGCACCGCGAAACCGCGCGCCGGCCGTACGACCGGCGCCGCGAAGCAGGCGGTGCCCGTCAAGAAAGCCCCCGTCGGCAAGCCCGCCGCCAAACCCGGGGCGAAGAAGAGCGCGCCCGCGAAGAAGGCACCCGCCAAGAAGCCCGCGGGGAAGAAGAGCGCGGGGAAGAAGGCTGCCGGGCCGCCGCCCCCGAAGCCCGCGCCGTCCCCCACGGCGGGCGTGTACCGCGTCGTACGCGCCCTGTGGCTCGGCCTCGCGCACGCCGTGGGGGCGATGTTCCGCTCCATAGGGCGGGGCGCGAAGGGACTCGACCCAGCGCACCGCAAGGACGGCCTGGCCCTGCTCCTCATCGGTCTGGCGCTGATCATCGCCGCGGGCACCTGGTCCCAGCTGCGCGGCCCCGTCGGCGATCTGGTCGAGATGCTGGTGACCGGCGCCTTCGGCCGGCTCGATCTGCTGGTGCCGATACTGCTGGGCACGATCGCCGTACGCCTGATCCTCTATCCCGAGAAGCCCGAGGCCAACGGCCGGATCGTGATCGGTCTGTCCGCGCTCGTCATCGGGGTGCTGGGCCAGGTCCACATCGCCTGTGGCTCGCCGGGCCGCGGGGAGGGCACCGAGGCGATGCAGGACGCGGGCGGGCTGATCGGCTGGGGCGCCTCCAAGCCGCTGATCTTCACCATGGGCGAGGTCCTGGCCGTACCGCTGCTCGTCCTGCTCACCGTCTTCGGCCTGCTCGTCGTCACCGCGACGCCGGTCAACGCCATTCCGCAGCGGCTGTGGCTGCTCGGCTCCAAGCTCGGCCTCGTCCAACGGCCGTACGAGCCCGGGGCCGAGGGCGAGGCCACGGACGACGCCATGGACGACGACGAGCGGTACGACGACCAGTGGCGCGAGGCGCTGCCCGCCCGCGGGCGCCGCTCGTCCGCGCGCCGCGGCGCTGCGTCGGCGGAATTCGACCCGGACGATCCGGACGACGTGGAGCAGGTCGCGCGGGCCGAGCAGGAGGCTCTCGCCAAGCGGCGGCGGTCGCGCAGGGGCTCCGCGCTGCCCGCCATGGACAGGCCCATGGGCCGGCCGATGGATGCCGTGGACGTGGCCGCGGCCGCCGCCGCGGCGCTGGACGGGGCCGTACTGCACGGCATGCCGCCCTCGCCGCTGGTCGCCGGGCTCACCCGGGACCTCACCGAGGACCGGCAACGGGCGGTCAGCGCCGTACCGACAGCGCGCGAGCCCGAGCAGCCCGAGCCGAAACAGCGCGAGGCGGGGGCGCTCGTACCGGATCTCACCAAGCCCGCGCCCAGCGATGCGCAGTCCCAGTCGCAGTCCCAGCCCCTGCCGCCGCGCGCCGAACAGCTCCAGCTCGCCGGGGACATCACGTACTCCCTGCCCTCCCTCGACCTGCTGGAGCGCGGCGGCCCCGGCAAGACGCGCAGCGCCGCCAACGACGTGATCGTCGCCTCGCTCACCAATGTCTTCATGGAGTTCAAGGTCGACGCGGCCGTCACCGGCTTCACCCGCGGTCCGACCGTCACCCGGTACGAGGTCGAGCTCGGCCCGGCCGTGAAGGTCGAGCGGATCACCGCGCTCACCAAGAACATCGCGTACGCCGTCGCCAGCCCGGACGTACGGATCATCTCCCCCATCCCCGGCAAGTCCGCGGTCGGCATCGAGATCCCCAACACCGACCGCGAGATGGTCAACCTCGGCGATGTACTGCGCCTCGCCGACGCGGCCGAGGACGATCACCCCATGCTGGTCGCGCTCGGCAAGGACGTCGAGGGCGGCTATGTGATGGCCAACCTCGCGAAGATGCCCCACATGCTGGTCGCGGGCGCGACCGGATCCGGAAAGTCCTCCTGCATCAACTGCCTGATCACGTCGGTGATGGTGCGCGCGACACCGGAGGACGTACGGATGGTGCTGGTCGACCCCAAGCGGGTCGAACTCACCGCGTACGAAGGCATTCCGCACCTGATCACGCCGATCATCACCAACCCCAAGCGGGCAGCCGAGGCCCTGCAGTGGGTCGTGCGGGAGATGGATCTGCGCTACGACGATCTTGCCGCCTTCGGCTTCCGCCATATCGACGACTTCAACCAGGCCATCAGGAACGGCAAGGTCAAGCTGCCCGAAGGCAGCGAGCGCGAGCTCACCCCGTATCCGTATCTGCTGGTGATCGTGGACGAGCTCGCCGACCTGATGATGGTCGCGCCGCGCGACGTCGAGGACGCCATCGTCCGTATCACGCAACTGGCGCGTGCCGCGGGCATCCATCTGGTGCTGGCCACCCAGCGGCCCTCGGTCGATGTCGTCACCGGCCTGATCAAGGCGAACGTGCCCTCGCGGCTCGCCTTCGCGACCTCCTCGCTCGCCGACAGCCGGGTCATCCTCGACCAGGTGGGCGCCGAGAAGCTGATCGGCAAGGGAGACGGCCTGTTCCTGCCGATGGGCGCGAACAAACCGACGCGTATGCAGGGCGCGTTTGTGACCGAGGAAGAGGTCGCGGCGGTCGTCCAGCACTGCAAGGATCAGATGGCGCCCGTCTTCCGTGACGACGTGGTGGTCGGGACGAAGCAGAAAAAGGAGATCGACGAGGACATCGGCGACGATCTGGATCTGCTCTGCCAGGCCGCCGAGCTGGTGGTGTCCACTCAGTTCGGCTCCACATCGATGCTCCAGCGCAAGCTGCGCGTCGGCTTCGCCAAGGCCGGCCGGCTGATGGATCTGATGGAGTCACGCGGCATCGTCGGGCCGAGCGAGGGCTCCAAGGCACGCGATGTTCTGGTGAAACCGGATGAACTCGATGGAGTGCTGGCCGTGATCCGCGGGGAGTCTCACTCGTGAGGGATTCGAGAGCAACCGTTTCCCTTGGTCAGACGTCAAGTTGGTGGAAAGAGAGAATGTTGCCCCACCATCACGATGACAGCCTGTTTTCAGCCATTCCGCGCCATTCCGATGGCGTACAAAGCACCTCCGCCCAGTTGCCCCACCCTTTCGTACCACCCCTAGACTGAACCTCCAGCAGGTGGCTACACGCTTGAAAGGCACCCCCGTGTCCATCGGCAACTCCCCCGAAGACGACCGGCCTTCCCTCGAGGACGACCGGCCTTCGATCGGTCGCGCGCTCCAGCAGGCCCGTATCGACGCAGGCCTGACCGTCGACGAGGTCAGCTCCTCCACCAGGGTGCGCATCCCCATCGTGCACGCGATCGAGCAGGACGACTTCTCCCGCTGCGGCGGAGCCGTCTATGCCCGCGGACATATCCGCACTGTCGCGCGCGCCATCGGGCTCGACCCCGAACCGCTCGTCGAGCAGTACGACGCGGAACACGGCGGCCGGCCCGCGCCGACTCCTGCCGCGCCGCTCTTCGAGGCCGAGCGCATCCGTCCCGAACGCCGCCGCCCCAACTGGACCGCCGCCATGGTCGCCGCGATTGTCGCCGTGGTCGGTTTTGTCGGCTTCACGCTCGTCAATGGCGCCGACAGCGGCGATGACAGCAACGTCGCGGAGGGTCCGGGTGCCGGGCAGACGGCGACCCCGACGAAGACCGCCACCACCAAGCCCACCGAGGTCAAGCCCGACCCGACGGACGCCATCGCGGCGGTCCCGAAGGACAAGGTGACGGTGAAGCTCACCGTCGTGGGCGCCAAGAGCTGGATCTCCGCCAAGTCGCACAACGGCAAGCTGCTCTTCGACGGGACGCTGCGCAAGGGCGATTCCAAGACCTTCCAGGACGACGAGCGGGTCGACCTGATCCTCGGGAGCGCCGGAGCGATCGAGCTGTACGTGAACGGCAAGAAGATCGAGGACAAGTTCGAGAGCGGCCAGGTCGAGCGGCTTTCGTACACAAAGGGTGACCCCGAAGTCGGTTAACCGCCTCGTGATCACCTCGCGGCGGGGGCGTGGGCCGGGACAAAGTAGTCTTGAGCCCATGCCCGAACGCCGTACCGTCGCCCTTGTCACTCTTGGCTGCGCCCGTAACGAGGTGGACTCGGAGGAGCTCGCAGGCCGCTTGGCAGCGGACGGCTGGGAGCTCGTCGAGGAAGCCGCCGACGCGGATGTCGCAGTCGTCAACACCTGTGGATTCGTCGAAGCCGCCAAGAAGGACTCCGTCGACGCTCTGCTGGAAGCCAATGATCTGAAGGACCACGGCAAGACCCGCGCCGTGGTCGCCGTCGGCTGTATGGCCGAGCGGTACGGCAAGGAGCTCGCCCAGGCGCTGCCCGAGGCGGACGGTGTGCTCGGCTTCGACGACTACGCCGACATCTCCGAACGCCTGGGGACCATCCTCAACGGCGGCATCCACGCCTCCCACACCCCGCGCGACCGGCGCAAGCTGCTGCCGCTGAGCCCTGTCGAGCGGCAGGGGGCCACCGGTGTGGCGCTGCCCGGGCACGGCGATAACGCGGCGTCCGCAGTCGCGACGGCCCTGGACCCGGCGCTGGACCAGGCCCCGGCTCCGGAGGACCTGCCGGAAGGCGTCGCTCCGGTCTCCGGGCCGCGTGCGCCCCTGCGGCGCCGCCTGGGCACCAGCCCCGTCGCCTCGGTCAAGCTCGCCTCCGGCTGCGACCGGCGCTGCTCCTTCTGTGCCATTCCGTCCTTCCGCGGCTCCTTCATCTCGCGCCGGCCCAGCGATGTGCTGAACGAGACCCGCTGGCTCGCCGAGCAGGGCGTGAAGGAGGTCATGCTGGTCTCCGAGAACAACACCTCGTACGGCAAGGACCTCGGCGACATCCGTCTCCTGGAGACGCTGCTGCCGGAACTGGCCGAGGTGGACGGTATCGAGCGGGTGCGGGTCAGCTATCTGCAGCCCGCGGAGATGCGGCCGGGGCTGATCGAGGTCCTCACATCGACGCCGAAGGTCGCGCCGTACTTCGATCTCTCCTTCCAGCACTCCGCCCCGGGCGTGCTGCGCGCCATGAGGCGCTTCGGTGACACCGAGCGCTTCCTGGAGCTGCTGGCGACAATCCGCTCCAAGGCCCCGCTCGCGGGTGTGCGGTCCAACTTCATCGTCGGCTTCCCCGGCGAGAGCGAGGCCGACTTCGCCGAGCTGGAACGCTTCCTCACCGGGGCGCGGCTGGATGCCATCGGCATCTTCGGGTACTCCGACGAGGACGGCACCGAGGCCGTCACGTACGACGGGAAGCTGGACGCCGACGTCATCGCGGAGCGGCTGGAGCACCTCTCGCGGCTCGCGGAGGAGCTGACCGCGCAGCGCGCCGAGGAGCGGCTGGGCGAGAGCCTCACGGTGCTGGTGGAGTCCAGCGGCGGCGAGGATGGCGAAGAGCGCGCGGTGGGTCGGGCGGCGCACCAGGCGCCGGAGACGGACGGCCAGGTGATCTTCACCTCGGCCCGTGGGCTGGTTCCCGGCCGTATGGTCGAGGCGAAGGTCGTGGGCACGGAAGGCGTCGACCTGGTGGCCGAGTGTCTTGATGAGGAGGCGTGCGGATGACCGGAGTGCCTGCGTCCGCGGGCGGCGCCGGTAGGCCTGCGCCCGGTGGCAAGCTGGGCGCTGCGGCCGTCAATCAGGCCAGCGTGTGGAACATCGCCAATATCCTGACCATGGTGCGGCTGGTGCTGGTGCCGGGTTTCGTCATGCTGTTGCTGCACGACGGCGGGGAGGACCCCGTCTGGCGGGCGTGGGCGTGGGCGGCGTTCGCCGTCGCCATGATCACCGACATCTTCGACGGCCATCTGGCTCGTACGTACAACCTGGTCACGGACTTCGGCAAGATCGCCGACCCGATCGCCGACAAGGCGATCATGGCCGCCGGGCTGATCTGTCTGTCGTCGCTGGGCGATCTTCCGTGGTGGGTGACCGGCGTCATTCTCAGCCGTGAGCTGGGGATCACGCTGATGCGGTTCTGGGTGATCCGGCACGGGGTCATTCCGGCCAGTCGCGGCGGGAAGATCAAGACGCTCGCGCAGGGCACGGCGGTGGCGATGTACGTTCTCGCACTGACGGGTCCGCTGGCGACGCTGAGGTTCTGGGTGATGGCGCTCGCGGTCGTACTGACCGTGGTCTCCGGCCTGGACTATGTGCGGGAGGCGATCGTGCTGAGGCGGCGGGGGCTCGCGGAGGCGCGTGCGGCGACAGCGGGCGATGCGGTTACGGGCGATGCGACTGCGGGAGACGACGTACGGGAAGGGCCGGGCGCGCGGTGAAGAGCGCGGCTGAGGCGACTCCGGCTGCTGTGGGTGCTGTGGCGGCTCAGGTGCTGGCGCTGCTCGCGGAGCGTGGCGAGACGCTGGCCGTCGCCGAGTCGCTGACCGGCGGTCTGGTGGCCGCCGAGCTCACTGCCGTACCAGGCGCCTCGAAGTCTTTCCGCGGCTCCGTCACGGCGTACGCGACCACCCTGAAGAAGGAACTGCTGGGGGTCGACGGCACCCTCCTGGCGGAGCGTGGCGCGGTGGATCCCGAGGTCGCACGGCAGATGGCTGCGGGGGTGCGGGTGGCGCTGGGCGCCGACTGGGGACTCGCGACCACCGGTGTCGCCGGGCCCGAAGGGCAGGACGGGCAGCCGGTCGGGACGGTTTTTGTGGCTGTCGCGGGACCGGTCGGTAAAGGGAAAGTGGCCGCGTTGCGATTGAACGGGGGCCGGGAGGACATCCGTAGAGAGAGTGTACGGAGCGTGCTTGAGCTGCTCTCCGGCGAACTGCGCGGAAATGCGCGAACACAGGAAGACACCAGGATACGGAACAGAACGGGGGGACTTGATGTTTGCAGCCCTAAGTGAACACGACATCGCTCCCCGCACGGCCGCGGCGCGAGGCGGTACGGTGGGGCGTGAAGGATGCGGCTACGCGGTCCGAGGAGGGAGCCACCGATGATTCTGCTCCGTCGCCTACTGGGTGACGTGCTGCGTCGGCAGCGCCAGCGCCAGGGCCGTACTCTGCGCGAGGTCTCCTCGTCCGCCCGAGTATCGCTCGGCTATCTCTCCGAGGTTGAGCGGGGGCAGAAGGAGGCATCCTCCGAGTTGCTCTCTGCGATCTGCGTCGCACTCGACGTACGGATGTCCGAGCTCATGCGAGAAGTGAGCGACGAGCTGTCATTGGCCGAGCTGGCCGAGTCGGCAGCGGCGAGTGGGTCGGTACCTGCGCCAGTACGCCCGATGCTCAATTCCGTCTCCGTGACGTCGGTGGCGGGTGGGCCGACGGAGCGGGTGACCATCAAGGCGCCTGCGGAGGCGGTCGACGTCGTCGCTGCCTGATCCGTACGGTCAGCCCCGGTCGGGCCCTAGTGGCCGACCGGGGTTTTTCCTTGTCCGGACAACTGTCCGGACGACCGCGGCTCGGGGCTCGGACTGCGGATGCCGGGTCCTCGTCGCACCCTGGAAGAGGGCCGGAGGACCGGTGCCCCGCGCGCCGGGTGTGAACCGGTGCGCTCTCCCTGCGGGCGATCGCGCCGGTCTAGCGTGGGCCGGAGGAGGCAGCCATGGCACTTCGCGGGGTGGTCCTCGTGCCGGTGGCCGTCGCTCTCGGGCTTGTGGCCGGTGGGCTGTGGTGGTGGGCCGCGCTGCGGCTGGTGGTCGCGCCGGAGCGGGCGGGGCTGGTCGAGGGCGCGATGGTGGCGGGCGGGTGGGGGCTGAGTCTGCTGCCGGTGCATGTGACGGCTTCCCGTTCTCGCTGGGTCACCAGGGCATCGCGACGCCACCGTTGGGGCGCACGATCTGGCCCGTCGTGAACGAGGACGCGTCGGACGCCAGGTGAAGGACCGCGTGCGCGATGTCCTCGGGCTCGCCGACACGGCCGAGTGGCGATCGCCGGACCATCGCCGCCTCGATCTGCTGCTGGAGTGACTCGTCGTGGCGGTCGGTCATGGGGGTGCGGACCCAGCCGGGGGCGATGGCGTTGACCCGGATGGCGTGCGGCCCGAGCTCGGTCGCGAGGGTCTTGGTGAGCTGGACCACCGCTGCCTTGGCCGCGCTGTAGCAGAGCAGACCGGCTTGGGCGGAGTCGACGGCGCCCGAGGCCATGGTGACGATGGAGCCCGGGGTGCCCGCGGCGATCATCGCCCGGGCTGCCTCCTGGCAGGCGTAGAGGATTCCCTTGAAGTTGACGGCGAGGACGCGGTCGAGATCCTCGTCGCGCGTCTCCAGGACCGGGCTGTTGTGCATGATGCCCGCGATGGCGGCCAATACGTGGAGCTGGTCCACGCTCTCGATCGCCGCCTTGAGCGCGCCGCGGTCGGTGACGTCGAGGGTGTGGGTGCGGGCGGCGCCGCCCACGTTGGTGATCAGGGTCTGGGTCCCGTGGAGGCCCTTTTCGTCGAGGTCGGCGCAGTGGACGGTGGCTCCCGCCTCGGCGAGCAGGACGGCGGAGGCACGGCCGATGCCGCCGGCCGCGCCCGTGACGAACGCGGTGCGGCCGGTGAGGTCGTACGCCTTGAGGGGCATGCGGGGACCGTACGACCGCATCTGACGGTACGTCAACTAGTCAACTGCCGGCTGGTCAGCCGGTCGGCCGGTTGGCCCCGCTTGGCAGCGAGGGCACCAGTAGGTGGGGCGTTCGCGGCCGTCGCCCTTGTCGGACTGGTCGGCCTTGCGGATAGGTGTGCCGCAGCGCAGGCACGGCTGACCCTCGCGGCCGTACACATACAGGCGCTGGTCCGTGCGTGTGGCTGTGGTGCGGCGGGCGGGTCGGTCCTTGTTGGCTTCGAGGAGCCGGTGGGCGGTGCTGACCAGCCGCTCCGGGATACCGGAGGGCAACTCGCCGATCGGAAGCCATGGGGTCGCGCGGGCCATGAAGGCCAGCTCCGACTTGTAGATATTGCCGATGCCCGCGAGGTTGCGCTGATCGAGGAGTGCCTCGCCGAGGGGGCGGGCGGGGTCGGCGAGCAGATTGGCCAGGGCGGCGTCCGGATCCCAGCCGGGGCCGAGCAGGTCCGGGCCGAGGTGTCCCACGACCTGCTGCTCGTCGGCCGTGCGCAGCACTTCCAGGACGGGCAGGCGGTAGCCGACGGCGGTGTGGGCGGCGTTCGAGAGGACGGCACGAATCTGGTGCCCTGGCCCACCGCGCCAGCGCTCCCCGGAGCCGTACACCTGCCAGGAGCCGTCCATGCGGAGGTGGGAGTGGAGGGTGAGACCGCCTTCGACGCGGGTGAGGAGATGCTTGCCGCGCGGAGTGACGTCCAGGACGATCCGCCCGGTGAGATCGACGGTGGCGAACCGCGGGACGCGCAGGTCGAACCGGGTCAGGATCTGCCCGGCGAGGGCGTCGTGCAGCCGCCGGGCGGTCAGCCAGACGTTGTCTCCTTCGGGCATGACTCCATGATGCGGGACACGGTGATGCGGAACACGGTGATGCGCGGACGGGCCGGGACGTGCCGACTCGGCTGCTGGTTACGGCTCCGGCGGGTACGGGGCCGGGCTGCCGCGAAATGCGGCGAGTTACGGCTGCGGGCTCGGCCCGGACCCGCAGCCGGAGGCAGGACGCGGTCGGACTCCGGCTGCGAGGGCGGTCAGAAGCGCTACGCGGCTGACTGCCTGCGGGCGCGGGTGCGGGGCGGTGCCCCTCCCGTGCGGGACGCGACGGCGCGGGCTCCGTAGACCGCCCTGGTGCCCGCTCTGGTCGCCCCGGGGTGCGGCAGAGGGCCCGCAGGGCCGGCTCGGGCCCGGACCCCTGTGCGGGACGCGGCTGTGGTGGGCCGCACAGGGTACTCAGCAGCGCAGTAGTTGGCTTCAGGAGGCTCAGTGAGGCTGGGGCAGGGCCAGGGCGTAGCCCTGTGAGCCGCCTGTCGTTCTACCTGGCGTACCCGCCGCGTGCTTGAAATGCGCGCGGTCCCGTCACCGGTGCGACGGCTTCGCCGAGGTGGTCGGCCCAGCGTCCGCTGGGGCGGTAATCCCAGGGTGCTTCTGACCCGGAAGGCCAGGAGTGGTCCAGATACCGGCAATGCGTCACAACCAGTGACGCCGCATGCGGGCTCTGCCCAAGGATCGGCCCGGACTCGTCCGCGCTCGTTGGGCTTCCACCCGTCGGGGCCACGCGATAACCCAAAATCCTTAAGAGTTCCAGAGAGGCTCGGTCGCCTGCCCCTGGTCCCGGCGCGCTGCCGTTGAGGGCCGGCAGGCCTGACCCGGACCCGGTTCCGAGGGGGCAAGTACCGGGCCCGGGTGCGAGCCCGGCGCGGGGTCCGGGCAGGGCGCGGCCCACCCTTGTGGTCACCGCCCCGCGCGGCGTCAGGGGCGCAGGCGCAGGCCCCTCGGTGTGGCGTGGAAGCCCGCAGTTTCCAGGGCGCGGGACAGTGGGGAGGTCAGGGCCGACGTGCCGTTGGCGCGTTCCACCGTGACCGTGCCGAGCGCACCCGCCCTAGCGGCGTTGGCCAGGGCTTCCGCTGCCGCGTGGAGCGCGGGGGTCTCCGGGTCGGTCACCCAGGCGAGCAGGGTCTTGCCGCCGCGCTCCATGTACAGGGTCAGTTCGCCGTCGACCAGGACGACCAGCGAGCCCGCCTTCCGGCCCGGCTTGTGACCGGCGCCGGTCGGCGGCTCCGGCCAGGGCAGGGCCGCCCCGTACGCATTGGCCGGATCGGCGGCGGCCAGCACCACCGCGCGCGGCGCCGCGTGTTCGTCGGCGCGGTCCCTCGCCGTGGCCGCCGCGCGGAGGCGGTCGACCGCGCCCTCCATCGCGAACTGGGCCGCGCCCAACCCCTCCACCACATAGCCCCGGCGCGCCTGCCCGCTGTCCTCGAAGGCCGCCAGGATCCGGTACGTCGCGGAGAAGCCCCCCTCGACCCCTTCGGCCGCCACCGCGCCCCGGGTCACCACCCCATGGCGGTCGAGGAGCGTACGGGCCAGGGCGTGCGCCCGGTGGGTCGGGTCGGGCTCGGCGGCCGGGAGCAGCGACCAGCGGCCACTCACCGTCGGCGGGCCCGTACGGGACGCGGGCCGGGCGGCAGCGGCCGTGAGGCTGCCGTAGCGCCCGCGCGGCACGGTGCGCTTGGCGCGGTGAGCCGTGGAACCGGCCGTACGGCCCGAACCGAGCAGCGAACGCAGCGGAGCCAGGGTGTCGTTGGTGAGCCGGCCGGACCAGGCCAGGTCCCAGACGGCGTCGGCCAGTTGCGGATCGGTGGCGTCGGGATGGGTGGTGGCCCGGACCTGGTCGGTTATCTGACGGAAGAACAGCCCGTAGCCGGGGGCGAGGGCGTTGAGGACCGATTCGTGCAGTGCGGTGAGCTCCAGGGGATGGGGCGGCGGCAGGAGCAGTGGCGCGGCATCGGCGAGGTAGAGGGAGACCCAGCCGTCCTTGCCGGGCAGCGAACCGGCTCCGGCCCACAGGACCTCGCCCGTGGTGGTCAGTTCGTCGAGGAGCGCCGGGGTGTAGCCCTGCACGCGGGACGGGAGGATGAGCTTCTCCAGGGCGGAGGCGGGGACCGCGGCCCCCTGGAGCTGCTCGACCGCGCGCGCCAGACCGTCGATGCCGCGCAGGCTGTTGCTGCCCATGTGCTGCCACTGCGGCAGGAACGTGGCGAGCGCGGGCGGCGGGACCGGCTCCAGCTCCTGGCGCAGGGCGGCCAGCGAGCGGCGGCGCAGCCGGCGCAGCACGGTCGCGTCGCACCACTCCTGGCCGATGCCGGAGGGATGGAACTCGCCCTCCACCACCCGCCCATTGGCGGCGAGACGGCGCAGGGTGCCGTCCGTGACCGCCGTGCCCAGTCCGAAGCGGGCCGCAGCCTCGGTCGAGGTGAACGGGCCGTGCGTACGCGCGAACCGGGCCAGGAGGTCGCCCAGCGGGTCCTTGACCGGCTCGGTGAACGCCTCGGGCACACCCACCGGCAGCGCCGTGCCCAGCGCGTCGCGCAGCCGCCCGGCGTCCTCGATCGCCGCCCAGTGGTCGGCGCCCGCGAGCCGGACCTGGATCGCCCGGCGCGCGGCGGCCAGCTCCCGCGGCCACCGCGGATCGCCGCCGCGCTCGGCCAGCTCCGCGTCGGTGAGCGGGCCCAGCATCCGCAGCAGGTCCGCGACGCTCTCCGCGTCCTTGATCCGGCGGTCCTCGGTGAGCCACTGCAACTCCCGCTCCAGCTCGGCAAGGACCTCCGGGTCGAGCAGCTCGCGCAGCTCGGCCTGGCCGAGGAGCTCGGCCAGCAGCCGCGAGTCCAGGGAGAGCGCGGCGGCGCGCCGCTCGGCGAGGGGCGAGTCCCCCTCGTACAGGAACTGGGCCACATAGCCGAACAGGAGCGATCGCGCGAAGGGTGAGGGCTCGGTGGTGGTGACCTCGACCAGCCTGACCCGGCGGGACTCGATGTCGCCCATGAGTTCGGTGAGTCCGGGGACGTCGAACACGTCCTGGAGGCATTCTCGTACCGCTTCGAGGACGATCGGGAAGGACCCGAACTCGCTGGCCACCTGGAGCAGCTGGGACGCGCGCTGGCGCTGCTGCCAGAGTGGGGTGCGCTTGCCGGGGGAGCGCCGGGGGAGCAGCAGCGCACGCGCGGCGCACTCACGGAACCGGGAGGCGAAGAGCGCGGAGCCGCCCACCTGGTCGGTGACGATCTGCTGGATCTCGCCCTTGTCGAAGACGGCGTCGGCCGCGCCGATCGGGGCCTGCTCGCTGTCGAAGGTCGTGTCGAGGTGGACCGGGTCCTGGTCGAGGAGGTCCAGGCCCATCAGATCAGCGTCGGGCAGCCGCAGCACAATCCCGTCGTCGGCATGCATCACCTGCGCGTCCATGCCGTACCGCTCGGCCAGCCGGGCGCCGAGCGCGAGTGCCCACGGCGCGTGCACCTGCGCTCCGAAGGGAGAGTGGATCACGACCCGCCAGTCGCCCAGCTCGTCGCGGAAACGCTCGACGAGGATCGTCCGGTCGTCGGGCACATGGCCGCAGGCCCGGCGCTGCTCATCGACGTAGGACAGGAGGTTCTCGGCGGCCCAGGTGTCCAGACCGGCCGCCATCAGCCGCAGCCGGGCGTCCTCGGCGGCCAGCCCGCCGATCTCGCGCAGGAACGCGCCCACCGCGCGGCCCAGTTCGAGCGGGCGGCCCAGCTGGTCGCCCTTCCAGAAGGGCAGTCGGCCGGGCACCCCGGGCGCGGGGGAGACCAGCACCCGGTCGCGGGTGATGTCCTCGATCCGCCACGAGGTGGTGCCCAGGGTGAAGACATCGCCCACCCGCGACTCGTACACCATCTCCTCGTCGAGCTCGCCGACCCGGCCGCCGCCCTTCTTCGGGTCGGCCCCGGCGAGGAAGACGCCGAACAGGCCGCGGTCGGGGATGGTGCCGCCGGAGGTGACGGCGAGACGCTGCGCGCCCGGCCGCCCCGTGACCGTACCGGCGACGCGGTCCCAGACCACGCGCGGGCGCAGCTCGGCGAAGGCGTCGGACGGATAGCGCCCGGCGAGCATGTCCAGGACGGCGGTGAACGCCGACTCCGGGAGCGAGGCGAAGGGCGCGGCCCGGCGGGCCAGGGCCAGCAGGTCGTCGGCCTGCCAGGTGTCGAGGGCGACCATCGCGACCAGCTGCTGGGCCAGCACGTCCAGCGGGTTCGACGGGATGCGCAGGGCCTCGATGGAGCCGGTGCGCATCCGCTCGGTGACCACGGCCGCCTGCACCAGGTCGCCCCGGTACTTGGGGAAGACGACGCCGGTGGAGACCGCGCCCACCTGGTGTCCGGCGCGGCCGACCCGCTGCAGCCCGGAGGCGACGGACGGCGGCGACTCGACCTGGACCACCAGGTCGACCGCTCCCATGTCGATGCCCAGCTCCAGGCTGGAGGTGGCGACGACGGCGGGCAGCCGGCCCGCCTTCAGATCCTCCTCGACCAGCGCCCGCTGCTCCTTGGACACCGAGCCGTGGTGCGCGCGGGCGAGCAGGGCGGGCGCTCCCTTGGCCGCGCCCGACTCCGCCATGATCTCGGCGGGGGAGTGCGCCTCGGGCAGCGCCTCGCCGGTGGCACGCTCGTACGCGATCTCGTTGAGGCGATTGCACAGCCGCTCGGCCAGCCGCCGGGAGTTGGCGAAGACGATCGTGGAACGGTGCGCCTGGACGAGGTCGGCGATCCGCTCCTCGACATGCGGCCAGATCGACGGTTTCTCCCCGCTGTCCGACTCGGACACGGGCGAGCCGCCCAGCTCGGCCAGATCCTCCACCGGCACCACCACCGAGAGGTCGAACTCCTTGCCCGAGGGCGGCTGGACGATCTCGGCTTTGCGCTGCGGCGACAGATAGCGCGCCACCTCGTCCACCGGCCGCACCGTCGCCGAGAGGCCGATCCGCCGGGCCGGGCGGGGCAGCAGCGCGTCAAGACGCTCCAGCGATACGGCGAGGTGGGCGCCCCGCTTGGTGCCCGCGACGGCGTGCACCTCGTCCAGGATCACCGTCTCGACGCCCGACAGCGCTTCCCGCGCCTGGGAGGTGAGCATCAGGAACAGCGACTCGGGCGTGGTGATCAGGATGTCCGGCGGCTTGGTGACCAGCGACCGCCGCTCGGCGGGCGGGGTATCGCCCGAGCGGATGCCGACTCGCACCTCCGGCTCCGGCAGCCCCAGCCGCACGGACTCCTGCCGGATGCCCGTGAGCGGGCTGCGGAGATTGCGCTCTACATCGACCGCGAGGGCTTTGAGCGGGGAGATGTACAGCACACGGCAGCGCATTTTGGCGTCCGCGGGCGGGGGCGCGGACGCCAGCCGGTCCAGCGCGGCGAGGAACGCGGCCAGGGTCTTGCCGGAGCCGGTCGGGGCCACCACCAGCACGTCCGAGCCCTGTCCAATGGCCTGCCAGGCACCCTCCTGCGCTGCGGTGGGCGCGTTGAAGGCCCCCGTGAACCAGGATCGGGTCGCGGGGGAGAAAGAGTCGAGTGCAGTCCTGGCCATGTCCTCCATCGTGCACCGCGCCTCTGACAATCAGCGGTCCGGGTCATGGACGCGCAGGTCAGCGACCAGGTCAGCGACCAGGTCAGCGGCCGTCAGGCAGGCACAATGGGCTCATGGGGAGGCCGCGGCAGGAGTGGGCGAGGCACTGGCGGTACGAGGAGCTGCCCGGTCTCGATCTGCTCCGTGCCCGTTATGTCCAGCACACGTTCTCCCGCCACAGTCACGACGGCTTCACTTTCGGCGCGGTCACCAGCGGCGTGGAGGACGTGAGCCTGCCGGAGGGGATCGTGCGGGCACGCCCCGGTACCGTCGTCATGATCAACCCGGAAGTGCCGCACTCCGCCCGCGCCGGGGTTCCCGAAGGCTGGACGTACGCCACCCTCTACCCCTCGGTGGAGCTCGTCTCCGACATCGCCGGGGCCGTCACCACCATCCGCGGCACGCCCGGCTTCGCCGAGACGATCGTTGAGGACGCGCAGACCGCCCAGCTGATCGCCGGCGTGCACCGGGCCGCCGAGGAAGGCAACGCGCTGGCCGCCGACAGCCTGCTGCGTGTCGCCGTCGCCAGGCTGCTCGGCCGGCACGGCCACGCCCTGCCCTCCCGTACGCCCACCGCGTCGGGCGCCCGCTCGGCCGCCCTCGCCAGGCAGCTCCTCGATGAGCGCATGGCCGCGCCGCCGTCCCTGGAGCGGCTGGCACAGGAACTCTCCACCAGCCCCTTCGCGCTGCTGCGCGCCTTCAAGGCGGCGTACGGGATGCCGCCGCACGCCTGGCTCACCAACGCGCGCGTGCGTCGCGCCCGCGACCTCCTGGACGCGGGTACGGCGCCCGCCGAGGCGGCCGTCGCGGTCGGCTTCACCGATCAGCCGCACCTCAACCGGCACTTCACGCGGATCGTCGGCGTACCACCCGGGGCGTACCGCAAGGAGCGTGCAAGAACGTACAAGACTGATCGCGAGCGCCCCACGTAGCGTCCGCGCCGTGGCAGAACAGACAGCTCACCCAGAACATCAGGCACCGGCTCTCTCCGAGATACGCGGCAGGGCCGACCGCGCGCCTGCGTCCAAGCCGGATGCGGCAGTCGTACGCGACGCCCTCGGCGTAGGCATCGCCGTCGGCCTGTCCGGCTTCGCCTTCGGCGTGACGTCCGCGGGGTCCGGCCTCAGCCTCCTGCAGACCTGCGCGCTCAGCCTGCTCGTCTTCACCGGGGCCTCGCAGTTCGCCCTGGTGGGCGCGATCGCGGCCGGCGGCAACCCGCTCGCCGCGGCCGCGGGCGCCTTCTTCCTCGGCGTGCGCAACGCCTTCTACGGGCTCAGGCTGTCCCAGCTGCTCGCCCTGCCCCGCTTCGTACGTCCCTTCGCCGCGCACTGGGTGATCGACGAGACGACGGCTGTCGCCCTTGCCCAGCCCACCCGGCGGAGCGCGCGGCTGGGTTTTACGGTCACCGGGCTGACCCTGTATGCGCTGTGGAACCTCACCACGCTCCTGGGGGCGCTCGGCGCCGAAGCGCTGGGCGACACCGAGGCCTGGGGGCTGGACGCCGCCGGTCCGGCGGTCTTCCTGGCGCTCCTCGCGCCCATGCTGCGTACGAAGACGGAGCGGGGAGTCGCGGGGCTCGCGGTCGTACTCGGGCTCGGGTTCCTGCCCGTGCTGCCCGCCGGACTACCGGTGCTGGTCGCGGCACTGGCGGCGCCGGCCGTCGTCTGGTTCAAGGGCCGCGAGATCGCCGACAGCCCCAAGGGCGGCGAGCGCGAGAGCCGTGAGGGTGAGGAGCGTTGAGCGTCTGGATCGCGATCGCGGCGACCGCCGTCGGCTGCTACCTCGTGAAGCTGGTCGGCCTGCTCGTACCCGCGCACACGCTGGAGCGACCGCTGGTCCAGCGGATGGCGGCGCTGCTTCCCGTCGCCCTGCTGGCCGCGCTCACCGCGCAGCAGACCTTCAGCGTGAACACCTCCCTCGTCCTCGACGCGCGCGCCGCCGGGGTCGCGGCGGCAGCGCTCGCGCTGGTGCTGCGGGCCCCCTTCCTGGTGGTGGTCGGGGTCGCGGTGGCGGTCACCGCGGGCGTGCGCGCACTGGGCGGCTGATCCGGCGGAGAGGCGTACGGGAGCGGAGGCGTGCAGGAGCTGTTCGGCCGGTCGCGTCAGCCGGTCGTGTCAGTGTGTGGTCAGTGGGTGTGGTCAGTGGGTGTGGTCAGTGGATGGCGCGGCCGTGCGCCCGCAGGGTCCGCAGCGCCTCGATCGTCACGATCGGCCGCGCCTCCAGGGCCGCGCCGGGTGCCCACTGGCGCCAGTTGAGGGGCCAGCCACCGTCCTCGTCCTGCGCGGCCACGAGATGGTCGAGAGAACGCGCCATCTCCTCGTCCGTGAACCAGCGGCGGGCGAGCGACTGAGGCTTACGGGCGTAGTGGTACGGGAAGTGGTGCTCGCCCGGTGCGTAGCCGGGGGCGACGGGGTACTCGGCGACCCGTTCCGGATCCAGCACCACCAGGCGCTGCTCGCGCACGAGCCGGCCGAGCCGGTCGGCCGCGGCCTCGGCGCGCGAGCGGTCGGGGGCGCCGTCCAGGAAGGCGACGGCGGCCTCGATCTCGTACGGATGGGACTCCTCCAGCGCGTCGACGGCGGCCCAGCAGAAGTCCGTGGCTCGGAACAGCCAGGCGTGCCAGACCTGATTACGGTGCAGCAGGCCGACCACGGGACCCGTCGCGAGCAGCTCGCTCGGCGGGTCGTCGACGATCGGGATGAAGGGCGCGGCCGGATAGTCACGCTGGGAGGGGTGGATCGCGGGCAGCGCGCCGTCGGGCGTCGACACCTGCGTGAGGTAGCGGCACATCCGCTCCACGCGCAGACCGCCGCAGCGGTCGATGGAGTCGAGAACGCGCAGGGCGTGCGCGGTGTGCAGCGGCTGGCTGACCGGGCCGCGCAGATCGGGTTCGAGGGCGTGGCCGTAACCGCCGTCCTCGTTGAGGTACGCGGCCAGGGCGGTTTCCACGGCGTCCGAGGCGCCGTCCAGGAAGTGGTACGCGAACCGCCGCTGTTCCAGTACCCGGGCCGTCAGCCAGATGAAATGCTCCGCGCGGGCGAGGGACGACGCGGGTGAGGACGCGGGGGTTGCTCCAGTTCCAGCCATGATCCGACCGTAGGGTGGAAAGGGCTTTCGGCGACTGTGACCGACGGGACTGCCCACCCAGGGGCGGGATACTGGAGTCATGCGGTTGACGATTTTCTGGGAGCGGATGGCGGACCACTTCGGCCGGGAGTACGCCGACTCCTTCGCGCGTGACCATGTGATGGCCGAACTTGGAGGCCGTACGGTCCATGAGGCGCTGGCCGCGGGCTGGGAGGCGAAGGACGTATGGCGGGCGGTCTGCGCCGCTGTCGGCATCCCGGCCGAGAAGCGGTGAGACAAGCCGGTGAGACAAGCCGGTGAGGCGGGGCTGTGGCGGGGCTGAGGCAGGGCTCACACAGGGGCGGGCGGTTCCCCGTGGCAGCCGTGGGTGACACTGACCCCCGTGGCTGCGACTGACCAGACAGACCAGACCGAGCAGGCCGGGCAGACTGATCCGGCCGACAGGGCCGACAGGGCTGACCGGGACACGCCCGCTCAGCACACCACTCCACCGGTTCCGCCCCCTCTCGCACCGCAGGGCGACCCCGGCGGGCCCGTCCGTATGCCCCGCTGGCTGCCCCGCGCCATGGTGCTCGCACTGGCGCTCGTCGCCTGTTTCCAGCTCGGCAGCTGGGCCTTCCACCAGCTCATCGACCTGCTGATCAACATCCTGATCGCGTTCTTCCTGGCGCTGGCGATCGAGCCCGCGGTGGGCAGGATGGCGGCCCGCGGCATGCGCCGCGGCCTGGCCACCTTCCTGGTCTTCTTCGCAGTGCTGATCGCGAGCGTCGGCTTCGTCGTGCTCCTCGGCTCGATACTGGCGGGCCAGATCGTCGAGATGGTCGAGGACTTCCCCCAGTACCTTGACTCGGTGATCCACTGGATCAATGAGACCTTCCACACGGAGCTTTCCCGGGTGGAGGTCCAGGACAGTCTGCTGCGCTCGGACTGGCTGCGGAAGTACGTCCAGAACAGCGCGAGCGGAGTGCTCGACATCTCCGCCACCGTGCTCGGCGGACTCTTCAAGCTGCTGACGATCTTCCTGTTCTCGTTCTACTTCGCTGCCGACGGGCCCCGGCTGCGCCGCGCGCTCTGCTCCGTACTGCCGCCGGCCAGGCAGACCGAGGTGCTCCGCGCCTGGGAGATCGCGGTCGACAAGACCGGCGGCTATATCTACTCACGCGGCCTGATGGCGCTGATCTCCGGTGTGGCGCATTACATCCTGCTGCTGATCCTGGGGGTGCAGTACGCCCCGGCGCTCGCGGTCTGGGTCGGTGTGGTCTCGCAGTTCATCCCGACCATCGGTACGTATCTGGCGGGCGCGCTGCCGATGCTCATTGCCTTCACCGTCGCCCCCTGGTACGCCGTGTGGGTGCTCGGATTCGTCGTGATCTACCAGCAGTTCGAGAACTACATGCTCCAGCCCAAGCTCACCGCCAAGACGGTCGACATCCATCCGGCGGTGGCCTTCGGCTCGGTCGTCGCGGGCACCGCGCTGCTCGGGGCGGTCGGCGCGCTGATCGCGATCCCGGCGGTCGCCACGCTCCAGGCGTTCCTCGGTGCGTACGTGAAGCGGTACACCGTCACCGACGACCCGCGCGTGCACAGCCACAGTCGGCACCACCACGGCCGGGCGCTGGCGCGCATGGGGCGTGTGCTGCGCAACGGCCGTGGCACGACGGGCGCGGGGGAACGGAAGCCGGACGTCGGGGCGGAGACAGCCGGGGCGGAGACAGCCGACCGGCCCTGAGGCATGAACGCTCCTGTGGTGCGCTTGACACTGAAATCGAACACGCATTCTCATGGGAGCCTGGGCCCAGTCCTTGGGGGTTCCGGGGGGCTTCTCCGGGGTCCCACCGGCCGAGTTATCCACAGGCTGGGACGGACGGCGGGGCCCATTGTCAGTGGCAGGGGATAGCGTCGTTGACGTGAAGCGATCGACTCAAGTAAATCGGGTGGAACCCATGGCAGGAACCGACCGCGAGAAGGCGCTCGACGCCGCGCTCGCACAAATTGAACGGCAGTTTGGAAAGGGCGCGGTGATGCGCCTGGGCGAGCGTCCGAATGAGCCCATCGAGGTCATCCCCACCGGGTCGACCGCGCTCGACGTCGCGCTCGGCGTCGGCGGCCTGCCGCGCGGCCGTGTGGTGGAGGTGTACGGACCGGAGTCCTCCGGTAAGACGACCCTCACCCTGCACGCGGTGGCGAACGCGCAGAAGCTCGGCGGCACGGTGGCCTTCATCGACGCCGAGCACGCCCTCGACCCCGAGTACGCGAAGAAGCTCGGCGTCGACATCGACAACCTCATCCTGTCTCAGCCGGACAACGGCGAGCAGGCGCTCGAAATCGTCGACATGCTCATCCGCTCCGGCGCGCTCGACCTGATCGTCATCGACTCCGTCGCGGCCCTGGTGCCGCGCGCGGAGATCGAGGGCGAGATGGGCGACTCGCACGTCGGTCTGCAGGCGCGGCTGATGAGCCAGGCCCTCCGGAAGATCACCAGTGCGCTGAACCAGTCCAAGACCACCGCGATCTTCATCAACCAGCTCCGCGAGAAGATCGGCGTGATGTTCGGCTCGCCGGAGACCACGACCGGTGGCCGCGCCCTGAAGTTCTACGCTTCGGTGCGGCTCGACATCCGCCGTATCGAGACCCTGAAGGACGGCACCGACGCGGTCGGCAACCGCACCCGCGTCAAGGTCGTCAAGAACAAGTGCGCGCCGCCCTTCAAGCAGGCCGAGTTCGACATCCTCTACGGCCAGGGCATCAGCCGCGAGGGCGGCCTGATCGACATGGGCGTGGAGAACGGCTTCGTACGCAAGGCGGGCGCCTGGTACACGTACGAGGGCGACCAGCTGGGCCAGGGCAAGGAGAACGCCCGTAACTTCCTCAAGGACAACCCTGATCTCGCCAATGAGATCGAGAAGAAGATCCTGGAGAAGCTGGGTGTCGGCGTGAAGCCGAAGCCGAAGCCGGAAGCCCTGCCGGCCGAGCCGGGCGCGGACGCGGCCGGTCCGGCGGCGGCTCCGTCCCCTGACGCGGCGAAGGCGGCGCCCGCGCCCGCCGCCTCCAAGGCCAGGGCGACCAAGACGGCAGCGGCCAAGGGGTAGCGCCTACCGTGCCCTTTTCACAGAAGAGGCGAGCGCGTACCGAATGGCCGGGCGGAGACAGCGCCGACCGGTCGAGCGACGAGTCGCGGGGTGAGAAGAGGCCGCGGGGTGAGAGGGAGCCGACACCCCAGGATCCGGCCGAGCGGGCGCGGGCGATCTGCCTGCGCCTGCTCACCGGGACCCCACGCACCCGTAAGCAGCTCGCGGACGCGCTGCACAAGCGTGAGATCCCCTCGGACGTGGCCGAGGAGGTCCTCTCCCGCTTCGAGGACGTGGGGCTGATCAACGACGCGGCCTTCGCGGACGCATGGGTGGAGTCCCGGCACTACGGCCGGGGCCTCGCCCGGCGGGCCCTCGCCCGGGAACTGCGCACCAAGGGCGTGGACTCCGCCCTGATTGACGAGGCGGTCGGGCAGCTCGACTCCGAGCAGGAGGAGGAGACCGCCCGCGAGCTGGTCGCGCGCAAGCTCCGCTCCACCCGGGGCCTCGATCGCGACCGCCGCCTGCGCCGCCTTGCGGGCATGCTCGCCCGCAAGGGATACCCCGAGTCCGTAGCCCTTCGGGTGGTCAGACGCGCTCTGGAAGAAGAGGGCGAGGACACGGAAGACCTGGACGCGGACGCCTTTTAGCGCCCGTGCGCCCGCGCCCAGGGCTTGCGACGTGGGAACGGGGAGGGGGAAGGGGCGAACGCCGAAGTCGTCGCGGCTCGGTCTCGGAACGCAACCATGAGGCCGCGATGCTCAGGCTGCCTCAGGCCGACCGGAGCCCTCCGCCGCCAGGTGCTGCGCATGCTCGGCGTCGAGGCCCTGCTCTGTCCTGTCCGTCCTTGTGACAGCCGCGCCTCGCTGGGCACCGGCGCTGCGGGGCCCCGTCGGTGGAGGTGGCCGCTGCCAAGCGGTGACGGGCCGGGGCTATGCCTCTGCGGCCTGGACCGGCAGCCCCGCCGCCTTCCATGCCTGGAAGCCCCCGGCCAGGTCCGTCGCGCGGTGCAGTCCCAACTGGCGCAGGGACACCGCCGCCAGAGACGACGCGTACCCCTCGTTGCAGATCACGACGACCCGCAGATCGTGACTGACCGCCTCCGGCGCGCGGTGACTGCCCTGCGGGTCGAGACGCCACTCCAGCTCGTTGCGCTCCACGACCAGCGCCCCCGGAATCAGCCCGTCTCGCTCGCGCAGCGCCGCGTACCGGATGTCGACCAGCAGCGCTCCGTCCGCGGCTGCGTCGAAGGCCTCCTTCGGCCCGACCCGGTCCAGGCCCTCGCGTATCCGCTCCAGCAACTCGTCGATCCCGATCCGCTCCGTCACCCGGTCTGTCACTGCCAGTCCTCCGGACGCTCGACGTGCTCCAGGCGCAGTACCGCGCCGGATCGGCTGAAGCGCCGGATCAGTGGCAGCGGCGGATAGTACGCATGCACCGATACGGCGTGCTCGGCGGCCGACTCGTTCAGCACCTCGTGCACATGGTGCGTCCCGAAAGCCCGGCCCCGGCCCGCCGCCAGCCGCCGCTCGCGGTCAACCCCCTCGGTCAGCTCCAGGGTCTTCCATCCGCCCGCGGGCAGCCGCACGGCGAGCGAGTTCTCCGTCAGCTCGCCCGCGGCCGTCGCGAACGCCCCCAGGGAGTCGGCGTGGTCGTGCCAGCCCGTGCCGGTGCCCGGCGGCCAGCCGATCAGCCAGGCCTCACTGCCGCCCGGCCCTTCGAGCCGTACCCAGGTACGGCCTTCGGGATCGAGCGGGAGCGAGGCGATGAGGTCGGTGTCGGCGGCTGCGCGCCGGACGAAGTCGAGCAGTTCGGCGGCCGTCGGTGTTGCCGTCGGCGCCGCCGATTCCGTCCGCGGGGCGGCGGCCCCGGAGACAGGCGGATAGCTGTCAGGCAGGTAGGTATGAGGAGACATGGAAACCGTCCTGGAAGTTCGCGGGAGAGCGCGCCGCCACAGCAGGCCGCGGCGCGAGAGAGGCGAAGTCAGCAGGACGGTCGACACACGCAGCCCGCATAGCGGACGAGGTCCATATGGACCCTCCGCCACAGGTGCGTATGAGTGTCGGTCACGTTCCGGAGTAGACCATGAGCGCCCGGGTGGGTCAATTGATGTCCGCGGTACGGTCACTGCGCGCCGCCGCAGGCAGGCCCCCGCGTGCCGCGTCGGCCGCCGCGTACAGCTCGGCGGGCCGCACCCCCGCGAACGACGCGACCAGGTGCCCGTCCGGCCGCACCAGCAGTACGGTGTGCGCCGCGGCCCCCGGGTAGGTCTCCGTCACCAGCAGCTCGGCCCGTACGGGCAGCGCGGTGACCGCCGCCGCCAGCCGCGGCATCACCCCCGCGGTCATCCAGTGCCGCCTGTCCCACACCCCCGTGCCGGGCGCGACCAGCACCACCAGCAACTGCCCCCGCCCCAGCCGGTCCCGCAGCCGCGCGCTCGTCCCGTCCGGCGTGGTCACCCGCGCGTCCGCGACCGGCGCGCCCGCTTCCGTACCGACGAGCGTCTGCGAGGCGGCGTGTTCGGGTGCGAGGGGGGAGTGCGCGTAGACGGGAGGCGCGCCCAGCGGGCCGTGCCCCAAGTGAGCGTCGCTGAGCAGGGCGTCGTGCCCGCGCGCGGCGCCCGGGAGGTACGTGCGCAGTGCGCTGCCGCCCCGCAGTACCGGCAGCGACTGGTCGGCGGCGCGCAGCCGCGCGGCCACGGCGGTGCGCCGCTCCGCCTGGTAGCTGTCCAGCAGCGTCTCGGACGCGCCGTGGTGCCACGCCTGGGCGAGCTTCCACGCCAGGTTGTCGGCGTCCCGAAGCCCTTCGTCGAGCCCCTGGGTGCCGAGCGCCCCGAGCAGATGGGCCGCGTCCCCCGCGAGGAACGCCCGGTCCACGCGCCAGCTCAGCGCGAGCCGGTGGTGCAGCGTGTATACGCCGGTGTCGAGAAGCTCGTACGGCGGTGTCTCACCGCACCAGCCGGCCAGCGTGTTCCGCACCCGCGCCACCAGCGCGTCGGGGGTGACCAGTTCACCGCGGGGCGCGAGCAGCCAGTCCAGCCGCCAGACGCCGTCCGGCAGCGGGCGTGCCGTCACCTCGTCGCCGGCCGCGGGCCAGGGCGGCTGCCGGTGCAGCGACGCCTCGCCGGGCCAGGGCAGTTCGGTGCGCAGGGCGGCCACGGCATGCCGTTCCACGGCCGTACGCCCCGGGAAGCGGATGGCCAGGAGCTTGCGTACGGTCGACCTGGCGCCGTCGCAGCCGACCACATGACTTCCGCGCCACCAGGTCGCCCCGGGGCCCATGGTGTGCACGCTGACCCCGCTCGCGTCCTGCTCCAGCGCGTCGAGGCGACTGTCGGCCACGAGCCGGATCAGCCGCTGGTGGGCGACGGCGGTCCGCAGCCCGCGCGTCAGGGCGTGCTGGGGGATGTGCAGCGGCGAGGGGGTGCTGTCGCCGCCGAGGGAGAGCTGTCGTACGTCCTGTTTGCGGCGCATCGAGCGCCAGCCGCTCCAGCGGGCGCCTTCGTCACGGACAGTGGAGCAGCCGAGCCGTTCCACCATGGCAGCCGTGTCAGGCCGCAGCACGACGGTGCGGGCGGGGCGCGGCTGTTCCTTGCCGTCGCCTTCGTCGAGTACGACGGAGGGGACACCCTGCATGGCGAGTGCCAGGGAGAGCGTGAGTCCGACGGGCCCCGCACCGACGACGATCACGGGGTCCACGAGGTGACTCCCGGGGCCCGAAGGGTCGTGCGGGGAGGTGCGGTGGGAGCCCGGTACGCGATCACAGAACGTATGCAACCCACTGCGAGTGCCCCCGTCAAGCGACGGAGGCAGCGGCGCACGCGCCGCTGCCTCCGGGGTACCTCATATGCCGTCAGATTTTGCCGACAGGCCCTCCGGGCTCGTGATGCTCCACAGTCCCCGGAGTCGCGAGTTCCTCGACGGCGTCGACGCCCACCACGGCGCCCGTGCTCTTCTTTGCGCGCCGCAGCCTGCGCTCCAGCCAGCTCGCGAACGAGGTGAGCGAGAAGTTCACCGCGAGGTAGATCACCGCGATGACGGTGAAGGTCGCGATGGTGTTCGCGCCGTAGTTCGCGGCCAACGGACGGGCCGACGCCAGCAGCTCGGAGAAGGTCAGGACCGCGCCGCCGAGGGCGGTGTCCTTCAGGATGACCACCATCTGGCTGACGATGGCGGGGAGCATGGCGGTCACCGACTGCGGCAGCAGCACATGGCCCATGATCTGGCCCTTGCGCATGCCGATCGCCTTGGCGGCATCTGTCTGGCCCTGAGGAAGGGACAGAATGCCGGCCCGGACGATCTCGGCGAGCACCGAGGCGTTGTAGAGCACCAGGCCGGTCACCACGGCGTACAGCGGACGCGATTCGCTGCTGATGTTGGTGTACTCGGCGTACACCGCGTTCGAGGTGATCATCAGGATCAGTACCGGGATGGCGCGGAAGAACTCCACGACGATGCCGGACGGCATCCGCATCCACAGATGGTCCGAGAGTCGGCCGATACCGAACAGCGCTCCGAGCGGCAGCGCGATCACCAGGGCGAGGGCCGCAGCGATCAGCGTGTTCTCAAGGCCCGGCCAGAGGTACGTCTCCCAGGGCTGGGAGCTGGTGAAGAACGGTTTCCACTTGACCCAGTCGAGCTGGTTCTGGGCGTTGAGGGCGTCGTACACCCACCAGAGCGCAGCCGCGAGAGCGACCAGGAACACCACTGTGTAGAGGATGTTGCGCCGCTTGGCGCGCGGCCCCTGAGCGTCATAGAGAACGGATGTCATCGCTTCACCGCCACCTTCTTGCTCACCCAGCCGAGGATGAGCCCGGTCGGGAGGGTGAGGCAGAGGAACCCGAACGCGAAGACGGCGGAGATCAGCAAGAGTTGAGCCTCCGCATCGATCATGCCCTTCATCAGGTACGCCGCCTCGCCGACGCCGATCGCGGCGGCGACCGTGGTGTTCTTGGTCAGTGCGATCAGTACATTCGCCAACGGATTGACGACCGAGCGGAAGGCCTGCGGGAGGATGATCAGCCTCAGTACCTGGGTGAAACTCATCCCCAGGGCGCGCGCCGCTTCCGCCTGTCCGACCGGCACCGTGTTGATACCGGACCGCAGCGCCTCGCACACGAACGCGGCCGTATAGAGGCTCAGCGAGAGCACGGCGAGCCTGAAGTTGATGTCCGTGAAAACGTCGGCCCCGAGGGTGACCCTGAGCGTCTGGAAGAGGCCCAGCGACGAGAAGACCATGATGACGGTCAGGGGGATGTTGCGGACCACATTCACATAGGCAGTGCCAAAACCGCGCATCAGGGGGATCGGGCCGACCCGCATGCCGGCCAGCACCGTTCCCCAGATAAGGGAACCGATACTGGAGTAGACGGCGAGTTTCACCGTCACCCAGAAGGCCCCCAGTACGTCATAACCTTCAAGAAAGTCGAACACGATCTCCCGCGCTTCCGCATGTGGGAGGGCTGGGCGCGCCGCCCTCAGGGGCGGCGCGCCTCATGAGCCCTGCTTCACTTGACGATGTTGCCGATCTTCGGGGCGGGCTCGTTCTTGTAGTTGGCGGGGCCGAAGTTGTCCTTCACGGCCTTGTCCCAGGCGCCGTCGGAGAACATCTTGGTCAGCGCCGCGTTGATCTTGTCCTTGAGCTCGGTGTCGCCCTTCTTCAGGCCGATGCCGTAGTTCTCGTTGCTCATCTTGAAGCCGGCCAGCTTGAACTTGCCCTGGAACTCCTTCTGCGCGGCGAAGCCGGCGAGGATGGAGTCGTCGGTGGTCAGCGCGTCGATGACCTTGTTCTCCAGGCCGGTGAGGCACTCGGAGTAACCGCCGTACTCCTGCAGCTGCGCCTTCGGGGCGAGCTTCTCCTTGACGTTCTTCGCGGAGGTCGAGCCGACGACCGAGCACAGCTTCTTGTCGTTCAGGTCGTCCGGGGACTTGAACGAGGTGTCGTCGGCGCGGATCAGGATGTCCTGGTGCGCCAGCAGGTACGGACCGGCGAAGTCCACCTTCTTCATGCGCTCGTCGTTGATCGAGTAGGTGGCGGCGATGAACTTCACGTCACCGCGCTCGATCGCCGTCTCGCGGTCGGCGCTCTTGGTCTCCTTGAACGTGATGTCCCCGGGCTTGTAGCCGAGCTCCTTGGCGACGTACGTGGCGACGTCGACGTCGAAGCCGGTGTACTTGCCGTCGGGCGTCTTCAGGCCCAGGCCAGGCTGGTCGATCTTGATGCCGATTGTGATCTTGCCGCCGCCGGCCGAGCCCGAGCCCGAGTCGTCGCCTCCGTCATCGGAGCCACAGGCGGTGGCCGTCACGGCGAGCGCGAGCACAGCGGCCGAAGCGGCAGTGACCTTACGAAGCTTCATGGTGGATTTCCCTAGAGTTGACGCGACGTGGGTGATCAGCTGGTCCATGACTTAAAGACTGGACTGTGGACTCAGTGGGCTCAATGAACTCAGTGGTGCAGGATCTTCGAGAGGAAATCCTTGGCGCGGTCACTGCGTGGATTGCTGAAGAACTGGTCGGGCGTGGCCTCTTCGACGATCTTCCCGTCCGCCATGAAGACGACGCGGTTGGCCGCAGAACGGGCGAAGCCCATCTCATGGGTGACGACGACCATCGTCATGCCCTCACGGGCGAGCTGCTGCATGACCTCCAGCACCTCGTTGATCATCTCCGGGTCGAGCGCGGAGGTCGGCTCGTCGAAGAGCATGACCTTCGGGCCCATTGCCAGCGCCCGCGCGATGGCAACACGCTGCTGCTGACCACCGGAGAGCTGCGAGGGGTACTTGTCGGCCTGCGTGGCCACACCCACCCGGTCCAGCAGCGCGCGAGCCTTGTCCTCGGCGGCCTGTTTGTCCATCTTGCGAACCTTGAGCTGGCCCAGCATCACGTTCTCGAGCACCGTCTTGTGCGCGAAGAGGTTGAACGACTGGAAGACCATGCCCACATCGGCGCGCAGTCTGGCGAGCTCCTTGCCCTCGGCGGGCAGCGGCTTGCCGTCGATCGAGATCGAGCCCGAGTCGATCGTCTCCAGGCGGTTGATCGTGCGGCACAGCGTGGACTTGCCGGACCCGGAGGGCCCGATCACGACCACGACCTCGCCACGGGCGATGGTCAGGTCGATGTCCTGGAGCACATGCAGCGCGCCGAAGTGCTTGTTGACATTGCTCAGCACGACCAGATCGCCCGACGCGGGTGCAGCGTCCTCGACGCCCTTGGTCACTGAAACTCCGCTCATCGGCTTCTTGCTCCGTCCGCCTCGGTTGGGGAGGACCATAGTCACGGGCTGCGACCAGCGTCATTACATCTGAGGGGAAATTGAGCATAACGATCCGGCCTCAACCGGACACTATGCGTGAAGAGGGCACTGCGAGGCGTACCGGGTACGTAACGGAAACCCCCGTGTAACCGTGGGTCTCTTGACTGTCCGGGCGCTCATCGGCCTTTATGCCAAAGTACGCCGAAAGTTTGCCCGAAGTCCGCCGGACGATCTCCGGACGATCTCACGAGGGAAGGGGGGCCATGAGACTGCTGCTCGTCGAGGACGACAACCACGTCGCCGCCGCCCTCTCCGCTGTACTCGCCAAGCACGGCTTCGAGGTGGTGCACGCCCGCAACGGCGAGGAGGCGCTCCATGCCGTGCTGCCCGCGACACACCCGGACAAGCCGCCGTTCGGCGTCGTACTGCTGGATCTGGGCCTGCCCGACCAAGACGGCTACCAGGTGTGCGGCAAGCTCCGGAAGCTCACCTCGACCCCCGTGATCATGGTGACCGCGCGGGCCGACGTGCGCTCGCGGATCCACGGGCTCAACCTCGGGGCTGACGACTATGTCGTCAAGCCGTACGACACCATGGAACTGCTCGCTCGTATCCACGCCGTCGCCCGGCGTACGTCGAGCGGGGACGAGGCCGGTAAGGACGCCGGTACGAGCGGCGGCGGTACGGCCGGTGCCGGCGGCGCCCGTACGGCCGGCGGCGAGCGCGTCACGCGGCTCGGCCCGGTCACCATCGAGCTCTCCACCCGCCGCGTCAGCGTCGACGGCTCGCCGGTCCAGCTCACCCGCAAGGAGTTCGACCTGCTGGCGCTGCTCGCCCAGCGGCCCGGGGTCGTCTTCCGCCGCGAGCAGATCATCAGCGAGGTGTGGCGCACCAGCTGGGAGGGGACCGGGCGCACGCTGGAGGTGCATGTGGCCTCGCTGCGCTCCAAGCTCCGGATGCCCGCCCTGATCGAGACCGTGCGCGGCGTCGGCTACCGGCTTGTCGCCCCCGCCGGCACGTCAGGGCCGTAGCCCCGGTGCGTACCCGACTCCTTCCGCTGCTCATCGTCCTCATGGCGGGCGTGCTGCTCGCGCTCGGTTTCCCGCTCGCCGTGAGTGTCGCCTCCGCTCAGCAGCAGCGGGTCGTCGTCGACCGGATCGACGACACCGTGCGCTTCGCGGCGCTCGCCCAGTTCGTCACCGAGACCTCGGGACAGAAGGAGCGGAGCGCCACGCTTCAGGAGCAGCTCGACCGCTACCACGACACGTACGACATCAAGGCGGGCGTCTTCGACCGCAACGGCGGTCCCATGGCCAGCGCCCCCAAGAACTGGACCGTGCCGCCGCGCGGCGACACGGGGGAGGCCAGGGAGGCGTTCGAGGAAGCGCTGTCGGGGCGGCGCAGCCAGGACCCTGCGCAGGTGTGGCCGTGGCAGCAGGGCGGGCGGCTCGTGGTCGCCTCACCGGTCGTACGGGACGGGGACGTTGTCGCCGTCGTGTTCACCGACTCGCCGACCAGCCAGCTGCGGACCCGGGTCCTGCAGGGCTGGCTCGTGATCGCGGCCGGTGAGGCCGCGGCGATGCTGCTCGCCGTCGGCGCGGCGTTCCGGCTCACCGGCTGGGTGCTGCGGCCCGTACGAATCCTGGACGCGGCCACCCACGACATCGCGACCGGGCAGCTGAACTCCCGGGTCGCGGCGGCGAGCGGGCCCCCGGAACTCAGACGCCTGACCCGTTCGTTCAACGAGATGGCGGACAACGTCGAAGAAGTACTGGAACAGCAGCGGGCGTTCGTCGCCGACGCCTCCCACCAGTTGCGCAACCCGCTCGCCGCGCTGATGCTCCGTATCGAGCTCCTCGCCCTCGAGCTCCCCGAGGGCAATGAGGAGATCGCCTCGGTCCGTACCGAGGGCAAGCGCCTGGGGCAGGTTCTGGACGACCTGCTGGACCTGGCGCTGGCCGAGCATGCCGCCGCGGACCTCCGGCTCACCGACATCGGGGAGCTGGCCGCCGAAAGGGTCGCGGCCTGGCGGCCACTCGCCGAGGAGAAGGGCGTCCGGCTGACGGGGCCCGCGGGCGCGGTCACCGCCTGGGCCGATCCGATCGCGCTCTCCAGCGTCCTGGACGCGGTGATCGACAACGCCCTGAAGTTCACGCCGCCGGGCGAGGAGGTCAGGGTCTCGGCCGCGTCCAACGGTTCCGCCTCCACCGTCGTGATCGCCGACGGCGGACCGGGGCTGACGGATGAGGAGCTGGTCCGTATCGGCGACCGCTTCTGGCGCAGCAGCCGCCATCAGAACGTCAGGGGGTCGGGGCTCGGCCTGTCCATCTCGCGGGCGCTGCTGGCGGCGGGCGGGGGCTCGATCGCGTACGCGCACCATGAGCCGGGCGGACTGCGGGTGACGGTCACTGTCCCGCGTACGAGCCCTACGGCCTAAGGCTTGACCGAGCGGTAGTAGCGCCTGGCCCCTTCGTGCAGCAGCAGCGGGTCCGTGTAGACGGCGGTCCGCAGATCCACCAGCTGGGCGGGGTGCACAGACTTGCCGATGTGGTCCCGGCTTCTGATCACCGTACGGGTCACACCCTCGGTCAGCGCCGTGTCGATCCGGTCGGTGGTGACCAGCAGATTCGCGACCGCCACGGTCGGCACGGGCTGCGACGGCTGCGCGTTGAGATAGGCGTCGGCGGGGATCACGGCGGAGCGGTAGTAGCTGGTGGCCGCCGCGCCCGTGGCGTGCAGCTTGTCGATGAGTTGCTTCTCCAGCGGGACCAGCCGGATCGGGAAGCGCTTGGACAGCTTCTCGATCGCGTTGGTGGGCAGCCCGCCCGACCAGAAGAACGCGTCGATCTCGCGTTTCTCCAGCAGCCCCGGCACGGTGTTGATCCCCTGCTGGACCGCGTCGATGTCCTTCTCCGGATCCAGCCCGGCGGCGTCCAGCAGCCGCTCGGCGATGATCCGCACGCCCGACTCCGGCTGGCCGACGCCCACCTTCTTGCCGCGCAGATCGCCGAACGACGCGATGGGGGAGCCGTCCGGCACGATGAGCTGCGTGTAGTCGTCGTACAGCCGGGCGCAGCCGCGCAGCCGGCCGGCGTCCTGCTTGCCGTCCCGGATGTACTTGGCGACGGCGTCGGCGGTCGCGATGGTGAAGTCGGCCTCGCCGGTGGCCACGCGCTTGAGGTTCTCCTGCGAGCCCTGGCTGTTCCGCAGATCGATCTTCACATCCGGCAGGTCACGGGCCAGTGCCTGCTTCAGCAGTACGCCGTACCGCTCGTAGACGCCGCTCTGCGTGCCCGTACTGAACGTGATGGCCCCGCGCGGCGACTGCTCCCGGATCGGCAGCAGCCACCACAGCAGCAGCCCGAACACCGCCAGCGCGGCGGCCGCGCCCTGGAGGGCACGGCGGCGGCTGATGTGCGAGAGGGCCGGGAACATGGCGCGATCCTGCCAGTTCACGCGCCGTACTGGCCAGGGGCCACTGTGACGGCCAGGCCGGGCCGGGCCCTGCGGCGGGAGCGCGGGCGGGGTCGGCGGGTCGGGGGACACATGCGTACCGCCTACCCGGGTGGCATGACCGCGCAGGACGCCCCCAATCGAAGCTACGAGATCCGCACCTACGGGTCGTGACTTTCACAATTCAGATGCCCCGTTGATGCTGGTCAGCGGAGTTCCCTGCTGCTGGCCCCAGGAAGGGGTCTGTATGCCGTTCTGAGCCCCGATCTCGTCGATGAGCATCTCCCCCTTCCGCGGGTGCGACGACGTCGCACAGGTCGACCGCAGGCGGTGGAGGGCTCACCGCCAGCTACGGAATCCTGCGACGTCGCGGAGAGACCGGCCCAGAACTCCGGGTCCTCGGTCTGCGCTGCACCGTCCGAGCTGGGACCATCAATGATCCGGTGCGGGCCCATCCGGCCAGTCCTGGGAGGGGCAGCTGGACCCGTCCGCCGGAGCGGTGCTCACGATGCGCCGGTGTGGCCGTTGTGGAGCAGGTTGCCCCAGGCCCAGCACAGGGTGGGGAAGCCAAGTTCAGCCGCGGCGAGGCGGCGGTTCACCGGATGGCGAGGTCGGCCACGGGAACGACGCGCAGCGACAGGGCGGCCAGCAGCCCACGGCGCTGCGCCGTGGGCTGCTAGCGCACCCGTGTGTTTGGTACCCCGGCCGGGCTGGCGTCGACGACGAAAGGACTCAGCTGGCGAGGCGCTCGACAACCACGACGGCCACCGTGCCTACAGGGCGAATTCGGTGGGGGAAAGGCCGAGGGCTGCACAGGCCTCGTGCATGACCTGCTGCTCGGCCGGAGCCATATAGCCGTCGGCACCGGCGATCACGATGCCTGTCTGGATCACGGCCCTGCCTCGGTCGGCTTCTAACCGACCGAGCGACTGGCCCTGCCGCCTAACCTCGCGCTTTCGCGCGCCCAGCAGACTCGGAGGTCTTCGCGATGTAGCTGATCTTGAGTCGTAAGCTCGTTGTCGCCTGCCGGTGGAAGTCCGGTCCGGGTAGCTGCCAGGAGGCCCGGTAGCAGACTGGCGGCGTCGGGGGGAAACGCCCGGCGTCGAAGCCCAGTGTCGAAAGCCCTGCAAAGGGGGAGCAAAGCAGCGGTCCGTAGCATCACGCGAAGTCTGCGGCGTCGTTAGAGGCCCGCCTTTCGGGGCGGGGACAGGGAGTGCCGAGCCCCCGAAATCAGGGTGAAGGCCATGGAAGCGGCGAAGATCCTGGAGATGCAGCCGTGAGGGACTCCCCGGCGTATGGGGCATGGAACGTTGCGACGGTGACAGCGGGAACTGGGGAGGCCCTCCCCGGCCCGGCGGCCTGCGGACAGGTGCTGCCGGAAGCTGCGCGTCCTATAACCGGGTGATCCCCGGGAAGTGGGCGCGGGCCGGGTGGGCGTCGGAGGCGGCCGTAGTACCGCTATGAGCCGGCGGACAACACAACCGTCGGCCAGGGAAGGGTCGCTGCTTCGTCGATGTGCAGGTTGTCTGGAGGGGCTTGGTGAGTGCCGTTTCGGCTAGTTCCACCACGTCGGGATCCCTGAAGCTGGATCCGGTTCGAGCCTTGCAGCATGCGCTCTACCGGGCGGCCAAGGCCGATCCCGGACGACGGTTTCACGCGCTGGGGGACAAGGTCCACCGCAGGGACGTCCTGAGGCGCGCGTGGGTGATGGTGCGTCGTAACAATGGCGCGCCGGGCATTGACGCCACCACTCTGGCTGAAGTTGAGGAGTACGGCGTTGACCGTCTCCTCGGCGAGGTGGCCGCGGAACTGCGGGAAGGGGGCTGGCGGCCGTTGCCCGCGCGCCGGGTGTTCATTCCGAAGCCCGGCTCTGCGGAGCAGAGGCCGTTGTCGATTCCTTCGGTTCGCGACCGGATCGTGCAGGCCGCGTTGAAGATCGTGCTCGAGCCGGTCTTCGAGGCCGACATGCTCCCGTGCTCGTTCGGGTTTAGGCCCAGGCGCGGAGCACACGATGCCCTCCAGGTCCTCGTGGATGAGGCGTGGCGGGGCAGGCGTTGGGTGGTGGAGACGGATATCGCCAACTGCTTTGAGGCGATTCCGCATGAGAAGTTGATGCAGGCGGTCGAGGAACGTGTCGTGGATCGGTCGGTCCTCAAGTTCCTGCGCGCGATGTTGCGGGCCGGGGTCATGGAGGACGGTCAGGTCCGTCGGCCGGTGTCCGGCACTCCGCAGGGCGGGGTCATCTCCCCGCTGCTGGCCAATGTCTATCTGCACCGGCTGGACCGGGCGTGGTCGACACGGGATCACGGGGTGCTGGTGCGCTATGCCGACGATGCGGTGGTGATGTGCGCCAGCCGCGAGCAGGCCGAAGCCGCCCTGGAGCGGCTGAAGGGCCTGCTGGCCGAACTCGGCTTGGAGTCGAAGGCGGCCAAGACCAGGATCGTGCATCTGCAGGTGGGCGGCGAGGGGTTCGACTTCCTCGGCTTCCATCATCGGTGGGTCACGTCCCGGCCGCGCGGCAATCGGGGCCCGGTTGCCTTCCTTGCCCGCTGGCCCTCGGCAAGGGCGATGCAGCATGCCCGCGACCGGATCCGTGAACTCACGGACGGCGCAGGCTGTTGCGGCCGGTCAAGGTGATCGTGGAGGACGTGAACGCGTTCCTGCGCGGATGGGCTGCGTATTTCCGGTTCGGGAACTCGGCCCATGTCTTTGACCAGATCGGCTCGAACGCGCGGATGCGGATCGGCGGTTTCCTCGCCAAGAAGCACCGGCGCACCAGGAAGTTCGGCTGGGCGGTGGTTGCCTTCGCCGCCCAGGACTCCCTGGGACTGATCGCCCTGCACGGAACTGTTGTTGCACCCAGACCCTTCCGGGACTGGCGGGGCAGGCCGAATGCCGGCGGTGAACGGCGTCGGTGAGCCGTGTGCGGGAGAACCGCACGCACGGTTCGATGCGGCGGGGGCTGGAAACGGAGCGTACGTACTACGCCACCGCGCCAGCCCCCGACCCTACGTGAGCGTGCTCGTCCATCCCTTGATCAAATAAGCGGAGAGTGCTCCTGACCTGCAACGATGGGACTTGTCTAGGGTCCTGTTGGCTGCACGGAAAGAAGCACTCTCCAGGTGAGTAAGCGTATCGGGCTGTACCCGCGTGTCCGCGTCGAGGGCGGTGGCAGCGGGGCGGTCTCGCAGGCCGGGGCGGTACTGCTGGTCGAGACGGTCCGCAAGTCCGGCCTGGACACCGCGATATCGGCGGCAATGGCGCCGTGGCGCAAGCCGCGGGCAGTGCACGACCCGGGCAAGGTCCTGCTGGATATCGCGCTCGCGACGGCTCTGGGCGGGGACTGCCTGGCCGATGTCGCCATGCTGCGGGCCGAGCCCGACGTGTTCGGCCCGGTGGCGTCCGCCCCCACCGTCTCCCGTCTCATTGACGCCCTCGCCGCAGCCGGCCCGAAGGCCCTCACGCGATCCGGTCGGCGCGGGCCGAAGCACGGTCGCGGGTCTGGGAGCTGGCCGGGGCGACGGTCCGGCCGCCGACGGTCACGTGATCGTGGACATCGACGGCGTGCTGGTCCTCGCGCACTCCGAGAAGCAGGACGCCACCGCGACCTGGAAGAAGACCTTCGGCCATCATCCCCTCGTCGCGTTCGTCGACCACGGGCAGGGCGGGTCCGGGGAGCCGGTGGCCGCGCTGCTGCGGCCCGGCAACGCGGGCTCCAACACCGCCGTTGACCACATCACCACCACCCAACTTGCTCTGCCCGGCCTGCCCAGACACCTGCGGAGGGGACGGCAGACGCTGATCCGCACCGACTCCGCCGGCGGCACCCACGCCTTCCTCGACTGGCTCTCCCGACCGGGCCGGTGGCTGTCGTATTCCGTCGGAATGACCATCACCGACACCATCCACCAGGCCGTGCTGAAGATCCCGAAGAAGGCATGGACGCCGGCCTACGACGCGGGCGGCACCGAGCGGCCCGGGAGGACTACAAAGCTCGGCACGCGGTTGAGTGCGGCATCAATCGACTCAAAAGGCACCGAGCTGTGGGAACAAGGTACGACAAGCTCGCGGTCCGCTACGAGGCGACCGTCCTCGTAGCGGCGATCAACGAGTGGCTGTGAACAGGGATAGAGGCGTCCCTGGCTCAGGCCCGCGCGCCACCGTCGACCCGGAGGACCGTGCCGGTCACGTAGGAGGAGCGGTCGCTCAGCAGCCAGGCGGCGGCCTGCGCGATCTCCTGCGGGTCGGCCGCGCGGCCCAGCGGGGTGTGCGCCGTGAGCCGCTCTCGGAGACCGGGTGATCCCTTTTCCCAGGTGCTTATCATCTCGGTCGCCGTGTTGCCAGGGGCGATGGCGTTGACGCGGATGCCTTCCGGGCCGTAGGTGACGGCAGCCGACTCGGTGAGGCTGTTGACCGCCCGTTTCATCGCGCCGTAAACGGGCAGCTCGGGGTTGCCCATCAGGCTGCCGACAGATGAGTTGTTGACGATGGCGCCGGTCCCGGCGGTGGTTCGGATGGCGGCGATCTCGGCGACCATGGCCAGCCAGACGCCCTTGAGGTTCACGTCGTAGAGGCGGTCGAAGTCGGCCTCCGGCAGCTGGTGCATCGGGCCGGGCTGCTGGATCGTCGCGCCGTTGTTGAAGGCGATGTCGAGCCGGCCGTAGACGTTCACGGCGCGGTCCACAGCGGCGCGCACGCCGGCCGCGTCGGCCAGGTCGCACACCACGTACTCCGCGGTGCCGCCCGCCGCCCGGATCTCCGCGGTCACCGCCTGCAGCTGGTCCTCCGTCCGGGCCGCGAGAAGCACTCGGGCGCCCTCGCGGGCGAAGAGCCGAGCCGCGGCGGCTCCGATGCCGCGTCCGGCACCGGTGATGAAGGCGACCTTGTTGGCCAGCAGGCCCAGGGCGGCAGGCGTGGTGGATGTGCCGGTGACAGGTGTGTTGTCCATGGCGCCAAGCCTGCGCCCGTCCGCGAAGCGCAACCAGGCACCGGCGGTACCTGGATCCGCGGCCCGGTGCCCCCGCACACTGGAGAGGTGGACCGACGACAACTGGCCGACTTCCTGCGCAGCCGACGCGAGCGGATCACCCCTGCCGAGGTGGGGCTGCCCGCCGGACCGCGCCGCCGCACCCCGGGCCTGCGCCGTGAGGAGGTGGCGCAGCTGGCGTACATCTCGACCGAGTACTACACACGGCTGGAGCAGGCCCGGGCGCCGCACCCGTCGCACGAGGTGCTGGCCGGACTGGCTCGGGCCCTGCGCCTGACGGACACCGAACGCGACCATCTCCATCACCTGGCCGGCACACCGCCGCTCCCGTCGGCCGGGCCCTCGCGCCAGGTACGGCAGAGCATCCTCGACCTGCTGCACCGACTGCCGCAGGCCGCGGCGACCGTAACGTCCGCGACCTTCGAGGTACTGGCCTGGAACAATCTGGCGGCAGCCCTGATGGAGGACTTCTCCGCCCTGCCGCGACGCGACCGCAACCTCGTGCGCCGTGTCTTTCTTGGCCCGCACACGCAGGGGCAGCGGCTGTACGGAGTGTCGGACGCGGACGCCTTCGCCCGCATCTCGACGCAGCGGCTGCGCGCCGCCGCCGCCCGCTACCCCGACGATCCAGAGGTCGCCGAGCTGGTAGCCGAACTCCTCGACGGAAGCGAAGAGTTCACCCGCCTGTGGCAATCCCACGACGTGTCCGCCGAGCTCACCCTGTGCAAGACCTTCCAGCACCCGCTGGTCGGCCCCGTCACCGTCAACTGCGACGTCCTCGACATCACCGACCGCGACCAGCAGGTCGTGATCTACACCGCGGTCCCAGGCTCGCCCTCCGAAGAGGCGCTACGGCTGCTGTCGGTCATCGGCACACAGCGCATGGACGTCACGCGCTGAGCCACACCGGCCGCACTTCAACGTCCCCTGATGTGGACCGACGCCGGTCAGCATCGCCCGCGCGCTTCTGAGCCCTGCCCTGCACGGCACGGCCCCTGAGCAACCACTTTCGACACACGCCCTAGCCCCACCGCCCGGTGTGCCAGCGCCTCCACCTGGACAGTGGTCGTAGCCGGCCCGGCTCCCGCCTCGGATACCGTGTTCCTCTACGGGGTGCCATAACGGATGTGACGCCCCCCACCGGAGGTAGTCAGCGTATGAGTTCAAAGCGCAGCAAGAATCCAGCCCTGCCCGTACTTGACGACGCATTCCGACTCGCGTCGGTCAAGGACGCCGAAGAGTCCACCCGTGACTTGGCCGCGCGGCTGGCCACCACCGAGCTGCGCCGCGTTTCCCACCCGGGCCGGGTCACCTGGGAGCCCACCGATCAGGGCGAGCCCGTACCGGTCCCGCCGACTGTGGTCGACGGTGACGGGGACCTGTGGCTGCGGGACCGGGGCACTGGCACCTGGACCATGCCCGAGTTCAACCCGAAGGAGTTCCCGGCCCGCTGTGGCGAGGTTCTGACGTGGAACCAGCTTGCCCGCGAGTTCGGCCCGCTTACCGCACTGGCCGACGACCGCCGCATCGGCGGCGGCCGGCGCTGACCGCGCAGCCTTCTGGGATGACCGCGCCCCTGAAGCGCCCGTTACGGGTAGCTGGGAGCTCCAGCTCACCGCCGAGCTCGACGATGGCGGCGAGCAGGTGAGCGTGGTGGTCGGTCACGATGTCTCCATGTGGCAGCCGGATACGTCGTCGCTGTCGGTGGGGTCGAGGTGGAAGAAGCGGGTGTAGCGGAGTCCGGTCTCCGGAGTGGTGTTGAACACCGCGCATAGGTGCTGCGGGTCAGCGCCGGTGACGGCGGCCTCTTCGAGGATTCGGTCCTCGCGAAGTTGCTGGGCGGTGACCGGGAGGTCGCGCAGCAGAGGCTGCATCCAGCCGGTTGTGACCGGGGCCCGGGTGTGCGCGGTCTGCGAGCTGATGAACACGTGAGGGTTGCGGGTATGTGGCCAGCGCTGGTGCCGGAGGTGGATGTAGTCGACGGCGGCCTGCTGGGTGAAGGCGTCGAGGGGGTGATCGATGTCGCCGAGTGTGAGCCGGCCGCGGGTGAAGTCGATGGCGGTCAGGGGCAGCGCTCGGGCCTGGTGCGGGTAGAGCGCATGGATGCCGACGAGGGCGATCAGCAGCTTCAGGGCGGGGTTGGTCTCGGCGGCTGCGGTCAGACGCTGGATCGTTTCGGGGCTCAGCGGCATGGGCACCGAGCTGGGCCGGGATCCCAGGCTCACGCCTCGTGCGGGGTTGGCGAACAACAGCCGTTCGCTCTTGAGGGTCTTGAACATGTCGCGCAGCGCGACGGCTTCGGTGTGCGGTGCCGCGCATTGGGCGAGGTCCCGCGCCAGGATCTGGTGCCATCGCCAGCCGTTGACCGTGGTGACCGGCGTGATCGCGAACGTCACGGCGAGACTCAGCAACGCGGCGTTTCCGAGTATGTCGGCGGCGTTCTGCTTCAGCGTGGCCACGGCGCCGTCGTCGCCGGTGAGCGCAGCGGCCAGCAGCACGGTCACCAGGAGCACCGGGATCAATGGCAGCAGCCGCAGGATGATGAGGGTTGGGCGCGGGAGCCACCTGGGGACGCCGAGCGCCCGTGACCGGCGCGGAGGATCTACTGTCTGGTTGCCGGGTGCAATGCTGGTCATCTGGTCCTCCCCTGCTCATGAGCCGACGGTAGGTTCCATTTCTTAGGTATCCGTAAGAGCGCGGTCCCCAGCGACGCTCTAATCCTGGCCTCAGGTTGATCGGGGACAATGAGCGGCAAAAACATCGACTGGAAGGGGGCGGGCCGGCGTGCGGATCATGATCGCGGATGATGACGCGGCCATCCGTGAGTCGCTGGAGCGGGTGCTCCAGGTCGAGGGTTACGACACCAGCACCGTCGCCAACGGTCTCGCCGTGCTCGACGGGGTCGGTGGGGCCGGCGGTGACACGCTGGATCTGCTGCTCCTCGACGTGATGATGCCCCGCCTCGGCGGGTTGGAGACCTGCCGGCGGTTGCGGGCCGCGGGTCGGGATCTGCCGGTGCTGATGCTGACCGCCCGTGACCAGGTCTCCGACCGGGTCGCGGGGCTGGACGCGGGCGCCGACGACTACCTGCCCAAGCCGTTCGCCACCGAGGAGTTGCTGGCCCGGGTGCGGGCCCTGCTGCGCCGGCGCACGCCGACCGACGAGGAGTCGCAGATCCTGTCGTTCGCCGACGTCCGGCTCGATCCCGACAGGTTCGAGGCGTGGCGGGGCGGGCGGCCGCTGCGCCTGACCCGGACCGAGTTCTCCCTCCTGCAGGTCCTCGTGTGCAACGCGACCCGGGTCTTGACCCGCGACGCGCTGTTCGAGGCGATCTGGGGCTTCGGCATGAGCTCCACCGCCAACAACCTCCAGGTATACGTGAGCTACCTGCGCCGCAAGATGGAGGCCGAGGGTGAGCCGCGATTGATCTACACGCTGCGCGGCCTGGGATACATGTTGCGGGAGACTCCTCCGTGAGCAGGCCCGCCGGCCGGGAACCGCGCCGGCTGACCCGATGGTGGCGCCGGCGGTCCCTGCGGACCAGGCTGACGGTGATCGCGGCGACGGCCATCGCGGTCAGCGTGTTCGCGGCCTTCCAGGTGGCCAGCGAGCTACTGGACTGGGAACTGCAGGACACCGCCGAGAATCAGCTACGCGCCGACTCCCGCGTCCTGGCGACGAACGCGGAGCGCGCCGGTCTGGCGCAGGTCCAGCTACCGCCGTATCCCGGATCCGGTCGGCTGGTGCGGGTCATCCTGCCCGACGGCTCGATCCGGACGCCGGCCGGCCAACCCGCGCTGCCCCCGGTCAGCGAGCACGCCGGGCGCGTGGCGCAGGGCGCGTCGGCCGACCTACTGGAGTCGAACGACAGCGACGACGACGGCTACCTCATCTACACGCTGCGGGCGGGCGACGGCGCGGTCCAGGTGGCCCGCGTCGTCGACGACAGCCCGATCAACCGGTTCGGGTTGGGCATGCTGCTGATCGGGCTGCTCTGCGTGGTCGGCGGCGCCCTTGTCGGGCGGACCGTGGCGCGGACCGGGCTGGCACCGATCGACCGGCTGACCGCCGCCGCGGTACGTGTCGCGCACACCCGGGATCTCGACGCCGACATCCCGGATGAGGGCGGTGGGGAGATCCGGCGGCTGATCCAGTCGATCAACGACATGCTCGCCGCGCTCCGGGACTCCCGGCGGGCCCAGCGGCTGCTCGCCGAGGACGCCGCCCACGAGCTCAAGACCCCGCTCACCAGCCTGCGCCTCAACGTCGAGCTGCTGATCCGGCTCGATCGGCGCGGCACCCTGGACAGCGCACTGCCGGCGGAGAGCCGGACCCGGCTGCTCAACGATCTCGGCGCCCAGGTGGCCGAGTTGAGCACCCTTGCCGCCGAGCTGACCGACCTGGCGCGCGGTGACGTCAGCGACGAGAGCACCGAGGTGCTCGACCTCGCCGACGTGGTGGTGGCCGCCGCGACCCGGGCGCGTTCCCGCGTGCCCGACATCGAGGTCGCGCTCGACGTGACCTCCGTGTGGGTGAGCGGGCGTCCCGCTGCGCTCGAGCGGGCGGTGCTCAACCTCATCGACAACGCCGGCAAGTGGTCCCCCGCGGACCAGCCGGTCCAGGTCCGGCTCCGTGCCGAGGGCGCGTCGGCGGTGCTCGAGGTCGACGACGCCGGGCCGGGCATCGACGCCGCCGACGTACCGCGGGTGTTCGACCGGTTCTACCGTGCCGACAGCGCCCGGGCGTTGCCGGGATCCGGTCTGGGGCTGTCGATCGTGCAGCGGGTCGTCGACGCCCACGGCGGCCGGGCCACCGTCGCCCGCTCCGCACGCGGTGGCGCGCTGCTTCGGGTCGACCTTCCGGCCGCGGCCCCGCCCGCCCCGATCGCGCGGCTCACCGCCGGGGAGGACACCGCGGTGCGCTGACCCGCCCCGGCGGCGCGGCGCAGGACAAGGGACGGCGGCCCTCGGGCATGGCCCCGCGCGGCTCACCGTCGGGGCAGGACACCGCGATGCGCCGACCCCAGCCCCGGCGCGTGGCGCAGGACCAAAGGGCGGCGACCGTCGGGCCCATGAAAAAAATCCGGGACGGGCCTGGGTCCCCGTCCCGGATCTCGTCCGTGCCGCCGCGCTCACCGTTGCAGCGCGGGCTCCTCGTCGTCTGCGAGCGACTGTTGACCGTCCGGCAGCTCCGCCGCTGGACGGGACAGCCGGCTCGGCCACCACATCCGCCGGCCGATCAGCAAGGTGAGGGCGGGCACCAGGACCGACCGCACCAGCAGGGCGTCGAGCAGCACGCCGAAGGCGACCAGGAACCCGACCTCGATCAGCATCACCAGCGGAAGTGTGGCGAGGACCGCGAACGTGGCCGCCAGGACCAGGCCTGCCGAGGTGATGACGCCACCGGTGGCCGAGAGGGCTTTGAGCATGCCCTCTCTGGTGCCGAGACGCACGGTCTCCTCCCGGGCCCGGCTGGCCAGGAAGATGTTGTAGTCGACGCCGAGCGCCACCAGGAACAGGAATGCCAGCAGCGGCACCGAATAGTCGATACCCTTGAACCCGAGGATCGTGTCGAAGACGAACACGCTGCCGCCGAAGGCTGCGGCGAATGAGACGATCACGGTGGCCATCAGGACCAGCGGGGCCAGGATCGCGCGCAGCAGCAGCCCGAGGACGATCAGGACGACGGCGAGCACCAGCGGGATCACCAGCTTCTCGTCGCGCTTGGTGGTCACCTCGGTGTCGAGGTTCTCCGCACTCGGCCCGCCGACGATCGCCTCCGCCCCGCTCACCGCGTGCACGGCGGTGCGCACCCGCTTGATCGTGTCGTACTCTGCGACGGTGTCCGGCGCGTCCTTCGGGAACACGGAGATGTTGGCCCAGCCACCGCTGGTCTGCTCCGGGATGGCCAGGGCCACACCGCGAGTGTCCTTGACAATGTCGAGCACCCGCTCCTGGTGCGCCGGCCGCGTGAAGATCGTCATCGGCTGGCCGCCGAGCTCCGGGAAGTGCTGGCGGAGAACGGTGAAGCCGGTGACCGACTCCGGCGCGGACAGGAACTGGTCCTGCTCCCGCAGGGCGCCGGTGTTGCCCGCCAGCCCGAGGGCGAGCACGCCGAGGACTCCGAGCGAGCCGAGCGTCGCCACCCACCGGCGGCGGCTGATGGCGGTGCCGAGCCGTCCCCACAGCCCCGGCTTCTCCTCCACGGCCGTGCTGAACCGCGGGATGGCCGGCCAGAAGATCCGCCTGCCGAGCACCACGAGCACCGCCGGGAACAGCGTCAGCATGGCCACCAGCGCGCACAGGATGCCGGCCGCACCGATCGGGCCCAACCCGCTGGTGCTGTTCAGGTCCGCGACGAGCAGGCAGAGCAGGCCGGCGACCACGGTGGCCGCGGACGCGACGATGGCCGGCGCCGCGCCGCGTAGCGCGTGGACCATCGCGACCCGGACGTTCTCATGGTGGTGCAGTGCCTCCCGATATCGAGCGATGAGCAACAGCGCGTAGTCCGTGCCGACGCCGAATACCAGGATCGTCAGCAGCGCCGAGTTCTGGTCGTTGACCACGATGCCGAAGGCCTTGACGAGCAGGTAGACGGTCCCCATGGAGGTCAGTGCGGCCGCGCCAACGGCCACCAGCGGGATGATCCACAACACCGGGCTGCGGTAGGTGAGGATGAGCAGGAGCGTGACGACGACGATGGTGGTGAGGAGGACCTGCACGTCGATGCCGTCGAAGACGGCATCCATGTCGCCGTCGATCGCGCCCGGGCCGGTCACGTCGAGTTCCAGGCCGGAGGGGCGGTCCTTCGCGTCGTCACGCAACGGGCCGACGATGTCCTCCGGTGCGCCGTAGGCCGTGCTCACCTCGAGGGTGAACATCATCGCCTTGCGGTCGGTGGAGGGGCTCGTCGGTGAGCCCTCGTCGTCCTCGCCGGCCGCCGCCGTCGCCTTCGGCGGGTACCGCTTGGCAAGGGTGTTGTAGTGGCGCTCGACCGTCGCGCGGTCGGCGTCGGTCATGCCGTCGGCGCGGTGGTACACGAAGACGAACGTGTTGTTGTCACCGCCGGGGAGACTGTCGTCCAGCACCGCCACCTTGGTGGACTCGGCACTGGCCGGCAGGGTGTCTACGGCGCTGTCGGTGGTGACCGAGCTCAACTTTCCGCTCAGCGGCACCATGCCCGCCGCCAGCACCAGCCACAAGCCAATCACCAACCATGGCACCCACCGGCCTGCCAACCGACCGGCCGGCGCTTCCCCGGACGGCGCTGCGTTGACTGCCATCACTAGCCTCCTACATACGGGTTGCATCGCTTATCTGGATGCCTACTTCTTACCGAGCGAACCTGAGACGACTGTTAATACGGTGCTCAGGCCGGTTGGCCGAACCATGTGCCCAGCGCACGCACCAGCGTGGTGGCGTCGAGGTCCTGCCCGGTAGGCAAGGCCCAGGCGACACAGCCGTCGGGCCGGATGAGCAACGCGTCGACGTCCACCCGGTCCGTGCGGGCGGTGACGGTGTTGACCCGTCCGGTCCACGCGGCCGCGGCGTCGCGGGCCTCCGCGCGGTCGACGAGGTCGAGCAGGAGCCCACGACCCTCACGCAGCAGGTCCGCCGACCGGGTCACCGCGGTGACGACGTCCGGGTCCGGCCGCTCCAGCGTCAACTTCATGTCCGGGCACAGGGTGCCGACGAACCGGTGGTCGTCGCCCAGGTCGTACCGGACGTCCATGCCGGCGAGCATGTCGGCGACGTACCGGTGGGCGTCGTCGAGGTCCATCAGGTCGGAGAACATCTCCCACAGCGCCCTCGTCTGCGGGTCGGGGCGCATCAGGGCGATCTGGGCCCGGGTGTTCTGCAGCAGGCGCGCCGCGACCGGATGCCGTTCGGTGGTGTACGTGTCGGGGATGTCCTCGCCGACCCAGCCGCATACCACGGCCGCGAGCTTCCAGCCGAGGTTCGCCGCGTCGACGATACCGACGTTGAGGCCCTGGCCGCCGACCGGCGCGTACACGTGGGCCGCGTCCCCGGCCAGCAGGACCCGGCCGGTCCGGTACGTGGTCGCCTGCCGCGCGGTGTCGATCCAGCGGGTCCCGGACGACATCGTGGTGATCGTGACATCGGTGCTCGACGCCCAGAGCGTGCACGCGGCGGCCGGAGTGCCCGCTGAGTCGGCGGGGCGTGATGCGGCAAAAAAGTACCGGGCCGCAAGCGCGGCCTGGCCGTTGACGTTCTGGGGTTGGTGATCGCGGTAGTCGTGGCGGCCGCGTCGGCGCACGAGAACGCCGTCGGGATCGCGCTGCTGGACAAGGTCGCCGCCGACACCGACGCCGTGGAGAAGGCCCTGGTCGACCAGGGCTTCAAGAACGCCGTCGTCGCGCACGGGCAGAAGGTGGGCATCGCGGTGGAGGTAGTGGAGCGCAACCCCGCGCAGACCGGGTTCGTTCCCCAGGCCAAGCGGTGGGTCGTGGAACGCGCCTATGGGATCTTGATGCTGCACCGCAGGCTGGTGCGCGACTACGAGCATCGGCCCCGCAGTTCGGAGTCGCGGGTGTACTGGGCGATGACCGCGGTGATACTGCGTCGGCTGACCGGGGCGACCGTGCCCGCCTGGCGCACCGCATGACCGGCGGGGAGCTGACGCTCGGCGCGGTGCTGGCGCGGCTGGAGGAGCGGGAACGCGAGATCACCGCGCAGGCCGAGACGATGCGGGAACAGGTCGCGCAGCTGACCGCCGGATCATCCGGCCTACCAGCAGATCATGGCGGTGTTCACCGCGGCCGACCACCCGCTGCGGGCCCGGCAGGTGTGCGAGGCCATGGACCTGGCGGTCGCGCCCAACAACATCAACAACGTCCGCCTCAAGCTCAAGCGGCTGGCCGGCCGCGGGATCCTGACCGAGACCGAGCCAGGCTTGTTCACCCAGCCTCGGCCGTAGCCGACCGACGTCGCCACGACCTGCCCGCTCGTCCCGCACGAAACGAAGAATCGGGCATCAGGTCTCATACCGCCCTCTCAGAACGGGTCGATCAAGGCCCGCAATCCCGACACCGGGCAGGCATACGACACCGACACCCCCGCGCTGAAGGACTGGCTGCCGGCATGGGCGCACAACGTCATCCGGCCCCGCCTGGTGAAGACGCTCAGGGCACTTCACGACAAGGCGCCGAACGCGAAGATCGTGCTCATGGGCTACCCCAGGCTCCTGGAGAAGCGCGGCTCGTGCGTGCTCGGCATCGGTACCGAGGAGGCGCCGTGGCTGAACGAGATGGGTGACGTCGTCGCCACCGAGATGAAGGGAGCCGTCAGCGACGCCGGCTCGTATGCGGTGTTCGCCGACCCGCGGCCTGCGTTCGCCGGGCAGGCGATCTGCGGAGACCCAGAGACGATTCACGGCATCGTACTCACCGGGCACTCCAGGGCTGACACCAAGCCGAACTCGATGAAATCGTTCCACCCCAAGGTCTCCGGAACGGCGCACTACGCAAAGGCGTTCCAGGACGCCCTCGCGCGATAACAGCCGGCTACGAGTTCTGGGGCGCCGTAGGATGCGGCGCCCCAGAACACTTCGAGTTGAGTAGCTGTACGGATAGCAGTCCACCAGTCGACAGGCAGATGATCGTGCTCATGACGTATTTAGTGCGGGCTGCGAAAGTGGCTTCCATGGCTGCCGCGGCCACGCTCGTCGCATGGTGGCTGATACGCGGTATGTACACGCTAATCGACCACGCCACCGAAGCCGACAGCGCACGCAACCCCCTCGCGGGAATCCCTTACTACCTGGCCGCCAACGCGGCAGGCATTATCTGTCAGCCCTTGGCCCTGTGGGCCGGCGCCAGACTGGCCGGAGTCCGCGGCAACCATTTGGCGATCGTCATCAGCACCTTTGTGTGGGCCACAATGACCACAGGACACCTTGTGGACTCCACCCCGGGCCTGTGGGAGGCCGTCTTGTGGGTGGCCGTCCAGTCCGCCGCCGCGACTGGGGCCTCGCTCCTGCAAGCCAGGCTCATGCCGGCCAGCACACAGCCCAAGGAGCGGTCCTCCTGACCCGGCGCCCGATGAGGATTCTCGTTCTGCGTGCTGTGACGTGGCCGTTCCTCGCCATGTTCAATGTCGTGGCCCGTGTGTGGACGCTTGTTGGCTCGACCAGCCGCTACAGAGCCCACCGACTCGCGGACAGTGACACCGCGCAGCAGGCTCGGCAGGCTGCTGAGGCACGGCTGCGGGCCATCGTCCACGCCTACGCGGAGAGCACGCCCCTGGTGTTGCGTCTCGTGGTCGTGGAGGACCACTACACCCGCGGAATGGCCGGCTGGGACCTGTTCAACCCGGTGAAGCCTGCCTACCGGGTGTCCTGCTGGATGCGTCTGAAGGCTTACTACAGTTCCCCGCTGTCATCAGCTGAGGCCATCAACAGGATCCTTGCCGCAGGGGAGCAGGCCTTGTCCGGCATCCCCTTCGCCCACGACAACGCCCCCGAGGACAGACGAGGTGGAGTGACCCACGCAGGGCACACCCTTACCTGGGATCAACCAGGCTCGCAGGTTCCCGAGCCCGAACGACCAGCTAACGCCTACCGGTTCGTTTGCGAGCCCCCAGCGGCGAGCGTGGGCGGTATCCGTCGCCGGCACAGCACGGTGTTCGCGCTGACCCTGCCGCTGGAACACTACTACCAGATTCCCCGATGACAGAGTCCTGGCAGCGGTAGTAGTAGAGCCCGGGTAGGTGGAAGCCGGGCTCCGCCACGCGGCGAAGGTGTCCACGCACGGCTCGCCCGCGACCGGGCTGGGCAGCGCGGTGACCGGGACGACGATCCGCATCGCAACGCCCACGAGCAGCACGGGCATCAGGGGGTCGGCGTCGGCGAACTCGCGGGCGGCTTCAACGTCGCTGGCTTGGACGGCCCGGAGGTAGGTGAAGGCGCTGATGGCCGCGTCCGGGGTCATCGGGAGAGCGGTGCGGTGGCGGTGGTCTTGGGCATGACGGCTCCTCACGGACGGGCCGCTGCGCTGATTGCGGCAGCCTCGGAAGCGATCTTCGGAGCGCGGGCCTGTGGACAGTCCGCTGCCGGACGGGGCAGGAAATTTCCTTCCGCCTATCGCTGAGACGGTCGGCGATAGTTGGCAGATGGTCGCCGGTAGTTGGCGTGTGACGCTCTGTGCGTGACGGAAACGGAACTGGAAACTACGCTGGCACCCCTTCCGTCCGTCCAAGGAGCAGTGTGCCGCCGTCCTTCGTGCACCGGATTACCAAGTACGACCCCGCCGACCGCGACGAGCACGGCCACTACACCGGCGTCGAGGACACAGTCAGCGACCACGGACCTGTCGAAGCGGCGTACCTGGCGGCGATCGCCGCCTTTGCGGAGGCCTCGGACATCGACCGGTTGGAGATCCGTGAACCTGCGGTCACCGGCTTCGTCCACTTCGGTGTGGAGCCGCCGGTTGAGGGGCACGGCCTCGGCGGGCTTTTCCCGCCCGACCTCACCGGCTACCACGACGGGGCCGAGGTCTCCCTTCCGGTCGCCCTGGAGCTGGTCCGGGCCATGCTCCGCGACCAGGGCGCCTGGTGCCGACTGGAGGTGGGAGATGTGTTCACCGTGCATGTCGGGTGGGACCAGTATGTGTACGTGGGCAGCGATCGGCCCTGCGCGGACGCCGTGGCCCGTACACGGGAACTTGGACTTTTCCCAGAACCGCTGACGGCCTCGCCCTATGCGGCTGAGGTCGACGAAGCGGAAGTGATAGAGCCAGCCGACGAGGACTTCTGGACTCGCGTGCGCACCGCGCTTGCCTCGCGGCAGACGTTGCTCCTCGAGGAGACCTACGTCCGCAACGCCGCAAGCTGGCACCGCCTCACACCGGAGAATCTCGACACAGTGCGCGCCGGTCTCGGCCCGCGCGCCCTGCTGACCGTCTGGCCTGACCTGACCCCGGACGTCGGCGCGGTCCTTGCCGCGCTGCCCGAGGAGGGATCCGTGGAGTTCGTCTGGGAGGCGCAAGACGGGATGATCAGTTCCGCGATCGTCGACGACACCGAGTACCAGGAGCTCGCCACCCAAGTGACCGATGCGCGAGCGGCCTGCGTCTTGCCTTTGTCTCTCGACGAACGCCACCCGCTGCTCTGTGCTGTCCTGCCGGACAGCGACGGCGTGCTGCGCGCCCGATGGTGACCCGGCTCGCGCTCAGTCAAAGGTGGACGTGAGGAGCTCCCCGTCCGAGGTGGTTCCGGCGCCTGTCGCTAGGCTCCACCGCGGGGTGCCGGGCAGCGGGGGCCTGGATCGCCTCGCGTTCGACGTCCCGGTATCTCCGTTTGCGTGTCGTGCCGCGTCACCAAGTCGTGGGCCCGTGCCACGGCGGGCCGGGTGGCTTCTACTCCTCGATGATCGCGCGGGCTGCGCGGCTGGACCGCGGCGCGATCGTGACGTGGCCTGGCGGCGAGCGGGTGACGCGCTGTCGCGTCACACATCGGCGATGTCGCGGTCGGTGTAGTTCAGGTTGGCGCACGAGCTTCGGCAGAACGACTCGTCCGGTCCGCTGTTCGCGGCAGGCCCAGCGCGAGCTTCTCCTTGTGGCATACGGGCCGTCTCCGCAGGTGGAGGCAGGGTCATGTCAGCCGCTGCTGCCAGGCACCGATACAGGACGTTCCGGTGAACGCCTACCCTTGAGCCATGACCAACAGCAGCGACCGGAGCCCGGCAGCGGACGTTCAAAGATCTAAGAGTTATGAAATCCGGACCTACGGGTGCCAGATGAACGTGCATGACTCCGAGCGGCTGTCGGGGCTGCTGGAGGACGCCGGCTATGTCCGCGCGCCCGCGGGCGCCGACGGCGATGCCGATGTCGTCGTCTTCAACACCTGCGCGGTGCGCGAGAACGCCGACAACAAGCTGTACGGCAATCTCGGCCGGCTCGCGCCGATGAAGACCAAGCGGCCCGGGATGCAGATCGCCGTCGGCGGCTGCCTGGCCCAGAAGGACCGCGACACCATCGTGACTCGGGCGCCCTGGGTCGATGTCGTCTTCGGTACGCACAACATCGGCAAGCTGCCGGTGCTGCTGGAGCGCGCCCGTATCCAGGAAGAGGCGCAGGTCGAGATCGCGGAGTCGCTGGAGGCTTTCCCCTCGACGCTGCCGACCCGCCGTGAGTCCGCGTACGCCGCGTGGGTCTCCATCTCCGTCGGCTGCAACAACACCTGCACCTTCTGCATCGTCCCGGCACTGCGCGGCAAGGAGAAGGACCGCCGCCCCGGCGACATCCTGGCGGAGATCGAGGCGCTCGTCGCCGAGGGCGTCTGCGAGATCACCCTGCTCGGTCAGAACGTCAACGCGTACGGCTCCGACATCGGCGACCGTGAGGCGTTCTCCAAGCTGCTGCGCGCCTGCGGACGTATCGAGGGCCTGGAGCGCGTCCGCTTCACCTCGCCGCATCCGCGCGACTTCACGGACGATGTGATCGCGGCGATGGCCGAGACGCCGAACGTCATGCCGCAGCTCCATATGCCGCTGCAGTCCGGTTCGGACGCGGTGCTGAAGGCGATGCGCCGTTCGTACCGGCAGGAGCGTTTCCTCGGCATCATCGAGAAGGTGCGCGCCGCGATCCCGCACGCCGCCATCTCCACCGACATCATTGTGGGCTTCCCCGGCGAGACCGAGGAGGACTTCGTGCAGACCATGCACACGGTGCGCGAGGCACGCTTCGCGAACGCCTTCACCTTCCAGTACTCCAAGCGCCCCGGCACCCCGGCGGCGGAGATGGACGGGCAGATCCCCAAGGCGGTCGTCCAGGAGCGCTATATGCGCCTGGTCGCCCTGCAGGAGGAGATCTCCTGGGAGGAGAACAAGCGGCAGGTGGGCAGGACTCTGGAGGTCATGGTCGCCGAGGGCGAGGGCCGCAAGGACGGCGCGACCCACCGCCTGTCGGGGCGCGCCCCCGACAACCGCCTGGTGCACTTCGGGAAGCCGGAGGATGAGGTGCGCCCGGGTGATGTGGTGACCGTCGAGATCACCTACGCCGCCCCGCACCACCTGCTCGCCGAGGGTCCCGCGCGGTCGGTACGCCGTACGCGCGCGGGCGACGCGTGGGAGAAGCGCAACGCCGCGGCGGGCGCGAAGCCCGCCGGCGTGATGCTGGGACTGCCGAAGATCGGCGTACCGGAGCCGCTGCCGGCGGCCACCACGCCCGGGTGCGGGTGAGTGGGAACGCCGGCGAAGTGGAGCCTTCTGCTGGAGCAGTCGCACGGGGCCCCGGAGCTGAGCGTGGTTACCACGGTCGAAGGCACCCGGGAGGAGGCGGAGGCGCAGTGTGGCGAGGTGGTACGCGCGTACCAGCCGGTTCACCCTCGCCGCCCGCAGCGGAGGCGGGTCTTCCGGACCCAGGACGGCTGGCTGCTGATGGGTGACGGCGCGTCCGGTTACGCGTACACCTATCGCTTCACGATGTGCGAGCTGGTCTGGGACTCCGGGCCGCTCTGACCGTCGGCGACGTGAGCTGAGCTGAGCTGAGCGACGGCGGGGGCACCGGCGCGGGCGCGGTCCCGGCCCCGGGCACACATTAGGCTGGCGATCATGCTTGTCGCCGCTGCCGTCTGCCCCTGTCCGCCGCTGCTGGTACCGGAGGTCGCCGCCGGGGCCGCTCCGGAGCTCACTGCCGCGCGGGCAGCGTGCGCCGATGCGCTGGGGGTCCTGGCCGCAGCGCGGCCCGATCTGCTGGTCGTCGTCGGGCCTGCCGAGCAGCCCGCCGGGCGCGTCCCGTATCCCGCCGGGGCGACCGGATCGTTCCGGGGGTTCGGCGTGGACCTCGACGTACGGCTCGGAGGGCGCGAGGCCCAGGAGCTGTCGCCGCCCCCGCCCTCGCTGCCGCCCTCGCTCGCCGTCGCCGCCTGGCTGCTCACCCGTACGCAGTGGGCGGACGCTCCGCTGGAGGGGATCGGCGTCGGCGAATCGCTCACGCCGGAGCAGTGCGTGGCCCTCGGGCGGGAACTCGCCGCCCGGGCGGGGCGCGTCGCGCTGCTGGTGATGGGGGACGGCAGCGCCTGCCGCTCGCGCAAGGCTCCGGGGTATCTCGACGAGCGGGCCGCGGACTTCGACCGGGAGGCCGCCCGCGCGCTGGGGGCGGCGGATGTCGAGGCGCTGAAGGCGCTGGACGCGTCACTGTCGTACGAGCTCAAGGCGGCGGGGCGCGGGCCCTGGCAGGTGCTTGCGGGGGCGGCGGAGGGCGCGGGGCTGGCCGGGCAGCTGCTGTACGAGGACGCGCCTTACGGCGTCGGCTACTTCGTCGCGGCCTGGTCATAGCGCCTGGTCGTCGCGGCCTGGTCGTAGGGCCTGGCCGTAGCGGAGACAGAGCGGCGGGCGGCCACGGAACGAAAAATTCCGCGACCGCCCGCCGGTGAGGTCAGGCAGCTGGCGGCGTACTGCCGTCGTCCTTGTGGGCGATGCGGTCCACGGCCTTCTTGGCCTTGCCGGTGCCCGTCTCGATCTTCTTGCTGTACTTGCCTTTGGTCTTTTCGTCGACTGTCTTCGCGGCTTTTTCCAGACCGTGCTGAATCCTGCCCTCATGGCGCTGCGCGAGGTCGGAGACCTTGCCCTTGGCCGGGGCGAGCCTGGCCTTCAACGTGTCCTTGAGGCCCATGCGTCACCTTCCGTCATCGTCCCTCGGCCCCCTCGATGGGCCTTGGGCAGAGACCTACTTGCGGGCGCCCTCTCCGGCTTCGTTGTCCGCCGCCTCCCCGGCCGACTGCTGCTTCGGAATGTCCACGCCGTCGGCCTCGGTGGCTTCGGCCGCCTCGTTCTCCGGCGCCGCGACACCTGACTCGACCGGGGACTCGGCTGTCGGGGTGTTGACGGCCGCCTCCTCGGTTGACGCCTCAGCACTCGCCGCGGCAGTCGCCTTGGACTTACGACTGAACCGTGAAAAAACGCCCATATCAACTCCATAGCCTACTCGTGTGGGCGAAGTTCCGCGCCGCCCGGAGCCTGCTATTTGCGCCTCCCGCGGGCAACCGGCCCCAAGACCGGCCTTCGAAACCTCGCAACAGGCAACGACCCCGCCCGCGTACCGTCACCTCGCTCGTTCGGGGACAGTCCCGGGGTTTGCGAGACTGGGGCAGTGAGAACTGCAGCTCCCGCACCGCGGGTCATCGCCGTCGTTGGTCCCACCGCCGCCGGAAAGTCCGATCTGGCCGTCTTCCTGGCCCGGCGGCTGGGCGGCGAAGTCATCAACGCCGACTCCATGCAGCTCTACCGGGGTATGGACATCGGAACCGCCAAACTGACGCCCGAGGAGCGCGGTGGCATCCCGCACCAGCTCCTCGACATCTGGGACGTGACCGAGACCGCGAGCGTCGCCGAGTACCAGCGGCTCGCCCGGGCGGAGATCGACCGGCTGCTCGCCGAAGGCCGTGTGCCCGTCCTCGTCGGCGGCTCCGGGCTGTATGTGCGCGGCGCCATCGACGCCCTCGAATTTCCCGGCACCGACCCCGGGATCCGCGCCCGGCTCGAAGAGGAGCTGGAGCAGCACGGCTGCGGCGCCCTGCACGCCCGGCTCGCCGCCGCCGACCCGGGCGCGGGCACCGCGATCCTGCCCAGCAACGGCCGCCGCATCGTCCGGGCGCTCGAAGTCATCGAGATCACCGGCAAGCCCTTCACGGCCAACCTCCCCGGCCATGACGCCGTGTACGACACCGTCCAGATCGGTATCGACGTCGCCCGCCCCGAACTTGACGAGCGCATCGCTCTGCGCGTCGACCGGATGTGGGAGGCGGGCCTCGTCGACGAGGTGCGCGCGCTGGAGGCGCAGGGGCTGCGTAAGGGGCGTACGGCAGCACGCGCGCTCGGCTACCAGCAGGTGCTCACGGCGCTCGCGGGGGAGTGCACCGACCAGGAGGCGCGCGAGGAGACAGTGCGCGCCACAAAGCGCTTCGCGCGCCGTCAGGACTCCTGGTTCCGGCGGGACCCACGCGTGCACTGGCTGAGCGGCGCGGACGAGCACCGGGAGGAACTTCCGGATCGGGCCCTGACGTTGGTCGAACGAGCGGTTACAGCCTGATCACGTGATGGCATCGGGACGCTCTGCCCGCCATTTGCGGGCCCTGGACCGTGCCATCATCGAGCATCGATCGACGGGAAGTCCGAGTTGGGAGGGCGCGTGGCGATGGAAGCCGGCCCTCGTGACACAGAGCAGGAGAGACGGGACGCAGCAGATCGGGACGCAGCAGATCGGGACGCAGCGGATTACGCGCCCCGGCTGAGCCCGGACGGACCTGACGACCAGGACACGATCGCCGACGAGGTCGAGGTCGAGCTGCGCCCGCAGCGCAGGCTGCGGATCTGGCAGCTCGCGCCCATCGTGGCGCTGGCGGCGGTCGGTTCCCTGATGTTCGCCTTCCCCCTTGCCTTCGGCACCGGCGACGGCGGAGCGGTCGTCGCCATGCTGGGGCTGCTGATCAGCTGCTGCGCCGCGGGGTGGGGCGTGATGGCAGCCCGCCGCGTGGGCCACACCTGGCCCGGACTGCCGGCCCGCGGTTCCGGCGAGCGCCCGGACTGGCGTGTCATCGCTCTGTACGTCGGTGTGGGCGCGATGATCGTCGCGCTCGCCGTCTGGCGCGTGGCCCGGCTCCGCTAGACCGGTTGCCGGATGGATCGGTTGTCGGGCGGACCGGCTGTCCGCCCGGAGTTGTCACACCCCCCTCGTACGATGGACGGCGTGAGCACTCCTCAGACGTCGGTCTCCTTCCTCAAGGGTCACGGGACCGAGAACGACTTCGTAATCGTCCCCGACCCGGACAACGTCATCGACCTGCCCGCGGCCGCCGTCGCCAAGCTCTGCGACCGCCGGGCGGGCATCGGCGGCGACGGCCTGCTGCACGTCGTACGGTCCATGGCGCACCCCGAGGCGCGCGCCATGGCGGCCGAGGCCGAGTGGTTCATGGACTACCGCAACGCCGACGGGTCGATCGCCGAGATGTGCGGCAATGGCATACGCGTCTTCGCCCGCTACCTTGAGCGCGCGGGCCACACCGAGGCGGGCGACCTGGCGGTGGCGACCCGCGGCGGCGTCAAGAAGGTGCACCTGACCAAGGACGGCGAAGTCACCGTCTCCATGGGCCCCGCCCTGCTCCCCGCCGATGGCGTCACGGTCACCGTCGACGGCCGCAGCTGGCCCGCCCGGAACGTGAACATGGGCAATCCTCACGCGGTCGCCTTTGTCGAGGACCTGGATCACGCCGGGGACCTGCTCTCCGTGCCGCCCTACAGCCCGGCGTCCGTCTACCCGGACGGCGTGAACGTCGAATTCGTCGTCGACCGCGGCGAGCGCCATGTCGCCATGCGCGTACACGAACGCGGCTCCGGCGAGACACGCTCGTGCGGCACGGGCGCGTGCGCCGTCGCCGTCGCGGCGGCGCGCAGGGATGGCGTGGACCCCTCGGTCACGGGCGTTCCCGTGACGTACACCGTGGACCTCCCCGGCGGGCGCCTGCTGATCACGGAGCGGCCCGACGGCGAGATAGAGATGACCGGCCCCGTCGTGATCGTGGCCGAGGGCAGGATCGAACCGGCCTTCCTCGCCGCAACCGACGCCGGCGTGGGCACCCGAGCCGAAACCGGGGTCGCATAGAGCTTCGCTCGAATGGGTGATCCGTTTCACGCTGAGCGAGAGCGGGACTGCTCCACGTGGTGGGCTCGGTAGCATCAAGCACCGGCACGGAGTGCACGCCTGCCCTTCCATCGCCGGTCAAGCAGCCGGAGGTGCCCCCATGAGCGCAGAGGCCACCAACCCTGGTGCCCACAGCCGCAGACGCGGCCGGCCCAGGATCGACCTCCGCAGGCTGGGCCGCGCCGCGCTCCTCGGCCCGGCCGCCCGGGACCGGCTGCCCGACGCGATCGGGCATGTCGCCGATGCCCACCGCGCGCACCACCCCGACGCCGATCTCGCCATCCTGCACCGGGCGTACGTCCTGGCGGAGTCCTCCCACCGCGGACAGTTCCGCAAGAGCGGCGAGCCGTACATCACCCACCCGCTCGCCGTAACGCTGATCCTGGCCGAACTGGGCGCGGAGACCACGACGCTGACCGCCTCTCTCCTCCACGACACCGTCGAGGACACAGAAGTGACGCTCGATCAGGTACGCGCGGAGTTCGGCGCGGAGGTCTGCTATCTGGTCGACGGTGTCACCAAACTGGAGAAGGTCGACTACGGCGCCGCCGCCGAGCCCGAGACCTTCCGCAAAATGCTCGTCGCCACCGGCAACGACGTGCGAGTGATGTCGATCAAACTCGCCGACCGGCTGCACAACATGCGCACTCTCGGCGTGATGCGCCCCGAGAAGCAGGCCCGCATCGCGCGGGTCACCCGTGACGTGCTCATCCCCCTCGCCGAACGGCTCGGCGTACAGGCGCTCAAGACCGAGCTGGAGGACCTGGTCTTCGCGATCCTCCATCCCCAGGAGTACGAGCGCACCCGCGCCCTCATCGCGGACAACGCCACCGCGGGCGACGCGCTCGGCGCCACCGCGGAGGACTTCCGGGCGGTGCTGCGGGACGCCGACATCACGGCCGAAGTCCTCATCAGGCCACGGCACTTCGTATCCGTGCACCGCACCCGGCTCAAACGCGGCGAGATGCGCGGCACGGACTTCGGGCGGCTGCTGGTGCTGGTCGGCGAGGACGCCGACTGCTACGCCGTCCTGGGCGAGCTGCACACCTGTTTCACGCCCGTGATCTCCGAGTTCAAGGACTTCATCGCCACCCCCAAGTTCAACCTGTACCAGTCGCTGCACACCGCGGTCGCCGGCCCGGACGGCACGGTCACCGAAGTCCTCATTCGTACGCACCAGATGCACAAGGTCGCCGAGGCCGGAGTGATCGCCCTGGGCAACCCGTACGTACCGGTTGATGCGGATACCGCGGACACCGGGGATGCCGGGGATGCCGCGGAAATGGACGCGGCCGGCACAGGGGCGGAACCGGCCGACGGCGAGCGTGCCGACCCCACCCGGCCCGGCTGGCTCTCCCGCCTCCTCCAGTGGCAGGAGTCCACCCCTGACCCCGACGCCTTCTGGACCTCCCTGCGCGCGGATCTGGCGCAGGACCGCGAGATCACCGTCTTCCGCGCCGACGGCGGCATGCTCGGGCTGCCTGCGGGAGCGAGCTGCGTGGACGCCGCCTACGCGCAGTACGGAGAGCGGGCGCACGCCTGCATCGGCGCCCGCGTCAACGGCCGCCTGGCGACGCTGAGCACGGTGCTCAGGGACGGCGACACCGTGCACCTGCTGCGCGCCCATGACACGCAGGACGCCGCCTCCGGGCCCTCACCGGACTGGCTCGACCACGCCCGTACGCCCGCCGCGCGGATCGCGATCACCAGCTGGCTGAAGGCGCATCCGGAGGAGGCGAGGATCCCCGCGGCCACCCCCGGCAGGGCCGCCGCCCCCATCACCGCGGACCGGCCAGGAGCCGCGAACGCCGTCGCCGATCTGCCGGACGCGACCGTACGCCTCGCCGGGTGCTGTACGCCGGTGCCGCCCGACGCCGTCACCGGCTTCGAGGTACGGGGCCGGGCCGTCCGCGGCCGGGCCGTGACCGTCCACCGCGAGGCCTGCCCCGCAGTGGCCCGTATGAAGGCACTCGACCGCAAGCCCATCGCGGTGAGCTGGGGCGATGCCGCCGAGTGCCGGGTCACCCTGGTCGCCGAGTCCTTCGGCCGCCCGCGCCTGCTCGCCGATCTGACAGAGGCCATCGCCACCGAGGGCGCGGCGGTCGTCGCCGCCACCGTCGAGCCGCCCAGCGAACAGCGCGTACGCCACACCTACACGCTGCGCCTCCCGGACGCGGCCGGTCTTCCCGCGCTGATGCGGGCCATGCGCGATGTGCCGGGGGTGTACGACGTGAGCCGCGCCCAGCACCCGGCGCCCACCGCCTGAGCGCCTGAGCCGCATGAGCCCTTCGGGCCCTGACCCTTCGGGCCCTGACCCTTCGGGCCCTGAGCCGTTCGGTCCTTGATCCCTTTCGGACCCCAACCCCCGTTCGGGTGGACCCGACGCGCGCCGCCACTGTCCACACCGGCCGCGCTGATAGCGGTAGTCCATGCTGCACACTTCCCGGCTCACCTCCCGGCTCACGCCTCGGCGCGGCCTGCGTGCCGCCCTGCTGGCCGCCGCCTCGGCCACCCTCGTCGCCGCGGCCCTGCCCTCCGCGCCGCCCACGCCACTCGGCATCGGCGACCGCCTGTTTCCGCACCTCGGCAACCCCGGCTACGACGTCTTCGCGTACGACATCGCCTTTACCTACCCCGGCAGCAACACCAAGCCGCTGAACGCGCTCACGAAGATCGACGCCTGGACGACCCAGGACCTGGACCGGATCAACCTCGACTTCACCCACGGCGCCGTCCGCGGTGTCGAAGTGAACGGCAGGCCCGCCACGTTCGCGACCGCCGGCGAGGACCTGGTCGTCACCCCGCCGGACGAGATCGAGGAAGGATCGCCGCTGCGTATCGCCGTCAGGCACACCAGCGACCCGCGCGGGACGAACGACGACGGGGGCTGGGTGCGCACCTCCGACGGCCTGGCGATGGCGAACCAGGCCGACGCCGCGCACCGGGTCTTCCCGTGCAACGACCATCCCGCCGACAAGGCGTACTTCACCTTCCGGATCACCGCTCCCAGCGCGCTCACCGCGGTCGCCAACGGGGTGCGGCTGGCGAAGGCCACCAAAGGGGCCACCACCACCTGGGCGTACCGGAGCAGCCACCCCATGGCCACCGAGCTGGCTCAGGTGTCGATCGGCCGCTCGTCCGTCGTGGGCCGCGAGGGGCCGCACGGGCTGCCCGTACGCGATGTCGTGCCGACCGCGGACCGCCGGCTGCTGGAGCCCTGGCTGAAGAAGACGCCGGGACAGATCGAATGGATGGAGCGGCAGGTCGGCGGCTATCCCTTCGAGACGTACGGATTGCTGGTCGCCGACGCCACTACCGGTTACGAGCTGGAGACGCAGACGCTCTCGCTGTTCGAGCGCGCTCTGTTCACCCGGCAGTACCCCGCGTGGTACGTCGAATCGATCATGGTGCATGAGCTGGCCCACCAGTGGTTCGGCAACAGCGTCTCGCCCCGCGCCTGGTCCGATCTCTGGCTGAACGAGGGCCACGCCACCTGGTACGAGGCGACGTACGCCCACGAGAAGGGGGACCAGTCGCTGGAGGTGCGGATGCGCGAGGCGTACCAGCACTCCGACCAGTGGCGGGCGGCGGGCGGACCCCCGGCGGCGCCCAAGCCGCCGTCGCCGGGCCAGAAGATCAGCCTGTTCCGGCCGGTGGTGTACGACGGCAGCGCGCTCGTCCTGTACGCGCTGCGCCGTACGATCGGCCAGGACGCGTTCGGGCGGCTGGAGCGCGCCTGGGTGCGCGAGCACCGCGACGGGACGGCGACGACCGCCGATTTCACGGAGCTGGCTTCGCGCGTCGCAGGGCGTGACCTGTCGGCATTCTTCAAGGGGTGGCTGTACGGGCAGCGCACACCGCGGATGCCGGGACACCCGGACTGGCGCAGCACGACTCCGGCGGCCCGCGCAGGCCGCTGAAACTGGGATGACGGCCCCGGTAGGCCCGTGCGACCATCAACGGGTCGGCGACGCTGCCGGGGCCGGGTTCTCTTCGGGAATCATCCGGACCTGTTACGCGTTGTGACGGGTGTACCGGAGATTTCCGGCACCGGGTTTCACCGGGTTCTCCCGGGGTTATACCGATCTGGCAGTACGGAGTCTCATCGACTCCCCTGTGTCTCATTTCTCAGCTTTCTCAATCGACGTAAGGATCCAATGACCTCCTCTTCATCCCTTTCCCAGAACGAGCAGAGCTTCGACGAGCGGCCCGAGCAGCCCGAGCAGGGCGTCGATGAGCAGAGCTTCGCGGAGACGCGCGCCGAGAGCCTTCGGGCCGATGCCCTGAGGGAAGAGGACGTCGTCTGGAGCCAGGACACCGACGGAGAACGGGACGGCGATCAGTTCGACCGCTCCGACCGTGCCGCGCTGCGGCGCGTGGCGGGCCTCTCCACGGAACTCGAGGACGTCACCGAGGTCGAGTACCGGCAGCTGCGCCTGGAGCGCGTGGTGCTGGTCGGCGTATGGACCTCGGGGACCGCGCAGGACTCGGAGAATTCGCTCACGGAGCTGGCGGCACTGGCCGAGACGGCGGGCGCGCTGGTGCTCGACGGCGTCATTCAGCGCCGTGACAAGCCCGACCCGGCCACCTACATCGGCTCGGGCAAGGCGCTGGAGCTGCGTGACATCGTGCTCGAAACGGGCGCCGACACCGTCGTCTGCGACGGTGAGCTCAGCCCGGGCCAGCTGATTCAGCTCGAAGACGTCGTCAAGGTCAAGGTGGTCGACCGTACGGCCCTGATCCTCGACATCTTCGCCCAGCACGCCAAGTCCCGAGAGGGCAAGGCGCAGGTCGCGCTGGCTCAGATGCAGTACATGCTGCCGAGGCTGCGCGGCTGGGGCCAGTCGCTGTCCCGGCAGATGGGTGGCGGCGGCAGTGGCGGCATGGCCACCCGTGGCCCCGGTGAGACCAAGATCGAGACGGACCGGCGTCGGATCCGCGAGAAGATGGCGAAGATGCGCCGGGAGATCGCGGAGATGAAGACGGGCCGCGACATCAAGCGGCAGGAGCGCCGGCGCAACAAGGTGCCCTCGGTCGCGATCGCCGGTTACACCAACGCGGGCAAGTCCTCGCTGCTCAACCGCCTCACGGGCGCCGGTGTCCTGGTGGAGAACTCGCTGTTCGCCACCCTGGACCCGACCGTCCGCCGGGCCGAGACCCCGGGCGGCCGGCTCTACACCCTGGCCGACACCGTCGGGTTCGTACGGCACCTGCCGCACCACTTGGTCGAGGCGTTCCGCTCCACCATGGAGGAGGTCGGCGACTCCGACCTGATCCTGCATGTGGTGGACGGAGCGCATCCGGCGCCGGAGGAGCAGCTGGCCGCCGTGCGCGAGGTGATCCGCGATGTGGGCGCGATCGACGTGCCCGAGATCGTGGTGATTAACAAGGCGGATGCGGCCGATCCGCTCGTACTGCAGCGGCTGCTGCGTATCGAGCGGAACGCGATCGCGGTGTCGGCGCGGACCGGCCAGGGCCTTGATGAGCTGCTCGCGCTGATCGACGTCGAGCTGCCGCGGCCTGAGGTCGGGGTCGAGGTGCTCGTGCCGTACACGCAGGGCGGGCTGGTCTCGCGGGTGCACACCGAGGGCGAGATCCTCTCCGAGGAGCACACCACGGAGGGCACGCTGCTCAAGGCGCGAGTGCATGAGGAGCTGGCGGCTGCGCTGGCGCCGTACACACCGGCGACCGCTCACTGATCACTCCAGGCAGGACGGAAGGCCCGCTCTTCTCGACGAACTCGTCGAGAAGAGCGGGCCTTCCGCCGTCTCCGGCCCCAGGTGCTCCCGGGCGGCTATCAGCCCGCGAACTTGTCGCTCATCATGGTGTAGATCTGCTGGGCGCCCTCGCCCAGGCGCGGACCTGCCAGCCGGCCCGAAGTGATCGGGCCGATGGAGGTGTTGGAGACCAGTGCCGGCATGCCGTTCGGCTGGGTGGCGAGCCAGCCTCCGCCGGAGGAACCGCCGGTCATGGTGCAGCCGATGCGCCACATGGCCGGCGTGCCGGGAGAGATCGACAGACGGCCGGGACGGTCGACGCACTTGTGCATGATCGCGCCGTTGTACGGCGGTGCGGCCGGGTAGCCCCAGGCGCCCATCGAGCCGATGCTTTGCACATCGGGCACCCGTGCCGCCCGTCGGGCCGCCCTGGCTGATCCACTCACCGGAGGTCGAGACCCAGTCGGCCCCGTACGCGCCGTACGGCGCGATCTCCTGCGGCTACGCGTTCTCCAGCGCGGCGGGGGTTTTGCCCTTGTCGTTGTAGGCGGGGACGAAGGCGATAGTGCGGTACCAGCCGCCCGCCCGGCCGGTGTGGACGCAGTGGCCCGCGGTCCACACCAGGTTGGACCTGCCCGGGTTCTTCGGGTCCTTGACGACGGTGGCCGAGCAGACCATCGAGCCCTGGGGTGAGTCGAAGAAGACCTTTCCGACCGGGGCCGCGTTCTCGTGGTACGGCTTCTTTTCCTGCTGTGCCTGGACCGGACGCGGCTCCGGGTCGGTGACGCTCTGGCCGCCCGTGATGTCGCCGGACGCGAGCGTCTTCGTCGGCGCCTTCGCTGTCGTCATCCGCTCGGGCTTCCACAGCCCCTCGATCACCGGGTTGACGAAGTCCTTGGCCTCACGCAGCCACTTGTCCTTCTCCCAGTTCTTCCATAGGCGGTGGCCGTCAGCGCGAGGGCCGCGGCGGTGGAGGCAGCGGTCAGCAACGGACGTATGGATGGCATGGAAACAATTCCCCCTGAAGTGCCTTGGACAGCAGGGGCCCTCGCCTGCTCGGCGAAGGCCCCTGCACTTACTTACTTGCCTGTCTGTCTGGTTTGCCTGGCCCGTCTGGTTACCGGCGCTTACTGGCCCGCGAACTTCTTGCTGACCGCGTCGTAGATGCCCTTGGCCTCGTCACCCAGGCGCGGACCGGCCAGCCAGCCGGCCGTCACGGGACCGATGGAGGTGTTGGACACCAGGGCGGGCTTGCCGTCCTGCCCCTTGGCCACCCAGCCTCCGCCGGAGGAACCGCCGGTCATGGTGCAGCCGATGCGGTACATCGTCGGGTCGTTGGCGCTGAGCGAGAGCCGACCCGGCTTGTCGGCGCACTGGAAGAGCTTCTGGCCGTCGTACGGGGGCGCGGCCGGGTAACCCGTAGCCGCCATGGTGTCGATCTCCGGTACGGCCGGGGCGTCGAAGTCGACCGGCAACGCCGAACCGACCGTCTCCTCAAGCGACTTGCCCGTGCTGCCCTTCTCGGGGGTGACATGGATGACGGCGAAGTCGAAGGGAGCGCCCTGGCCGCCGGTCTCGGCCCCCTGGGAGATCCACTGGTCGGAGGTCTGGGCCCAGTCGCCCCACCACACTCCGTACGGAGCGATCTGCTCCTTGGGGGCCTTCTCCAGCTCGGCGGTGGACTTGGCGCTGTCGTTGTACGACGGCACGAAGGCGATATTGCGGTACCAGCCACCGCTCTTGCCGGCGTGCACGCAGTGACCGGCGGTCCACACCATGTTCGACTTACCGGGGTTGGTCGGGTCCTTGACGACGGTCGCGGAGCAGACCATCGACCCCTGCGGGCCGTCGAAGAAGACCTTGCCGGCCTCCGCGGCACTGGAGTGGTACGGGGCCTTCACGGCCTGCGCCTTGACCGGCTCGGGCGTCGGGTCGGTGACACCCTCGTCGCCCGAGATGTCGTTGTCGACGGGCTTCTCCGGCGGCTTCTCGGCTTCGCGCATCCGGTCCGGGTCCCAGAGGTCCTCGATGATCGGGTTGACGAAGTCCTTGGCCTCACGCAGCCACTTGTCCTTCTCCCAGTTCTTCCACTCGCCGTTCTTCCACTTGTCCAGGTCGATCCCGTGCTCCTTGAGCTGGTCCTTGAGATCGTCCGGGATGGTGATTTTGCCGTCGGCGCTCTCGCCGGCGGACGCGCTCGGCAGGCCGCCCGCGTTGTCCTCGCTCGGACCGCAGGCGGTGGCAGCCAGCGCGAGGACGGCGGCGATGGAAGCCGCTGCCAGCGTCGGGCGAATGGGTCGCATGTCGTGATCCCCCTGGGACTTCGGAAACTCTGAACTCTGAACCGAACTACTTGAAGCGAACTGCTGAACCGAACTACTCAACTGCTTCTGGGCACCTGAGCTGCCGGAGCCGCGCAATCATCGCTCATCCCGGCAGCGGTGGACCGGGCCGGGGTACGGCGGGCCCTCACTGTGCCGGTGCCGTTGGGGACGGCGCGCGGCAGGCCCACGGTTCCGCCACCGTAAGGATCTTCCGATATGCCCGTGATCCTCGGCCTCTGGCGTCGTTTGTACGTACGGGGGTTACGTACGGGGACGAGGTCAGCGGTCAGCGGTCAGCGCGGCGTTGGTGCGTACGACCGGCCGCCGCGACCGCCGCATCGATGTGCAACGCAACAGTTACAGCTGGAGGACGAACAGCCGTGGCCGTGACCGAACCCGCTCCGGCGGCCGAACCCGCTCCGGTGGTGCTGCCCCCCGCGCACGAGGGGATTCTGCGCCGTCAGTCACTCCGTGAATCAGCCGCCCGCACGTATGCGCGCTCGCTGCCCATCGTCCCCGTACGGGCCAGAGGGCTGACGATCGAGGGAGCGGACGGGCGGCGCTATCTCGACTGCCTTTCCGGGGCGGGCACCCTGGCGCTCGGGCACAACCACCCCGTGGTTCTGGAGGCGATCAGAAAGGTGATCGACTCGGAGGCGCCGCTGCAGGTCCTCGACCTCGCCACCCCGGTCAAGGACGCGTTCACCACCGAGCTGTTCGCCACGCTGCCACGGCAGTTCGCCGACAATGCCCGAGTCCAGTTCTGCGGGCCCGCGGGCACCGACGCGGTGGAAGCGGCCCTCAAACTCGTCCGCACGGCCACAGGTCGCAGCGGTCTCCTCGCCTTCACCGGCGCGTACCACGGGATGACGGCCGGCGCGCTGGCCGCCTCCGGCGGCGCCACCGACGTACGCGTGACCCGGCTGCCCTTCCCGCGGAACTACCGCTGCCCCTTCGGTATCGGCGGCGAACGTGGCGCCGAACTCGCCGCCCGCTGGACCGAGAGCCTGCTCGACGACCCCAAGGGCGGAGTGCCCACGCCTGCCGGGATGATCCTGGAACCGGTGCAGGGGGAGGGCGGAGTGATCCCCGCGCCCGACGCCTGGATGCGCCGCATGCGGGAGATCACCTCGGCCCGCTCCATCCCCCTCATCGCCGACGAGGTGCAGACAGGAGTCGGGCGAACCGGCGCCTTCTGGGGTGTCGAACACAGCGGGGTCGTGCCCGATGTGATGGTGCTCTCCAAAGCGATCGGCGGCTCCCTTCCCCTTGCTGTGATCGTCTACCGGTCCGAACTCGACGCCTGGCAGCCCGGCGCCCACGCCGGCACCTTCCGCGGCAACCAACTCGCCATGGCGGCGGGCGCTGCCACCCTCGCCTTCGTACGCGAGAACCGGCTCGCCGACCGCGCCGCGACGCTCGGCGCGCGCATGCTGGGCAGGCTCCAGGGGCTGGCCACGGCCCATCCCCGGATCGGAGACGTGCGCGGCAGGGGGCTCATGATCGGCGTCGAACTCGTCGACCCGGACGCCGCAGCCCCCGCCGCCTTGTTCCCGCCGCCCGCACCCGCCCTCGCCGCCGCCCTCCAGCGGGAGTGCCTCAGCCGCGGCCTCATCGTCGAACTCGGCGGACGCCACTCCGGTGTCGTACGACTGCTCCCTCCTCTCACTCTCACCGACGAACAGGCCGGGGCCGTCCTCGACCGCTTTGCCGACGCCCTGGCCGCCGTCGAACGCTCCACGCCGCCGCGCCCCAGCAGCGGGCAGCCGTACTGACCCCGGACACACCACAAGGAAGCCCCCTCGTGAATCCCACCCACGCACCCGGTGCGCCCGAGACCGACGGCCGTCCCACCGACCACCGAGAATCAGGAGGAAGGCGGTCCGGCCCCCTCACGGTCCAGACAACGACCGTGCCCGGCCAGCAGTCAGGCGGCCCCGGCGGACCCACCCTCCGCGAAAACGCCCCCAGCTCCACTCCGGGCCCGCCCGCCACAGCCCGATCCCGATCCCGATCCCGAGCGGCGGAGTTCCTAGACCATCCCGACCCGCACCGCGCTGCGGACGCTGCGACCGTCGAGAATCTCCTCCGCTGCTGGGTACGGGAGAACGACCTCGCCAAACCGGACGGACCCACCCTGCGCATCCCGCTGCACGCCAGCGGCACCGCACTGCTCGTCCCCGTCGGGTACTGGTCGGCCACCGGCTGGCACCGCTTCGGCCGGCCCACCCTGCAGGGAGCACCACGCGACGCGGCCGGCGCAGACGCCGTCACCGTCGCCGCGCTGCTCGGCCGGGAAGCGGGCCAGACGGAAGGAGCCGGCCTGGTCGGCCGCGTCGCCGACTCGGTACGGCGCACCGCCGACTTCATCACCGCCCGCCGCGACCACCCCGGCCCCGCGCCCGGCGCGGATCTCTTCCTCACCGCCGAACAGTCACTGCTGCTCGGCCACCCGTTGCACCCGACGCCCAAGAGCCGCGAGGAACTCTCCGACGCCGAAGCGCGTCGCTACTCACCAGAGCTCCACGGCTCCTTCCCGCTGCACTGGATGGCCGTCGACCGATCCGTCCTGGTCACCGAATCGGCCTGGACCACCGAACAGGGCCGCGCCGTGCCGGCCGAACAGCTCACCGCCCGCCTCTGCGGGGACCTCCAGCTCCCCGACCACACCGTCGCCTTGCCGCTCCATCCCTGGCAGGCCCGTGAACTGCAGCTCCGCCCCGCCGCTGCCGACCTCCTCCACGCCGGTCTGTTGCATGACCTGGGTCCCTACGGCGGCCCCTGGCACCCCACCTCCTCGATCCGCACTGTGCACCGTCCGGGTGCTCCGGTCATGCTCAAACTCTCTCTCGGCGTACGCATCACCAACTCCCGTCGTGAAAACCTCCGCAAGGAACTCCACCGCGGCGTCGAGGTCCACCGGCTGCTGCGCACCGGTCTCGCCAAGGAGTGGCATGCGGTCCACCCCGGGTTCGACATCGTCCGCGACCCCGCATGGATCGCCGTCGACACCGCCGACGGCGAACCCGTCCCCGGACTGGACGTCATGCTGCGCCACAATCCGTTCGCCCCCGGGGACGACGCCGTCTGCGTCGCGGGACTCACCGCGCCCCGCCCCTGGCCCGGCCGGACCGGGCTGCACTCGCGCCTCGCCGACATCGTGGAACGGCTGGCCGCGCGCACCGGCCGCCCCACCGGAACGGTCGCCGCCGAGTGGTTCCTGCGCTACCTCGCCCACGTCGTACGCCCGGTGCTCTGGCTGGACGCCACCGCCGGTATCGCGCTCGAGGCCCACCAGCAGAACACTCTGGTGATCCTCGACCCCGACGGCTGGCCCATCGGCGGCCGGTACCGCGACAACCAGGGCTACTACTTCCGCGAATCCCACCGAGCCGCACTCGAGCACCGCCTCCCCGGCATCGGCACCGTCAGTGACACCTTTGTCAGCGATGAGGTCACCGACGAGCGTTTCGCCTACTACCTCGGCATCAACAACGTCCTCGGGCTGATCGGAGCCTTCGGAGCGCAGCGCCTCGCTGACGAACGCCTGCTCATCGCCGCATTCCGGCAGTTCCTCACCGCGAACGAAGGCCTCGGCTCACCGCTGCCCACTCAGCTTCTCGACGCGCCCACTCTGCGGTCCAAGGCCAACCTGCTCACCTGTCTCCGCGGGCTCGACGAACTCGTCGGCCCCGTCGACACCCAGTCCGTCTACGTCACCATCACCAACCCCCTTCGTCCCTGAACAGCGAGAGGAGAGCGTCACTGTGCTTCCCACCGATGCGAGCACCGACGCCGGAGCCGGTCCCACACCCGAGCTCGGTGCGTGTGCCGAGGACACAGTGGACCCGCGGTCGGGATGCGCGGAGGACACACTGGACCTTCGGTTCACCGATGAGCTCCTCGCGCTCTTCCAGGAGGACGAGCCGGCACCCGGCCCGCGGCAGGCGGACGGCGCGCCCGGTGAGCTTCTGGACACCCCCGGAGACTGGGGGCCGGCCACCACCCATGTCGGGGTCGTGCGACTCGTCCCCGTACGCGTCGAACGCGATGTCCCGCTGATCAGCCGCTGGATGAACGACCCCGCCGTGGCCGCGTTCTGGCACCTGGAGGGACCGGAGCCCGTCACCGCTGCCCATCTTCGAGCCCAGCTCGACGGGGACGGACGCAGCGTCCCCTGTCTGGGTGTGGTCAGCGGCATTCCCATGAGCTACTTCGAGATCTACCGGGCCGACCTCGATCCCCTGGCGCGGCACTACCCGGCCCGTCCTCATGACACCGGTATCCATCTCCTCATCGGCAGCGTCGCCGACCGTGCCCGTGGTATCGGCTCCGCGCTCCTCAGGGCCGTCGCCGACCTCGTTCTCGACAATCGCCCCCGGTGCGCGCGTGTCATCGCGGAACCCAATCTGCGCAACAGTCCCTCCATCTCCGCTTTCCTCTCCGCCGGTTTTCGCTTCTCGGCCGAAGTCGACCTCCCCGACAAACGAGCCGCACTGATGGTCCGCGACCGCGCCCTCCGCGACCTGCTGTGAACGACCCGCTGCCTTACATACACCGCTCGACCCGCATCGGTTCCACTCCAGGAGTCCCCGTGCCGAAATTCCCCGCCGCCCACGACTCCGCACACCTGACCGTGGTTCCGTTCAGCCCGTTCACCCCTGTCAGGCCGAACCGGCGGGGCCGGGATCTGCTCGCGACGAACCGGCGCGTGATGGCGTTGTCAGTGGCGCACCGTAGGGTGGTCGGGCTATGACGAAGCCATCCCTCCCCGAGCTCCTGCACGCCGCCGTCACCGCCGTCGGCGGCGTGGAGCGCCAAGGCCAGGTCACCATGGCCGAGGCCGTTGCCGAAGCCGTCGACGACAATTCCCATCTCCTCGTCCAGGCCGGCACCGGCACCGGAAAGTCCCTCGGCTATCTGGTGCCGGCCCTGGCACACGGCGAGCGAGTCGTCGTGGCCACCGCCACCCTGGCTCTCCAGCGCCAGCTCGTGGAGCGTGACCTTCCGCGTACGGTCGAGGCGATGCACCCGCTGCTGCAGCGGCGCCCCGAATTCGCGATGCTCAAAGGGCGTTCCAACTACCTCTGTCTGCACCGTCTCCACGAAGGCGTTCCGCAGGAAGAGGAGGACGGGCTCTTCGACCAGTTCGAGGCCGCAGCGCCCACCAGCAAGCTGGGCCAGGACCTGCTGCGGATGCGTGACTGGGCGGACGAGACCGAGACCGGGGACCGTGACAACCTCACCCCCGGAGTCTCCGACCGGGCATGGGCGCAGGTTTCGGTCTCCTCGCGGGAGTGTCTCGGCGCGACGAAATGCGCGTACGGCGCCGAGTGCTTCGCCGAGGCGGCCCGTGAGCGGGCCAAGCTCGCCGATGTCATCGTCACCAACCACGCGCTGCTCGCGATCGACGCGATCGAGGGCGCTCCGGTGCTCCCTCAGCATGAGGTGCTGATTGTGGACGAGGCCCATGAGCTGGTCTCCCGAGTCACCGGCGTGGCCACCGGCGAGCTCACTCCCGGCCAGGTGAACCGTGCCGTGCGCCGCGCGGCCAAGCTGGTCAACGAAAAGGCCGCGGACGCTCTGCAGACCGCCGCCGAGACCTTCGAGCGGCTGATGGAGCTCGCGCTGCCCGGTCGACTTGAGGAAATCCCCGAAGATCTCGGGTATGCGCTGATGGCCCTGCGTGACGCGGCCCGCACGGTGATCCTTGCTCTCGGTTCCACCCGCGACAAGTCCGTCCAGGACGAGGACGCCGTACGCAAGCAGGCCCGCGCCTCCGTCGAGACCATTCACGACGTCGCCGAGCGCATCACCCAGGGCTCCGAGTACGACGTCGTCTGGTACGAGCGCCACGATCGCTTCGGCTCATCCCTGCGGGTTGCTCCGCTCTCCGTCTCCGGGCTGCTGCGCGAGAAGCTCTTCGCCGAACGGTCGGTGGTGCTGACCTCCGCCACCCTCAAGCTCGGCGGTGATTTCAACGGCGTCGGCGCCTCGCTGGGCCTCGCTCCCGAAGGCACCGAGGGCGAGGACGTCCCGCAGTGGAAGGGACTCGACGTCGGCTCCCCCTTCGACTATCCGAAGCAGGGCATTCTCTACGTCGCACGCCATCTGGCGACGCCCGGCCGCGAAGGTTCCCGCGGCGACATGATGGACGAGCTCGCTGATCTGGTGGAGGCGGCCGGCGGTCGTACGCTCGGTTTGTTCTCCTCCATGCGAGGAGCCCGGGCGGCGGCCGAGGAGCTGCGCAGCAGGCTCGACAAGCCGATCCTGCTACAGGGCGAGGACACCCTTGGCGAACTGATCAAGGCGTTCGCCGACGACGCGGAGACTTGTCTGTTCGGCACGCTCTCCCTCTGGCAGGGGGTCGATGTGCCCGGGGCCAGCTGTCAGCTGGTGGTGATGGACCGGATCCCGTTCCCGCGCCCCGACGATCCGCTGATGAGCGCCCGGCAGAAGGCCGTGGAGCAGGCCGGGGGCAATGGGTTCATGGCCGTCGCCGCGACGCATGCCGCACTGCTGATGGCTCAGGGCGCGGGGCGTCTCGTGCGGACGACGGGCGACCGTGGTGTCGTTGCCGTACTCGATCCGCGGCTGGCCAACGCCCGCTACGGCAGCTATCTGCGCGCCTCACTGCCCGACTTCTGGTACACCACGGACCGTAACCTGGTCCGTCGCTCCCTTGCCGCGATCGATGCCTCAGCCAAGGCCAAGGAGTCGTAGTTCGGGAGCCGCAGCTAGTGCGAGTTGGTAGTAACCGCAACCATCGATTGAGTAACCCCAACGGCGCCCAGTCACATCCGCGAAAGCGGCTGGGGGCACCTCCCAGCCCGCCAGGGCTAGGGGGGAGGTTTAGCCGCAAAAGACGAGCCCCGGGACCGGCGCAGTGGGTCCCGGGGCCCGGTCACAGCGGGCGGGTCGCTCACACCCGCCGCAGCACCGCCACCACCTTGCCGAGGATCGTCGCCTCGTCACCGGGGATGGGCTGATACGCGGCATTGTGCGGCAGCAGCCACACATGGCCGTTCTCCCGCTTGAACCGTTTGACCGTGGCCTCGCCGTCCAGCATCGCGGCCACAATGTCCCCGTTCTCCGCGACGGGCTGACGGCGTACCGTCACCCAGTCGCCGTCGCAGATCGCGGCTTCGATCATCGAGTCGCCGACGACCTTCAGCACGAACAGCTCGCCGTCCCCGACAAGCTGGCGGGGGAGCGGGAAGACGTCCTCGACGGATTCCTCGGCGAGGATCGGGCCACCGGCCGCGATCCGGCCGACGAGCGGGACATACGACGCGGCGGGCTTGCCGGTCGTGTCCGTCTGCTGGCTGCTGGGCTGGTCGGAGCCCCGCACCTCGTACGCCCTGGGCCGGTGCGGGTCCCGGCGCAGGAACCCCTTCCGCTCCAGCGCCATCAGCTGATGGGCGACGGAGGACGTACTGGACAGCCCTACTGCCTGACCGATCTCACGCATCGACGGTGGGTATCCCCGCCGCTGCACGGAGTCCCGGATCACCTCGATGACCCGCCGCTGCCGATCCGTGAGTCCGGAGCTGTCCGCCCGGATCCCTGGAGGTCGGCCGGGCAGTGAACGCGTGGGCTTGGGACCCTCGGGGGTCGTGGCTGCGTCATTCATGGCATGCACCGGCTCGAATCGGTTCTGGGAGCGGTCCTGGGCAGTGATGGTGGCACTGTCTGCGGTGGTGGTCACGTCGGCCCCTCTCGAATGGTCTCCCTAGCTGGACAACGGTAGTTCGTTTCGAAAGGTTGCGCCAAACACACGTTCGAGTGAAAAATTACAAATGACCTGGCGTGAGCGTCTGGCTGGGTGTATGTGCGAACGATCGGTTCGCGGGGCAGGGCGCGGCGGTGCGGGCCGCTCCACGCTAACCTTCCCCGCCGGGGACGGCTGCGGCAGGGTGATTCCAGTCTGGCAGCCGGCCGGCCGGAAGCCCTGGAGCCGCGCGACGGCGCTCCGTCCGCGTTCCCGGCCGCGTCCCTGTGGGCGTGCCCGTCGGTCAGCAGGGCTCCTGTCGGTACTTCCGTCGCGCGACACGCGCCGGGAGTCGATTGTGCGGCAAAACCCCAGATCTAGTGGTTGGATTGTGTCCGCAGCCCAGAGGTTGTGGTCCCCGTCCTTCAAGGCCGTGGTCATCGCCTATGCTTGGGGCTGCTTCGAACGGGGCTTCGGCCACCTGCTGAGGCTATTCAGTCGTGCTGTGAAGGAGGGTTGGGGAGCCATGCACTGTCCCTTCTGCAGGCATCCCGACAGTCGTGTGGTCGACAGCCGCACCACCGACGACGGAACCTCGATCCGTCGGCGTCGGCAGTGCCCCGACTGCTCCCGCCGGTTCACGACGGTGGAAACCGCCTCGCTGATGGTGATCAAGCGCAGCGGCGTGACCGAACCATTCAGTCGCACCAAGGTCATCTCCGGCGTGCGCAAGGCGTGCCAGGGGCGGCCGGTCACCGAGGACGCCCTCGCCAAGCTCGGCCAACGGGTCGAGGAAGCGGTGCGCGCCACCGGAAGCGCCGAGCTGACCACCCACGACGTGGGTCTGGCCATACTCGGCCCCCTGCAGGAACTCGATCTTGTCGCGTATCTGCGCTTCGCGTCCGTGTACCGGGCTTTTGACTCACTCGAAGACTTCGAGGCCGCCATCGCGGAACTCCGCGAACCACGGCCTCCCGCGGCGGGACGCGGGCCCGGCGAGACCCACGAGGTCCCCGAGCCCGCCACCGTCGCCACCCTTGCCACGGCCGACTGAGCGACATCGGCCGACCGGCTCGGGCCCGCGAAACGGCCCGTATGAGGGCCCCGGAACGGCCCGCGGGATTCCCCGCGGAACGGTCCGCGGAGCCTCCGCGCGGCAGAGCCCGCGGAAACGGCCGTCCGACCGGCTGCGGAGCGGCGAAAAGACCTGCTCACGGGCGCTGTGTATGGCGTCCGGGGCGTCAGAAACAACATGTGCCACGGGAAGATCTGGGCACTTCAGGGCGTTTTTGCCCATGTATTGGGAGGCGGCATGACAGAGACGGCGAGCGGCCCGGCACGAGGTTCCCGAGCCAAGGGTTCCAAGACGAGCAAGGGTCTGCGTATCGAGCGAATCCACACCACCCCCGGCGTGCATCCGTACGACGAGGTTGTCTGGGAGCGCCGGGACGTCGTCATGACCAATTGGCGCGACGGCTCGATCAATTTCGAGCAGCGTGGCGTCGAGTTCCCCGACTTCTGGTCGGTGAACGCGGTCAACATCGTCACCAGTAAGTACTTCCGCGGGGCCGTGAACACCCCGCAGCGCGAGACCGGTCTCAGGCAGCTCATCGACCGGATCGTGAAGACGTACCGGAAGGCCGGCGAGGACTACAACTACTTCGCCTCGCCCGCCGACGCCGAGATCTTCGAGCATGAGCTGGCGTACGCCCTCCTGCACCAGATCTTCAGCTTCAACTCTCCGGTGTGGTTCAACGTCGGCACGCCTCAGCCGCAGCAGGTCTCCGCCTGCTTCATCCTGGCCGTCGACGACTCCATGGAGTCGATCCTCGACTGGTACAAGGAAGAGGGCATGATCTTCAAGGGAGGCTCCGGCGCAGGCCTGAACCTCTCCCGGATCCGCTCCTCCAAGGAGCTGCTCTCCTCCGGTGGCAACGCCTCCGGTCCGGTCTCCTTCATGCGCGGCGCCGACGCGTCCGCAGGAACGATCAAGTCCGGTGGCGCCACGCGCCGCGCGGCCAAGATGGTCATCCTCGACGTCGACCACCCCGACATCGAGAACTTCATCGAGACCAAGGTGAAGGAAGAGGAGAAGATCCGCGCGCTGCGTGACGCGGGCTTCGACATGGACCTGGGCGGCGACGACATCACGTCCGTCCAGTACCAGAACGCCAACAACTCGGTCCGCGTGAACGACGAGTTCATGAAGGCCGTCGAGGCCGACGGCAAGTTCGGGCTGCGCGCCCGGATGACCGGTGAGGTCATCGAGGAGGTCGAAGCCAAGTCGCTCTTCCGCAAGATGGCCGAGGCGGCCTGGGCCTGTGCGGACCCGGGCATTCAGTACGACGACACGATCAACAACTGGCACACCTGCCCGGAGTCGGGCCGGATCAACGGCTCAAACCCGTGCAGTGAGTACATGCACTTGGACAACACCTCGTGCAACCTCGCCTCGCTGAACCTGATGAAGTTCCTCAAGGACGACAGCGAGGGCCACCAGTCCTTCGAGATCGAGCGCTTCGCCAAGGTCGTCGAGCTGGTCATCACCGCGATGGACATCTCCATCTGCTTCGCGGACTTCCCCACGCAGAAGATCGCCGAGAATACCCGCGCCTACCGTCAGCTGGGCATCGGCTACGCGAACCTCGGCGCCCTGCTGATGGCCACGGGCCACGCGTACGACAGCGACGGCGGTCGCGCGCTCGCCGGCGCCATCACCTCGCTGATGACGGCCACGTCGTACCGGCGCTCCGCCGAGCTCGCCGCGGTCGTCGGTCCGTACGACGGCTACGCCCGCAACGCCGAGCCGCACATGCGCGTCATGAAGCAGCACTCCGACGCCAACGGCAAGGCCGTCCGCATGGACGACCTGGACTCCCCGGTCTGGGCCGCCGCCACGGAGGCGTGGCAGGACGTGATCCGCGTCGGCGAGAAGAACGGCTTCCGCAACGCGCAGGCCTCTGTCATCGCGCCCACCGGCACCATCGGTCTGGCGATGTCCTGCGACACCACCGGCCTTGAGCCCGACCTCGCCCTGGTCAAGTTCAAGAAGCTGGTCGGCGGCGGCTCGATGCAGATCGTCAACGGCACCGTTCCGCAGGCCCTGCGCCGCCTGGGCTACCAGGAGGAGCAGATCGAGGCGATCGTCGCCCACATCGCCGACCACGGCAATGTGATCGACGCTCCCAGCCTCAAGCAGGAGCACTACGAGGTCTTCGACTGCGCGATGGGCGAGCGCTCCATCGGCGCGATGGGCCACGTCCGCATGATGGCGGCCATCCAGCCGTGGATCTCCGGCGCACTCTCCAAGACCGTCAACCTTCCCGAGACGGCCACCGTCGAGGATGTCGAAGAGGTCTACTTCCAGGCGTGGAAGATGGGCATCAAGGCGCTCGCGATCTACCGCGACAACTGCAAGGTCGGCCAGCCCCTCTCCGCCAAGACCAAGGACAAGGGGAAGGCCGAGACCGGCGCGGTCGCCGCGAAGGCCGAGGAGACGATCCGGACCGCGGTCGAGAAGGTTGTCGAGTACCGACCGGTCCGCAAGCGCCTCCCGAAGGGCCGTCCCGGCCTCACCACCTCCTTCACGGTGGGCGGCGCCGAGGGCTACATGACCGCCAACTCCTACCCGGACGACGGTCTCGGCGAGGTCTTCCTGAAGATGTCGAAGCAGGGTTCCACCCTCGCGGGCATGATGGACGCCTTCTCCATCGCCGTCTCGGTGGGTCTGCAGTACGGCGTCCCCCTGGAGACGTACGTCTCGAAGTTCACCAACATGCGCTTCGAGCCGGCGGGCATGACGGACGACCCCGATGTGCGGATGGCGCAGTCGATTGTCGACTACATCTTCCGCCGCCTGGCGCTGGACTTCCTCCCCTTCGAGACCCGCTCGGCGCTGGGCATCCACTCGGCCAATGAGCGTCAGCGTCACCTGGAGACCGGCTCGTACGAGTCCTCCGACGAGGAGATGGACGTCGAGGGGCTGGCCCAGTCCGCCCCGCGCCACCAGGAGCCTCTGAAGGCCGTCTCCGCCCCGCAGGCCGAGGTTCCGGCGCAGGCGCCGAAGCAGGTGCACACCTCGGCGGAGCTCGTCGAGATGCAGCTGGGCATCAGCGCGGACGCGCCGCTGTGCTTCTCCTGCGGTACGAAGATGCAGCGGGCCGGCTCCTGCTACATCTGCGAGGGCTGCGGCTCGACCAGCGGGTGCAGCTGATACCGGGCACCACCCGGGTGTGAACCTACTGTTCAAGGGCGGTGGCGCCGACTTCTCGGCGCCACCGCCTTCGGCGTCTGCTCCCGGCCCTGGGCGCGCGGCGGCGCGCGTTCACCCCGTCAGCGCTCGCCGACGGTCGAGGACAGGCCGAAAACATTACCCAGAGCGGTGATCGAGACCATGCTGATGCCGACGCTGAGAAGGGCGGTGAGCAGCGGCAGCCCGGCGGCGGCCAGCGAACCGAAGGTGATCAGCAGCACCACCGCGGCGATGACGACGCCGATCACCTCGCTCATCCGGGCCGCGGCCTCGGTCTCCAGCGCGGCCCCGCCGACTTCGACGGTCAGGCCCGCGTCCCGAGCTTGCTCGATGGCGCCCTCCAGCGCCTTCTTACTGGCATCGCTGACGTCGTCGTCCTTCACCTCGTAGGTGACGGTGGCGTACGCCGTCGTCGCGTCCTTGTTCACCCCCGATCCGTCGAAGGGATTCACGACGTCGGCGACCTGCGGCCCGTCGGCCACCTCGGTCACCAGCGTGTTGATGGCCGAGCGGTTCTCGGTCGCGGTGACCTTCTGGCCGTCCGGTGCGACGAAGACGATCCGGGCGCTCGACCCCTTCGGCCTCGGCACCCGGGAACTGCTCGTTGATGAGGTCGTAGGCCTTGGGACTCGATCCCAGGCATTGAGGACGAGTCGTCGGGAGGATCGGAGGCGTTGACGGCCCCGAACGTGACGACGGCCAGGACCGCCACCCACAGCAGCCCGACGTAACGGCGCCGCCGGAAGGCCCAACAGCCCCGTCGATACAAAAAGGTGGCCATGGAAAGAGGTCTCCGTATCTGCTCTCGGGGACCTCACCAGCCTTTCCGGACGGACCCCGTCCCGTCGTCCTCCATGGGTACGATGACTTCCCCCTCCGGGCCTGCCGTGCTCAGTAAGTACTGTCGCCCATTACCGCGATGAAGGACTGCGGATCGGCGTCGAATCCACGGACGGCCTGGCGGAATTCCCAGGCGCCGGACTCGCTCCGGGTGAACTCCGCGACCACCGCGGCGGTGGATCCGATCACCTCGGCGAAGTCGGTCCTGCCCAGTTCGGTGTGTCCCTCGAGAATCCGGACGTCGGTGTTGGCTATGTCGCCGAAGACCTTCCGTTCGTCCCGCTGCTGGATCACCACACCCACGACCACCCGCTTGTACGTGGCCGCCAGCCGGTCGAACTCCAGAGTCATGACCTCGTCGGCGCCGAAGCCCTGGCCGGTCTTACTGTCCCTGGTGAGGATGATCGTCCCGTCGGGCGAGCGACTGTCGAAGTGGACGACGTACGACGGCGCGCCGTGAGGGGCATCCGCCCGGTAGGTCGCCGCGACGATGTCGAGGTCATGGGCGGGCTCACCCAGGGGGCTGGGATCCCACCTGAGTGTCACCTCGGCCTTTTGGACCCCTTTGTTGAGACTGCTCACCATTTTCCCCTTCTCCGGTGACTGCGGTAGCCGCGGCAACTGCGATAACTGCGATAACTGCCGGGAGCTTTATGGCCGTTGACCATGCTGTCACGCTCGGCCACCCGCAGCCCCGCGTACACCCGGAAAGACGGGCGTCGGTGCGTGGGTTTGGTACCGGCACACTCCGGCGGAGAGTGACCAGGGCCACGTATCGCGCCGTACGATGGCGCGGTGCTGGTCAAGTGGATTCGCTGCACCGTCGTGGACCGTCGAGGGTTCGAGCGGGGGCAGCGGAAGTGGGCGGGGCTGCTGGGTGAGCCGGGATTCCGGGGCCAGGGCGGTGGGTGGAGCAAGGGGCGGCCCCAGGTCGCCCATGTCTTCACCTTCTGGGAGAGCCGTGCGTTCTACGACTCGTTCATGGCGCGCGCCCACGATCGCCTGGCGTCCGGGCAATCAGGGACGTACAAGGATATTCAGGCCAAGCTGTTCGACTACCGCTTTGATGTGAAGACGGGGTTCGAACCGCGGTTCACGGACGTCGACGTGGTGCGTGTCGCCCACTGCCGGGTGCATGAGGACCGGGTCGAGCACTACGCGCTGATGCAGGAGAAGGTGTGGAACCCGGCGATGGCGGGGTCGCCCGGGATGGTGCGTGGGCTGTTCGGAGAGGCGCCGGGGAGCGAGTTCCTGGTGATGTCGATGTGGCAGTCGGCGGCCGAGCACGGGAAGTACCGCACCGAGCGGGTCGAGCGGCTGCTGCTGCGCGCGCAGACCGAGGCGGATGTCGCGGCGCTGGCCGGTGACGTCGTACAGCTCGAACCGTCCTGGACGGTCTGATCGCGTCCTTCTCCAGCGGGCGGGCCGCCGGCCGGCGTGGCCAGGCGGCAGACCGGGCCAGGCGGCAGACCGGGGTGGCGGCCCGGGTCCTGCGGCGCTCGGGCCGCTGCTCCACCCCCCGGCTGCGCCGGATGGACTTGGCCCGCCCTCTCGGCCGCGTTCGGACCGATCTAGGGTTCATTGCATGGCACGACCGCGACGTATCGTCCTCGTCCGGCACGGTGAGTCGGAGGGAAACGCCGATGACTCGGTGTACGAACGCGAGCCCGACCATGCTCTGCGGCTGACCCGGACGGGATGGGCCCAGGCGGAGGAGACGGGGGTGCGGCTGCGTGAGCTGTTCGGGAACGAGCGCGTCAGCGTCTACGTCTCGCCCTACCGCCGCACCCATCAGACCTTCCGGGCGTTCGACCTCGACCCGCGGCTGGTGCGGGTCAGGGAGGAACCGCGGCTACGCGAGCAGGACTGGGGAAACTGGCAGGACAGGGAGGACGTACGGCTGCAGAGGGCGTACCGGGACGCTTACGGCCACTTCTTCTACCGCTTCGCGCAGGGTGAGTCGGGGGCGGATGTGTACGACCGGGTCGGGGCGTTTCTGGAGAGCCTGTACCGGAGCTTCGAAGCACCCGATCACCCGCCGAACGTACTCCTGGTCACGCATGGGCTGACCATGCGGCTGTTCTGTATGCGCTGGTTCCACTGGTCGGTCGCGGACTTCGAGTCGCTGTCCAATCCGGGCAACGGTGAGACCCGGATGCTGCAGCTGGGGGACGACGGGCGCTACGCGCTCGACCGGCCGTTCGGACGCTGGCGTACCCCCGAGTCGTACGGCGTCACCGGATAGAGTGGCAGGAAGATGACCGTTGATTCCTCTGACTCGTCTCGTGACCCGCGTTTTGAACGCGCCCTGGGCAGCCTTCGAGGGCTGTCCGTGGGAGACGCACTGGGCTCCCAGTTCTTCGTACCTTCGAACTATCCACTGCTGAAGCGGCGCCGGCTGCCGGAGGGTCCCTGGCAGTGGACCGACGACACCGAGATGGCCTGCTCGGTACTGGCCGTCCTCGCGGACCACCAGCGTGTCGACCAGGACGCGCTCGCCCGCTCCTTCGCCGTGCACCACGACTTCGACCGTGGCTACGGCCCCGCCGTCAACCGGATGCTCCGGCTGGTCAGGGAGGGCGGCGACTGGCGAGAACTCGCCGCCGCTCTCTTTCAGGGGCAGGGTTCGTGGGGCAATGGCTCCGCGATGCGTATCGCGCCGCTCGGCGCCTGGTACGCCGACGACCCGGAGCAGGCCACCCACCAGGCGGAAATCTCCTCGTACACCACGCATCAGCATCGCGAGGCAGTGGTCGGCGCCATGGCTGTGGCGGCTGCCGCCGCGTTCGCCGCGGATCCGGCCGGATCTCCGGCCCCCGCCGACCTGCTCGACGGCGTCATCGCGCTCGTACCGCGCAGCGCGGTGGGCGCCGGTCTGCGCCGGGCACGGGACATGCTCGACTACAAGGATGCCGGGACCGTCGCGGCCGTCCTCGGCAGCGGCCGGCGCACCAGCGCGCATGACACCGTGCCGTTCGCGCTGTGGTCGGCGGCGCGCTCGCTCGGCGACTTCGAGCGGGCCTTCTGGACGACGGCCCAGGTGGGTGGTGATGTGGACACGACGTGTGCCATCGCCTGCGGTGTGGTGGCGGCGGGCAGGGCGGGACAGCCGCCCGCCGACTGGCTGGGGCGGACTGAACCGCTCCCGGACTGGGTGCCCGGCCACCGGGTCCGCTGAGCTTGTGTGTACGGCAGTTGTTGATCCTCGCTGATCGTCGGCGCTGAGGCGGGAGGGGTACGGGCCGACCCCGCGCACGGCCCGTACCCCTGGATCCGCCGGTCTGTGCCGCCGGAGTGCCGAGCTGGCCGGACAGCCGGATAGTGAATGGCTGGGTCACCGGGTCACCGGGTCACCGGGTCGCCGGGTCGCCGGGGCGCCGCGCGTCTATGCCGCTGGGCCGTCCGGGCCCACCGATCCGCCGAGCGCCTCCAGGTCGCTCTTGCGTACCCGGATGACGAACACCGCGGCCAGCACGGCGAGTACCACCAGGCCCACCCCGGCCCAGAACGCCGTGGCGATGCCTTCGGCGAGCACCTGGTGTCCCCACGGAGGCGGCAGCTCGTGCGTCTTCTCGAAGACTGCCTTCTGCGCGGGCGTCGATTCCGCGAGGAACGACGGCATCAGGCGTTCGGCCTCGTCGCGGCCGGCGGTGCTGAAGACAGTCAGAAGAATCGACAGCCCCAGGGAACCACCCACCATCTGTGTCGCGTTGAGCAGACTGGAGGCCGCACCTGATTCGTGCTGTGCCACGCCCGAGACCGCCGTGAGCGTCGCCGTCACGAACACCAGACCCATGCCGAAACCGAAGAGCAGCATCGGACCCAGCACCGCGCCCACGTACGAGCTGTCCGGGTCGATCGCGGTCAGCCATGCCATACCGCTGCCGGTGAACAGGGCACCCGCGATCAGGAACGGCTTGGGGCCGAGCACCGGCAGCAGCTTCGAGGAGAGTCCGGCAGCCACCACGATCGTCACCGTGACCGGCAGGAATGCGAGGCCGGAGCTGATCGGGCTGTAGCCCAGTACGTTCTGCACGAACAGGACAATGAAGAAGAACATGCCGAACATCGCAGCAGCGAGGCTCATCATGATCGCGTACGTGCCCGAGCGGTTGCGGTCGGCGAACATCCGCAGCGGAGTGATGGGCTCCCGCGCCCGCCGCTCGGTCAGTACGAACGCCGTGAGCAGGACGACCGCAGCCGCGAACGCGCCGAGGGTGAGCGCGTCGCCCCAGCCGTCCTCGGAGGCCCGGATGAAGCCGTAGACCAGGGAGGCCATGCCCGCGGTCGAGGTGAGTGCGCCCGTGAAGTCGAACCGGCCGGAATGCCGCTCGGACTCATTGATGAACACCGGCGCCAGAAGGGCGATCAAGATGCCGATCGGCAGGTTCACATAGAACACCCAGCGCCAGTTCAGCCACTCGGTGAGCATGCCTCCGGCGAGCAGGCCGATGGCCGCGCCGCTGGCCGAGACCGCTGCGAAGATACCGAAGGCGCGGTTGCGTTCGGGCCCCTCACGGAAAGTCGTGGTGATGAGAGCGAGCGCCGTGGGCGAGGCGATGGCGCCGCCGATGCCCTGGAGCGCGCGGGCCGCGAGCATCTGCCAGGGTTCCTGGGCGACTCCGCACAGGAGCGAGGCGAACGTGAAGAGGAGTACACCGAAGACGAACACCCTTCGGCGGCCGAGGATGTCGCCCGCCCGGCCTCCGAGAAGCAACAGCCCGCCGAAGGTGAGGGTGTAGGCGTTGACCACCCAGGACAATTGCGCCGTGGTGAACTCGAGCGCGCCCTGGATGTGCGGGAGCGCGATATTCACAATCGTGGTGTCGAGGACCACCATGAGCTGCAGGGCGGCGATGACGGTGAGAGCGATCCCGGGGCGTCCCTGCCTGCGGGCCGCTCCCGGCGTGCTTGGAGTTTTTATTTGAGAGGTCGTCACTAGGGAACCCCCACAAGTGAATTAGTGAACGCAGCCGTTCACTGACTCGGCAACCGTAGAGAGTACCCGCCAGTGAACGCAAGCGTTCACTGATCCCCCTGTTCCCAATGGAGAGAAGACGATGGCCAATTCGCGCTGGACTGCCGCGGCAGAGACGCCCCCGGTCCTGCTGCGCCGTCGAGGGCCTGTGCTGGAACGCGCGATTCTCGATGCCGCTCTGGAGCAGTTGAGTACGGTCGGCTGGGGCGGGCTCACGATGGAAGGAATCGCCGCCCGGGCCCAGACCGGAAAGGCTGCCGTCTACCGGCGCTGGCCGTCGAAGGAGGACCTCGTCGTGGACGCCCTGCAGGCCGGGCTGCCGACGCTCGACGAGGCAACCGATCACGGCAGCATTCGCGAAGATCTCTTTCAGCTCTGCCGACGCGTGCGCGACGCCATGTTCTCCACGTCCGGCTTCGCGCTTCGCTCTGTGCTTTACGAGTGCGACACCTCCACCGCCGAGCGCTTCCATGGGGTGATTGTGCGGCGGGTGATCGAGCCGTCCACGCAGCTCTTCCGGGAGGTGGTGTGCCGTGGCATCGCGCGCGGCGACGTCCGCTCCAACGCCACTCATGAGCTGGTTTTCGATGTGATTCCCGGGCTGATGATGTACCGGTCAAAGATGTGCGGAAGCGAATGGCCGGACGAGGACATCGCCGAGATGATCGACCAGGTCATGGTGCCGCTGCTCTGTCCGCGTACCGGCTGAACGCGGTCCGCGGCCGCGGTCGGCCATGCTCCGGAGCCGCGGCCAGCCGTGCTCTGGAGCCGCGGCCAGCCGTGCTCTGGAGCCGCGGTCAGCCGTGCTCTGGAGCCGCGGTCAGCCGTGCTCTGGAGCCGCGGTCAGCCGCCGTCCGGAGCCGCTGAGGGAAACCCGGTGTCGCGGGCGGCGTCCGGCGGCGTAACCTGACTGACGCTATGGAGTATGAACCGCCCACCCACAGAGTCGAGCGCTCGATCCGAGCCACCACCGGCGCCAAAATCGTCGCTGGTGTCGACGAGGTCGGACGCGGGGCCTGGGCCGGTCCGGTCACGGTGTGTGCGGCGATCACCGGACTGCGCAGACCCCCTTTGGGGCTCACCGACTCCAAACTGATCAGCCCCAAGCGCCGTACGGAATTGGCCCCGGAACTCGAGCGATGGGTCACGTCCTACGCCCTGGGGCACGCCTCGCCGGAGGAGATCGACGACCTCGGGATGACCGCGGCGCTCCGGCTCGCGGCCGTACGTGCGCTGGAGGGCCTGCCAGTACGTCCGGACGCGATCATCCTCGATGGCAATTACGACTACCTGGGGCTGCCCTGGCAGGTCCGTACGGTCATCAAGGGCGACCAGTCCTGCGTCGCCGTCGCCGCCGCTTCGGTGATCGCCAAGGTGCGCCGGGACGCGATGATGGCCGAGCTGCACGGGGAGTTCGCCCCTTTCGACTTCGCCTCCAACGTCGGCTATCCCGCGCCCCTGCACAAGGCGGCGCTCGTGGAGTGGGGGCCCACCCCCTACCACCGGCTCTCATGGTCCTATCTCGACGCGCTGCCCCAGTGGCGGCACCTCAAGAAGGTCCGCGTCCCCCTGACGGCGGACCCCCTCGCCACGGAGGTGCAGGCCCTCTCCGCGGAGGCGGACGCACTGGAAAGCGGGGGCCAGCTCGGCTTCGACTTCTGAACCCGCTCCAGCAGCAGGGTCGCACTTATGTGCCCACCCGCCGATGCCTTTCGCATCGGCGTTTGATAGACATCCACTCATGCCTCTCATCCCCGAGGAGCCTCAGATTCACGAGAGCGCCCAGGGTCCCCGCGTCACTCCGGCCACAGGCCGCACCGCGCCGACCCCTCGTCCCGTACCCGGTCCGCGTTCCGCGGCCTCACCGCGGCCTGGACATCCGGGCTCCGGTCCCGCCAGGCCGGGGCCGCCGGCACCGCGTACGCCCACCTCTGCCGTGCAGCCGCAGGCCGCCCGGCCGACGACTCCTTCCCTTCCTCAGATCCAGCTGATACCCGCCCCGGCGGACGGCGCGCTCGACGCCGCCGACGAGGCGGTCGACCTGCTGCTCGACTCCGGCCGCGCACCGGGCGACGTCCTGGTGCTCACCACTGGTGAGCAGCACCCGTGGGCCCAGCACGAACTGTCCTTCGGCGATGCCGCCTACTGGGCACAGCACGACGCGGGCGACGACGTCTTCTACGCCGACGCCGCCGCTGTGGGACGTGCCTCGGCCCGGCCCGTGGTGGTCGTCGCGTTGAACGGCGGCGCTGACGATGCAGCCGTAAGCGTGCTTCCGGCGGCCAAGGCGAAGGCGACCGTGCTGATGATCGTGTGCGGCGAGCCCGAGCGGATCAACACCGTGCTCGCCACGGGCATCTGAGCCTTACCAGTCGTCCTCGGTCGTACGGCCGGTATGGGCCGACTGGGCCGTTGGCCGTAGGGCCTTGGCCGCTGGTCCGTCGTGATCCGGCTGCCCATCCTGTGGGCAGCCGGAGGGGCGGCACCTTCAGCGAGCCGCTGTGCGCCGAAGCGCCTCAGCCGCGCCGCCGGCGGTACGCAGCGGCAGCGGCTCGCCGTCCACCCGGGCGTCGGCCAGAAGGCCGGGCGACGACGTGGAGTTGGGCTGACGGCCCCCGCGGCCCTCGCCCAGCACCTGCCAGCCCCCGCGTGTCAGCGTGATGTACGCACCGCAGCGCAGCCCATGCAGAGTGCAGGCGTCCCGCAGCCCCCACATCCACGCCCCGTCCTCCTCCGTCCAGCGCTCGTCGCCCTCGCGGCAGTAGAGCAGCATGGCGGTACGCACGGGTGCCCGGCGACGCAGATCGTGCGGGATCACCCGGCGCAGATGAGCCAGCAGCACGTTGCGGAACTCCCAGCCGTCGACGGGAACAGCGCGCCGCGAGAACGAGGCGCTGGCGGCGAGTCGTTCTTCGTGGTCGAGCACGGCGACAACGGCAGTGCTTGGCGTCGGCGAGTGCAGGGCGTGCAGTCCACTGACCACCTCGCGCGGGTTGCGCAGCAGGGGTATCCCGGCTGCTGCCCATTCTGCGGGCTCAAGCATCCTGGCGAGGCGGCTGGCGGAGCCGGCAGACGTGGTGATCGAAGTGGCTGCGGACGGAGCGAATCCGAAGGTCACGGTCCTCCCTTCGCATACGCGCCCACAGTGCGGGCAGGGTCGGGTGGGGGCGCACCGCGGCACGGCCTTTTCGGACCGCGAACGAGCCGTGCGGGGAGCGTTCCAATTCTCGCCGCCGCGTGTCCCTGCGGCAACGAGCAATTCTGCGTCACCGACGGGAATCGGCGGGTATGACGTTCATATCCCTGCCCAGCTTCTCCCACAGTGACCCCCCGTGTCATGTCTGGACGGCAAGGACCAGCGGAAACACCCCCTTCGCACCCGCTCTGCGGAGCAGCCGCGCCGCCACGGCGAGGGTCCAGCCACTGTCCGAAAGATCATCGACCAGCAGCACGGGCCGCCTGCCGCGGCCAGTGCCGCGGCCAGTGCCTCGGCCAGCTGGGGCGGCACCGTGAACGCCTCGTGCAAGGCTCGCACGCGCTGGGCGCTGTTGGTCCGTGAGATCCGGGCCTCCGCCGCCTCGGGCACGTAGGCGACAGAACCGAGCAGCGGCGTCCGGCCGACTTCGGCGATCCGTATGCCGAGAGAACCGACCAGCTGAGGCCTGCTGCGCGACGCTATGGTCACCACGCCGACGACCGGCCGGGGCGGTGCGTCCGCCGTGCCGGAGGCCCAGCCGCCGGGCCCCTTGGCCCAGTCCGCGAGCACGGACACCACGGCCTTCACCACCTCCTCCGGCACGGGACCGTCCGGGGGCCTGCGGCGCGAGCATCGGCCGCAGCCGGTTGCCCCAGCCGATGTCGGAGAGCCGCCCCAGCGCCCGTCCCGCGAAGGACTGCTCCCCTTCGGGGATACGGCCCTTGAGGTTGACGCCCACCGCCGCCAGCCCGGTCGGCCACATCTTGCGGGGCTCCACCTCCACGCCCGGCCTGCCCAGCTCCCCGCGCGCGGCGTCCAGGGCCGCCGCGGAGACCTTGTCGCTGAAGCGGGCTCCTGAGCAGTTGTCTCAGCGCCCGCACGGCGCGGCTTCCGCGTCGTCCAGCTGCCGCCTCAGGAACTCCATCCGGCAACCGGTCGAGCCCACATCGTCGCGCATCGCCTGCTGCTCGCTCTCCCGCTGCCGCGCGACCCAGGCGTACCGCTCGGCGTCGTACGACCAGGGGCGGCCCGTGGAGATCCAGCCGCCCTTGACCCGGTGCACCGCGCCATCGACATCGAGGACCTTGAGCATGGTCTCCAGCCGGGTACGCCGCAGCTCGACCAGCGGCTCCAGCGCGGGCAGCGAGAGAGGCCTGCCCGCCTGCGCCAGTACATCGAGGGTGCGCCGCACCAACTCCTCGGGCGGAAAGGCGACCGAAGCGAAGTACTGCCAGATCGCCTCGTCCTCCCTGGCGGGCAGCAAGAGCACTTCCGCGTGCTCCACGCCATGGCCCGCACGGCCCACCTGTTGGTCATAGGCGATGGGGGAGGAGGGAGAGCACATGTGCACGACGAAGCCGAGATCGGGCTTGTCGAAGCCCATGCCCAGCGCGGAGGTGGCCACCAGTGCCTTGACGCGGTTGGCGAGCAGGTCCTCCTCGGCCTGCTGCCGGTCGGCGTTCTCTGTGCGGCCCGTGTACGAGGTGACCGTGTGCCCGCACTGCCGCAGATAGGCCGTGACCTCCTCGGCCGCGGCGACCGTGAGGGTGTAGATGATTCCGGAGCCGGGCAGCCCGCCGAGATGATCGGCGAGCCAGGCCGGCCGGTTCGCCGCATCGGGGAGCCGCAGCACGCTCAGGCTGAGGCTCTCCCGGTACAGCGGGCCGCGCAGGACGAGGGCGTCCGTGCCGGCTGCCTGTGCCGAGCTGGTCGGCGACGTCCGCGGTCACCCGGGCATTGGCCGTGGCGGTGGTGGCCAGTACCGGGAGCCCGGCCGGCAGCTCCGCCGGCATGGTGCGCAGCCGGCGGTAGTCGGGCCGGAAATCATGGCCCCAGTCGGAGATGCAGTGCGCCTCGTCCACCACCAGCAGACCGGTGGCGGCGGCCAGCTTCGGGAGCACCTGGTCACGGAAGTCCGGGTTGTTCAGTCGCTCGGGGCTACAGAACTGGGAAGGCATTCAAATTCCAGGTGAGATTGGAGCCCTGACCTGCGTAAACGCGCCGATGGAGGATGGTCGTGGCCGAGCGCTCTGCCCTGGACATCCTAGGCCGGTGGGTGGTCGGTTGACCGTTCGTGAGCGGGTAGTGACGGTGAGTGAGGTGGCTTATTGTCCTTGCCATCGGGTTGCATGGGGGCATGGACAACCTGGAGCTCCGCGCTGAAGCCGATGCCATCCTCGCTGAGCTCGTCGGTGCCCCTGGGAGTTCGGCGCGGCTGCGGGAGGATCAGTGGCAGGCGGTGGCGGCTCTGGTGGAGGAGCGCCGGCGTGCGCTGGTGGTGCAGCGCACCGGCTGGGGAAAGTCGGCCGTGTACTTCGTTGCCACCGCTCTGCTGCGTCAGCGCGGCTCCGGCCCCACAGTGATCATCTCGCCGCTGCTGGCACTGATGCGCAACCAGGTCGAGTCGGCGGCGCGGGCCGGTATTCAGGCGCGCACCATCAACTCGGCCAACCCGGAGGAGTGGGAAACGATCTACGGGGAGGTCGAGCGCGGCGAGACCGATGTTCTCCTCGTAAGTCCGGAACGTCTTAATTCTGTAGATTTTCGCGATCAGGTGCTGCCCAAGCTTGCGGCCACGACCGGTCTGCTGGTGGTCGACGAGGCGCACTGCATTTCCGACTGGGGCCATGACTTCCGCCCGGACTACCGTCGGTTGCGGGCGATGCTGGCTGAGCTGCCCGCGGGTGTGCCGGTGCTGGCCACCACCGCGACGGCCAACGCGCGGGTCACTGCGGATGTGGCCGAGCAGTTGGGTACCGGTGCCGGCGAAGCCCTGGTGCTGCGCGGTCCGCTGGACCGGGAGAGCCTGCGGCTGGGTGTGGTCCAGTTGCCGGACGCCGCCCACCGCCTGGCCTGGCTCGCCGAGCACCTGGACGAGCTGCAGGGCTCGGGGATCATCTACACGCTGACGGTGGCCGCGGCCGAGGAGGCCACCGCCTTCCTGCGGCAGCGCGGCTTCAAGGTGGCCTCCTACACCGGGAAAACGGAGAACGCCGACCGGTTGCAGGCCGAGGTCGACCTGCAGGAGAACCGGGTCAAGGCGCTGGTCGCGACTTCCGCGCTGGGCATGGGCTACGACAAGCCGGACCTGGGCTTCGTGATCCATCTCGGCTCGCCGTCCTCGCCGATCGCCTACTACCAGCAGGTGGGGCGTGCGGGCCGCGGTGTGGCCCACGCCGATGTGCTGCTGCTGCCGGGCAAGGAGGACGAGGCCATCTGGCGCTACTTCGCCGATACAGCCTTCCCGCCCGAGGCGCAGGTTCGGCAGACCCTCTCGGCTCTCGCCGATGCGGGACGGCCGCTGTCCGTGCCGGCTCTGGAGGCTGCGGTGGATCTTCGACGCAGCCGGCTGGAGTCGATGCTGAAGGTGCTGGATGTCGATGGCGCGGTCAAGCGAGTGAAGGGCGGCTGGACGGCCACGGGAGCCGAGTGGATGTACGACTCGGAGCGCTACGCCTGGGTGGCGCGGCAGCGTGCGTCCGAGCAGCAGGCCATGCGGGACTACGTGAGCACGTCCCGGTGCCGGATGGAGTTCCTGCGCCAGCAGCTGGACGACGAGGGGGCGACTCTGTGTGGTCGTTGCGACAACTGCGCGGGAGCCTGGGCCGATTCTTCCGTCTCGGCGGAGACGTTGACGGGGGCGGCGAAGGAACTGGACCGCCCGGGGATGGAAGTTGAGCCGCGCCGCATGTGGCCGACAGGGATGCCCGCACTGGGCATCAACCTCAAGGGGCGTATCCCGGCCGGTGAGCAGTGCTCCACCGGACGTGCCTTGGGGCGGCTCTCGGACATCGGCTGGGGCAACCGGCTACGCCCACTGCTGGCTGAGAACGCGTCCGATGGGGCGGTCCCCGACGACGTCCTGAAGGCCGCGGTGGCCGTCCTCGCCGACTGGGCGCGCTCTCCGGGCGGCTGGGCGTCTACTGCCCCGGATGCCTCTGCCCGGCCGGTGGGAGTCGTCGCTGTACCGTCTCTGGCCCGCCCGCAACTGGTCGGTTCCCTCGCCCAGGGAATCGCGACCATTGGCCGCCTCCCCTTCCTGGGCACCCTCACGTACACCGGGCCGAACGGCGCGCACGCCGTACGCCGCAGCAACTCCGCCCAACGCCTCAAGGCGCTCTCCGGCGCCTTCACCGTCTCTGAGGACCTGGCTGGCGCCTTGGCCGGCTCTCCCGGCCCCGTCCTGCTCGTGGACGACTACACCGACTCCGGCTGGACCCTCGCAGTCGCTGCCCGCCTGCTCCGCAAGGCAGGCAGCGAACAGGTTCTTCCGTTGGTCCTCGCTGCGGCAGGCTGAGCTTCCCCACTCTGTGAGTGGGACCAAACGCGTCGCCTCTGCCGTGGTGGGCACGCCCGCCTCCCCCGGCAGGACGCGAACCTGCGGCTAACGGAATGAAGGCGGCGGTACGGCGTTTCGCGTTCGCACTGCAGGTGATAGCTCGGTGAGCGGCGCATATTTCCTGATAGGGGCGGGTCTGCGCACGTAGCCTGCACCCATGGTGGAGGAATACGGGACGAGTCCGGTCGTTCGGGCCGTCCGCCGGCAGACGGCGCGGCAGTGGGTTGATCAGTTCCGGTTGTCTCGCTCAGGAAGCAGATGGTCGAACTGAAGGATGTAGTCCTGGTGATAGCCCAAGTGTTCACAGAGATTCGTGTAGCGGGCGTACTGATCTTCGGTGACAACGGCGTCGCCCGCACGGAGAGTCTGGAGGAACAATCGGAAGGCCAGGTCCGGGCTGACCGACATGGCGGCCCGCTCCAAGGCGTGCCCCGCACCCTCGCCAGTGCCGGAGGCGATCGGCGGGAATGTGTTGTTCAGCGTGACGCGGCATTCCCGGATCTCACGCAGGACCGCGGACTCCGCGTCCCCCCGGACCGGAGCCGGATGCGGCGAATAGGCAGGGTCCACGTCTCGCAGGCGGATCCTGCACTCTTGGGCGATCTCCCGCAGCCATTGACGCCCGTCACTGTCGAATTCGTCTCTGACGTACCAGCGCTCGGACGCCGCCAACCACAGGTCCGTGACGACACTGTTCGCCAGTGTGGAGTCCAACAGTCGCTGCACGTCGTCGAGGAGTAGGGCCGCCTGGATACCGGGGACGAGGCCGGCATCGGCATGGAGCAGCCGTTTCGTATTCTCCAGCCGGGTGCCCTCGTACTGCCAGTGGCCTCCTGCGAACAGAGCTGCGAGAGCCGGGAGCCCGAAGCGGCCGAGGGGGAGCGTGCGGTCGCCGGGATCGATCGGCGGCCATCGAACGTTCAGGCCCTCGTGGATCACGGAGGAGGGATAGGCGAGCCGGTCCGCGAGCTGCATCAGCCGTCCGTACTGCTCTGCCGAGACAAGTACGGAATACGCCTTCGCAGCACGCGTGAACATCCGCAGGCCGAGGTCGGCGTCGACACGCTCGACGACGTCGCGGAGTGCGGACACCATCTCGGGCGCCGGGACGGAGCTCCGCAGTCTTGGCATGAGGTGGTTGATCTCGTTCATGACGAGGCCGCGTAGTTCCTCCTCGCTCGTCCGAGGGCGAGCCTCTTCCAGGGCAGCCGCCTCGGCAGGGCTCGGTTCCTCCTCCCTCTGCGGGCAGACCTCCGAGACGCGATGCAGCCAGTCCCGCATGCCGTCGCCTTGCTCGGCTGGGTCGAAGCACCCTCGCGTGGCAGCCAGCCACAGGTGGCGCAGGGCGTCGTCAGGGAGGGAGGACCCGAGGAGCAACCGCACGTCCGTGCCGAGCCGATTGTCTTCCCGCTCGGCCGCCTGTTCCGCGGTGACAGCGAGGATCACCGGGGTGTCGATCCGGAGGCCCATGCGGGAGCACACCTTTCCGCTCAGTCCGCTGAGGCCGAAATCCTCCTCGTAGTCCATGTAGTAGACCTCGCGTGGTCCGGTCGTCACAGAGCCTCCTGGTGGTACGGGCGCCCCTCCAGTCGGAGGGGCGCCCGCGGTTCTCATCGATGTTGATCAGTGTGGTGCTGCTTCTAAAGCGGGTGGGCAGTGAAGACGACGAACTTGCTGGGTTTGTGGGATTTCCCGACGTACTTCAGGAGGATCCTCACCTTGTTGCTGGCCGCCTCGCCGGCTGCGGGACCGCCTACCTTGAAGGCCGTTCTGAGTGATCCCTCGCCCCTGAGTGTCCACTCGAGGGGAAGCGCGTCGGTCTTCGCGAAGAACACGTACTGCGGTTTAGCCTGCTTCTGGGTCTCCTTCTGCTTCCAGTCATCCAGGCTCTTCGCGTTGCCCGGCTGCTGGATCCACTGCTGGAAGGCCTCGTCCACAGCGCGAACGGCGGTCGCCTCGTCGGTCCACCTCGTTGCGACGCCGCCCTGCGCTTTTTGGGCCTTCTCCATCATCTGGGCGTCGGACTTGACGACGTGCTGATCGAGGGTGTGGGCCCGCCGATGCCCTCGTCGGCGACAATGTTCGTGCAGTTGTGGACGAGGACGTCCTGAGCACGGGCCCCTCGGGACTGACCAGCAGCACATCCACCTCGCCCGCGGCCACCTCGGCTTGGACTGTGTCCCATTCCTCCATGTTTGAGGAGTTGATGGTCCGGGCGTTGATTCCGGCCCGGGCCGTGGCCTCCACCTGGTTGCGCATGAGCGCGAGGAGAGGGCAGGGATCACGGTGGGCCGCTGCTCTGCGCGCGCAGCAGCGAGGTCGCCACGAAATACACCGCGGACTTACCCCAGCCGGTCCGCTGCACAACCAGAGCCCGGCGCTTGTCGGCGACAAGTGCCTCGATCGCGCCACTGGTCCCCACGAAGCCTGGCCGTGCCCGTGGGGTCGGAGACAAGGCGGGTGAGTACGGAGTCGGCCGAGGCCCTGAGCTCTGCGCGATCTGAGTGGTCTGCATGGTCTGCGTTGGTAATGCCCCTATGCAACCTGATCGCGCCGACAAAGCGCGAACGAGGCCGCCAGCCTGTGGATAAAGTTATCCACAGGGCTCGCGGTGTCGGGGCCGACACGAGACCGTCGTGCCATGAACAAGCACCACGAACCCACCGGCCCGGCCGATGAGCAGCAGATCACCCTGCGCAGCCCCGCCGAACTGGCCGACGCCCTCCCGTACATGGTCGGGGGCTTCCATCCCAGCGATTCCATCGTGCTGATCGCGCTGCACGGCAGCCGCGGACGCTTCGGCGGGCGGCTGCGGCTCGGCATTCCACGCTCGCCGGGCGAATGGTCCGCCGTGGCCGAGGAGCTCGCGGCGTGTCTGATCGAAGGCAGCGAGCGACGTGGATCCCGCCCCGACGGCATTGTCGTCTTTCTCTGCCAGGACCCGGCCGAGGGCGAGACGGGGAGGCGGGTGATGGAGCGGCTGCGCCCCCTCGCCCAACGGCTGCGCACAGCCTGCGGTGCCCTGGAGGTGCCCGTCTATGAGGCGCTCTGCATTTCCGGCGGCCGCTTCTGGTCCTATTGCTGCCCCGACGAGCGCTGCTGCCCGGCGGACGGAAACGCGCTGGCCCTGCCGGGCACCTCAGTAATGGCCGCTGCTGCCGCCTATGCCGGTATCCAAGTGCGCGGCTCCCTGCGCGAAATGGAGGCGCGGCTCGCACCGTGGGCCGCCGAGGCCCCGCTCGCGCCCGGCCTGGAAAAGGCGCTGGACACCGCGGGCGCCGCGCTGGTGCCCAGGATCCTGGAGCGAGCGGGACGTGAGCAGGTGGCCGAGGAGACCCTCGCGCTGGCCCGTCTGCTGATGCTGCGCATCGCGGAGGCGCCGCGGACCGGAAGCTGGTCCGAATCGGATGTCGCGGACGACCGGCTCCTCGCGCACGAGGAAGCCGCTGCCGTGATTCTGGGCCTGCAGGACCGGGAGACCCGGGACCGGGCCGCGGAATGGATGGAGGGACCGGACGCCGATCCCGCGCTGCGGCTCTGGCGGGCGCTGGCCCGCCGTTGCGTCGGCCCCTACTCCGAGCACGCCGCCGCGCCGCTCACCCTGGCCGGCTGGGTCGCCTGGTCCACCGGCGACGAACCCGGCGCGCGGGTCGCCCTCGGGCTCGCGCTGCGTGCCGACCCCGCGTATGTCTTCGCCCGGCTTCTGCACCAGGCATGCAACGAAGGCCTCGACCCGGAGACCCTGCGCAGCTGTCTGCGCGAGGAGCGTGGCTCACGGGCATCGACAGGAACCCGCGGCGGTGGCAGGCGGCGCCCGCCGCGTCCGCGCCCTCAGCGGGCCCGGCCCGCGACCGGCAGGAAGGACGCCCCTCCCGCAGGGAAGCACCCGGGCGGCGTGCCGGCCGGGAGCCGCCCCCGCGCGCGGGGGCGCGGCGGACAGCGTGGCACCAGGAGCGGGCGATGACGGCCGCGGGCGTGACCTGGTCGCCCGTGCCACCGTTCACCGTCGTGGCGGAGTCGTTCGACCCGTGCCGTCGTGTTCGCAGCGGCGGTCCGGAGTGCACGGAAGGCACAGCAGACCACCCATGGCCACCACCCCTCGTCCACCCCAAGCGCCTCAGCCGCGACAGCGATCCGGGCCCTGCCCCGCGCCACCGGGCATCGTCGCACGGCCCGGCGAACTGCCGCCGGTGCACAACACCCTCATCTGCGTCGCGCTGCCATCCCTGGCGATGTCCCCCTGGCACGGCCAGCTCACCGGCCAGGGACTGGAAGGCGTCTACCGGTCGGGCCGACGGCTGCTCTCCCGCTGCCAGTTGCGGGTGGCGGGCCGCGAACCGGCTGCGGTGCAGGGCGGGATGGTCGGCGCCGACCGCGCCCGATTCATCTCCGTGGTCCGCACACCCGCCGACGCCGGGCCCGACCCCGGGATCTGTGTGGAGCGGTCGCGTGATGCCCACGGCACGGACCGGATCACCCTGCGCAGCTCGGCCGGCAGATCCCTCAGGCTTCCGGTGGAGATCGCCCTGGGCACCGATCTCGCTGTTCTGGGCGCGGTCGCGGCCGGGTGTCCCGGCCCCGAACTGCCAGCGAGCGTCCACGACTCAGGTCTGCGGTGGTCGGCGGGTCCGGGCGTCAACGCCGCTGTCACCGTCGATCCGCCTCCGAAGGACGCTCTGGCCTCCGCAGGGCTGTTGCGCTGGGAGCTGGAGCTGCCGCCCGGCACCTCGCGCACCATCGAGCTGCGTGTCCGCGCCGCCCCTCCGGCCCCGCCGCCGCCGAGCAGCTCGGGCAGCCACTCCCTACCCGAGGCGCGGGTCGAGGGGGACGACCCCCGGCTGCAACCACTGCTCGCTACCAGCCTGGGCGACCTCAGGGCGCTGCTGCTGCGGGAGCCCGGCCACCCCACGGACCTGTCTCTCGCCGCCGGAGTGCCCTGGCGCTGCGGCCAGGCCCCTGCCGAGGCGCTGTGGGCCGCGCGGATGGCGCTCCCGCTCTCCACCCGCCTCGCCTCGGCCACCCTGCGAACGTTCGCGCGCGCCCAATTCATCGGACGGGGGCCGGACTTCGGGCGCATCCCCGGGCCGCTCCGGGACGCGGGTCCGCATCTGCCGCCGAGCTGCTCGGGCGTCGAAGCGACCCTCGCGTTCCCGGCGGTCCTCGCGGAGGCGTGGCGCTGGGGGATGCCCGAGCGGGAGCTGGCGGAGCTGCTCCCGGCGGCGGAGCGTTGCCTGCACTGGCTGCGGCGGGCCGTGGGCGACGGCGGGCTGCTGTGCGAGTCCGGTCCGTCCAGGGTCCAGCGCGCGGAGACCCAGGCCCACGCCCATCGAGCCGCGCTGCTCGGCGCCGGTCTCCTGAAGGCCTGCGGTCGCCCGGGAGCCGACCGCTGGCGCGAATGGGCGAACGCACTGAGAGACCGTTTCCGGGAGGCCTTCTGGATCGACGACCGGGCGGGCGGGCGTCCTGCGGCGGCGCTTACGCCCGACGGGAGGCGGGTGCCTTATCTGGGATCGGGTGCCGCGCATCTTCTCGACACCGGACTGATCGACGGCGGGCGGTTCGCCACTGGCCTGCTGGACAAGGTGCAGACCGAACAGCTGGCCAGGCTGCTCGGCAGCCCCGCACTGGACTCCGGCTGGGGGCTGCGCAGCCTCGGGGTCAAGGAGCCGGGACACAATCCGTTCGGCCATCGCGCCGGGGCCGTACGGGTGCACGAGACGGTTGTCGCGGTCGCGGGTCTGGCCGTCGCGGGATACGAGAAGGAGGCGGTGGCCCTGCTGCGTGGCGTGCTGGACGCCGCCGAGGCCTTCGCATACCGGCTGCCCGAGATGTATGCGGGGGAGCAGCGCACGGCGGACGGCGTGCCGGTGCCGCACCCCGCCGCGTGCCGCCCGGCAGCCGTGGCCGCAGCCGCCGGGATCCAGCTCCTGGCCACCCTCGCCGGCATCCGCCCCGATGCCCCCGCCCATACTGTCTCGCTGCATCCCTTGCGGTGCGCCCCGCTCGGCGCCGTACAGATCTCCGGCCTGTGTGTCGCCGGGGCGCCCTTCGCCGTACGGGTCAGCAGGCTCGGCCTGGGGATGGTCGAGCAGGCCGCCGACAGCCTCCAGTTGGGGGTGTGAGCCCAGTGGCGGCCCGGAGCGCGGGAGCGGGTGAAGAAACAGCCGCCGCAGCTGAGGAAGGGAGTGTTTATCGTCAGGCAGACGACTATGATCACGGCATGTCGCCCTACGACCCGTCGGCCTTTCCGCCTTTCGCTGTCACTGTCGACCTGGTCGTGCTCACCGTGCGCCGCCACGCGCTCTGCGCCCTGGTCGTACGGCGCGGAGAGCCGCCGTTCCAGGGCCGGTGGGCGCTGCCCGGTGGCTTCGTCCGGGGCGACGAGGATCTGGCGGCGGCGGCGGCGCGTGAACTCGCTGAGGAGACCGGGCTCTGCGCGCACGATCCGGCTTCCCCCGCGCCCGACAACGGCGCCCATCTTGAGCAGCTCGCCACCTACGGCGACCCCAAGCGGGACCCCCGGATGCGGGTCGTCAGCGTCGCCCACCTCGTGCTTGCGCCGGACCTGCCCGCCCCCCGCGCGGGCGGTGACGCGAACAGCGTGCGCTGGGCTCCTGTCGAGGATCTTCTGGGTCAGGAGAGCGGGTTCGGCCGCGAGGACGAGCAGAGCGCCGCGCTCGCCTTCGACCATGCGCGGATCCTGGCGGACGGGGTGGAACGAGCCCGGTCCAAGATCGAGTACTCCTCGCTGGCCACCGCCTTCTGCCCGCCGGAGTTCACGGTCGGCGAGCTCCGACGGGTGTACGAGGCCGTGTGGGGCGTCGCCCTCGATCCCCGGAACTTCCACCGCAAGGTGACCGGCACCCCGGGCTTCCTGGTCCCGGCGGGCGGGACCACCACGCGCCAGGGCGGGCGCCCGGCGCAGCTCTTCCGGGCAGGCGGCGCCACCGTGCTGAATCCGCCGATGCTGCGCCCGGAAGTCTGACCGAAGCCGGTCCGAAAGCCGCCCGGAAGCCCGCCGCGAAGCCCTGACCGGAAGCCCGCCGGAAGCCTGACGGGGGTCTGCTGGCGGCCTGAGAAGTCCCGAGGCGTTCGGAGGAAGCTGCGGAGGCCTGACACCCGGGACTTTGCTCGCTACACCAAAAGCCGGAAATGTCGCGTTATCTTGCTGCGGTAGCCACCCTGCCGCCGAGCGGTCTCACCCTCCGCGAGAGAAGCGATGCTCCAGGCCATCGGACTCACCAGCACCCGCCGCCGAGACCTCCCTCCCGCCGTCGACGATCTCACCTTCGAAGCCCGGTCCGGCCGCGTCACAGCCCTCCTCGGCGCGCCCGGCTCCGGCAAGACAACGGCACTGCGGCTGATGCTCGAACTCGAGTCCGGCCGAGGTGTCACATACTTCCGCGGCAACCACCTCCACCGCCTCGCCCACCCGGCCAGAGAAGTCGGGGTGCTCCTCGGTGATGTGCCGGGCCATCCCGCGCGGACGGCCCGGGGGCAGCTCCGTATGCTCTGCGCGGCTGCCGGAGTGCCCGCCTCCCGTGCCGACGACGTGCTGGAGGTCGTCGGCCTCGCGGGCCTCGGCGACCAGCGTCTTGGCACGCTCTCCCTCGGCATGGACCGCAGGCTCGGGCTCGCCTCCGCCCTCTTGGGCGACCCGCAAACCCTCATCCTCGACGAGCCCTTCCAGGGCCTCTCGCCCCGTGAGTACAGCTGGCTGTACGGACTGCTGCGCGCCCACGCGTCCTACGGCGGGACCGTCCTCTGCACCACCGGCGACCCCAGGGAAGCCGCCCGGGTCGCCGACAGGGTGGTCACCCTCGACGCGGGCCGCCTCGTCGCCGATCAGGACGCCGCCGTCTTCTCCCGTACGAGGCTCCGCCCCCGCGTCGTGGTCCGTACCCCGCACGCCGCACGCCTCGCCGCAGTCGTCACCCGCGAGGCGCGGGCGGCCAAGCGCTCGGTCGAGGCGGTCGCCGAAGGGGGCAGCCTGCTCTCCGTCTACGGCAGCGACTGCGCCGAGATCGGCGAAACCGCCTTCCGGCACGGCGTGCTCGTCCACCGGCTCACCGAAGAGGTCGGCGACGCCGCCCCGACCCAGACCCCGACGCCGACCGCAGACCCAGCACCCGCACCGGCGCGCGAGGCCGCCGCGCCCGAGGCCGCCGCACCCGTCCCCGCCGCCGCGCCGGCCGCCGCCACGAAACTGCCTGACCCGCCCGCGACGGAGCGCACCGCCCCGTTGCCCCCGCCCTCCCCGCCCCGGCCCGTACGCAGCCCCCTGAGGCCGCTGCGGTACGAACTCCGCCGCCTCCTCGGCGTCCGTACCGCCGCGCTCATCGCGAGTGCCGCGCTCGTCGCGTCCCTCGTCCTGTGCGTCCCGCTCGCCCGCGCCTCCACCACCCCGCTGCCGGAGCTGCTCGCCGCCTGGCCCGGCTTCCTGCCGCTGCCGCCCGCCGCCTTCGGAGCCGGCCTGATCGGGGCGCTCTCCTTCGGCGAGGAGTTCCGCTACCCCGCGCTCGCCGCCGCCCGCGGCACCGTCCCCCGCCGCCTCGGTCTCCTTCTCGCGAAGCTCGCGGTGACTGCCGCGGTCGCCGTGTTCCTCGCGCTCCTCGTCGTACTGGCCGACGCCGCGGCCCTCCACCTGGTGTACGGAAGCGATTTGACACCAGTTCTGAAGAACTGGCCCGCCTCGGCCATCAGTTGGGCAGGGCTCGCGGTCGGCTGCGCCTGGGCAGGGCTGCTCGCCGCCGGTGTCTTCCGGGTCACGGCCGCCGGGGTGGCCGCCGTGCTCGCCGTGCCGGTTCTCATCACCCCCCTCGTACAGAAGGCGCTCGTCGCTCCGTCGGTTCGTTCCGTCGCCGGATTCCCCGGCAGGCTGCGCGAGCTGGTCTGGGTACAGCTGCCCCAGTCGCCGGAGCAGGCCGACCGCTGGCTGATGACTGTGGTACGCCTTGTCGCTCAACCAGTCGGCGTTGCACTGACGTTGTCACTGTCGGCCCTGATCTGTGCATATCTGTTCACCGGCCTTCGCCGCAGGGCTCGTTGGTGAGCATGATCGATCGAGTCTCGGCGAACTGCTCGCAACTCCCTTGAGCGCGCCCGTTTCTTTCCGATTAGGCGTCAATTGCGAGGCGAGCACCGATCACCCTTTCGTGTGCTTTTCACCAAAGACCTCAAGGGTCATGGAAAGCACGCCGACACAGAATGCGTGAGTACCCTTGCGCACACCATGATGACCGTCGCCCGCCCCGCCGAGTCCGGCCTCGCCGGCCCGGGCGAACTCGACCGCTACCCCTACGTGGAGGCGCCAGGCGCCGACCGCGCAGGGCCTCCCTCCTGGGAGGGCGCCGACGCGGAGTTGGGCCGGGTCGGGCGCCGCGCCGCAGGCAGCCGGGGCCGCGGACTGCACGGCCAACTCGTCCAGCAGCTCGGCCAGATGATCGTCTCCGGGGATCTCGGCGCCGATCGCCCGCTCGTCCCCGAGGAGATCGGCCAGCGCTTCGAGGTCTCCCGCACCGTCGTCCGGGAATCCCTGCGGGTCCTCGAGGCCAAGGGCCTGGTGAGCGCCCGCCCCAATGTCGGCACCCGGGTCCGTCCAGTCAGCGACTGGAATCTGCTCGACCCCGACATCATCGAGTGGCGCGCGTTCGGTCCGCAGCGTGACGATCAGCGTCGGGAGCTGAGCGAGCTGCGGTGGACCATCGAACCGCTCGCCGCCCGCCTCGCCGCCGGGCACGGCCGCGAGGATATGCAGCAGCGTCTCGGCGACATGGTCGAGATCATGGGCCATGCCCTCACTCAGGGTGATGGGATCACCTTCTCGCGGGCCGACGCGGAGTTCCACTCCCTCCTCATCCAGCTCGCCGGTAACCGCATGCTCGAACACCTCTCCGGCATCGTCTCCGCCGCCCTCCAGGTCTCCGGCGGCCCGGTGGCCGGCTGTGACCGCCCTACCGAGGCTTCCCTCGCCCACCACGCGCGGATCGCCGACGCCCTCTCCACCGGCGATTCGCAGGCCGCCGAATCAGCCATGCGTCAACTGCTGACCGTCCATCCAGAGGTGGAGCGAGTCGTCCCCGCGCCGCGCGAGCACTGATCGTCGGGGCGCGGTCGGCGGTTCGCGATCAGCCTGATCAGTCTGATCGGGGCGATCAGTGCAATCAGCGCGATCGGGGAGTAGGCGCGATCGGCGAGTATGGAGGCGTACGCAAACTGGTGTCGCCGGATTCCACGGGGTCCGGCGGCACGATTGTGTAGCGAACGTCCCCCTCTGGGCGTTTCGTCGCGAATGGGGTGTGACTCGGGCCACGTGGATTGGGCGTAACACTCCTCGAAACCAGGCGATGACCTAAGAGGTGACAGCCGCAGAGGGAATACAGCAGCCATTCAAAGCGCTGTGCAGCTCCGAGGCTCAGCCCCGCGCCACCGGCGCATCCGCAGCCCGGTGGTCGTCGGCTCCGGTCCGATCATGGGCGGGGCCGGAAGCCGTTTTCCATCGTTCCGAGAGGTTGTTCGTGTCGGCCAGCACATCCCGTACGCTCCCGCCGGAGATCGCCGAATCCGAGTCTGTGATGGCGCTCATCGAGCGGGGAAAGGCTGATGGGCAGATCGCCGGCGATGACGTGCGTCGGGCCTTCGAGGCTGACCAAATTCCGCCAACCCAGTGGAAGAATGTTCTGCGCAGCCTCAACCAGATCCTCGAGGAAGAGGGTGTGACGCTGATGGTCAGTGCCGCGGAGTCGCCCAAGCGCTCCCGCAAGAGCGTCGCAGCGAAGAGCCCGGCAAAGCGCACCGCCACCAGGACCGTAGCGGCCAAGACCGCCACGGCGAAGACCGTCGCGGCCACCGCGACGTCGACGGCCGAGACCGTCGACGTCCAGGCCGACGAGGACCTGGCGAACGCGCCCGCAAAGAAGGTGGCCGCCAAGAAGCCGGCGGCCAAGAAGGCGGTGGCGAAGAAGACCGCCGCCAAGAAGACCGTGGCGAAGAAGACCGCGGGCAAGAAGGACGCCGACGAGGCCTCCGACGGCGAAGAGCTCGATGAGGCACAGTCCGGCGCCAAGGGCGAGGAGGAAGAGGGCGAGGGCGAGAACAAGGGCTTTGTCCTCTCCGACGACGACGAGGACGACGCGCCCGCGCAGCAGGTGGCCGTCGCCGGCGCCACCGCCGACCCGGTCAAGGACTACCTCAAGCAGATCGGCAAGGTCCCGCTTCTCAACGCCGAGCAGGAGGTCGAGCTCGCCAAGCGAATCGAGGCGGGCCTGTTCGCCGAGGACAAGCTGGCGAACTCCGACAAGCTCGCGCCGAAGCTCAAGCGCGAGCTGGAGATCATCGCCGAGGACGGCCGCCGCGCCAAGAACCACCTGCTGGAGGCCAACCTCCGACTGGTCGTCTCGCTGGCCAAGCGCTACACCGGCCGCGGCATGCTGTTCCTGGACCTGATCCAGGAGGGCAACCTCGGTCTGATCCGCGCGGTCGAGAAGTTCGACTACACCAAGGGCTACAAGTTCTCCACGTACGCGACGTGGTGGATCCGGCAGGCGATCACCCGCGCGATGGCCGACCAGGCCCGCACCATCCGTATCCCGGTGCACATGGTCGAGGTCATCAACAAGCTCGCGCGCGTTCAGCGCCAGATGCTCCAGGACCTGGGCCGCGAGCCCACCCCGGAGGAGCTGGCGAAGGAGCTCGACATGACCCCTGAGAAGGTCATCGAGGTCCAGAAGTACGGTCGCGAGCCGATTTCGCTGCACACCCCCCTCGGCGAGGACGGCGACAGCGAGTTCGGTGACCTCATCGAGGACTCCGAGGCGGTCGTACCGGCCGACGCGGTGAGCTTCACGCTCCTCCAGGAGCAGCTCCACTCGGTGCTCGACACCTTGTCCGAGCGTGAGGCGGGCGTGGTCTCCATGCGCTTCGGTCTCACGGACGGCCAGCCGAAGACCCTGGACGAGATCGGCAAGGTCTACGGCGTGACGCGTGAGCGCATCCGTCAGATCGAGTCCAAGACCATGTCGAAGCTGCGTCACCCGTCGCGCTCGCAGGTACTGCGCGACTACCTCGACTAGGTCGTACACCTCAGTCGTACGTCCAGCACGTCTGGGCCGTACCTGTGGTGCGTCTTGATCGTACGTGTGGGTTACGTGTGGGTTGTACGTCGGCCGAGGGCCCGGATCCCGTCAGGGACCGGGCCCTCGGCCGTGTGCGGGGGTGCGGACGGCGGCGCGGTGGCTGACTCTGAGTGGACGGAGTTCACGCAGAGTCAGGAGGCCCCATGCGTCGTCCTATCGCCCGAGCCCTGACCGGGGCGCTCGCCCTGATCACAGCGGCGGCCGTGGCACCGCTCGGTTCGCCCGTTCCCGCGGCCGCCGAGGGCGTGGTCGTCGGCGGCTATCCGGTCCGGATCACCGACAGTCCATGGGTGGTGGCGCTGTCCAGCCGTGACCGGTTCGGCGGAACGCGCGCGGGTCAGTTCTGCGGTGGCGCGCTCGTGGCGCCGAAAAAGGTCATGACCGCGGCGCACTGCCTGAGCCGGACCGTACTGGGAATGGACGTCACCGAGCTGCGCGACCTGAGCATCGTTACGGGCCGCTCGCAGCTGACCGGCACAGGAGGCCGGGAGATCGCGGTGAGCGCTGTATCGATCATGCCGCAGTACGACCCGGAGGCGAACAGCGCGGACCTGGCGGTGCTGACGCTGACGGAGGCGCTGCCGGCCTCCCAGGCGATCAGGGTGGCGGAGGGCGGCGACCAGGCGTACGAACCGGGCACGGGCGCCACCGTCTACGGCTGGGGCGATACGACGGGGGGCGGCGGCTACGCGACCTCGCTGCGCGCCGCACGCGTGAGCGTGCTGCCGGACGACTCCTGTGGGCAGGCCTATCCCGGGGGCTTGAGCGGGAGGTATCTGGCGTCCACGATGCTCTGCGCCGGGGACCCGCGTGGCGGGCACGATGCCTGCCAGGGGGACAGCGGAGGGCCGCTGGTGGCCCGTGGGCGGCTCATCGGGCTGGTGTCCTGGGGGAGCGGCTGCGGTCGGTCCGACAGCCCCGGGGTGTACACGCGCGTAGCGGCGGTGGCGCAGCCGGAGAAGCCGCAAAATCCGGAGAAGCCGCGGAAACCGTAGAAGCCGAAAGAGCGGCAGGAGTCGTAAAAACGGCCGCCGCGGCGAGCGTCTTGGCGGCGGTCGGCGTCGCGGTCACATTATGAGAGCGGGCGGCTGCTCCTGGTATTCAGGAGCAGCCGCCCGCCTACCGGTTCTGGACCGGCCCTTGGCTCGTCGTGGATGCGAGGTGTCAGTGTTCCTCTTCACCAACGCCGGCCGGTACGGCCGTGAGTCGGTCGGTCTCATCCTGTATTTCCGCGGCGATCTTCTTGAGTTCCGGCTCGAACTTGCGCCCATGGTGGGCACAGAAGAGCAGTTCACCGCCGCTGCTCAAGACGACGCGCAGATAAGCCTGTGCGCCGCAGCGGTCGCAGCGGTCAGCGGCCGTCAGGGGGCTCGCGGGGGTCAGAACAGTAGTCACGTCGCCTCTTCTCTAGCTCGACGAGCTGTCGTACCAGGGTCAACATCCAACCAGGCCGAAAACGTTCCCGCTCGTGGCTTCTCCTCGAAAATTTCTTCCCGAGGTGGCTGTCTATTGCCGGTTGGCGGCGAATGAACCGTATTGCTGTGCTCTACGGGTTTCGCGTGGTTTGTCTCGTTTGGCCCTCCCGGCTGGCTTGCCGGTTGTTCATGAGGACGTGCCCGGAGCCTAAATGGTTCATGCCTCGAAGGGAACGTGATGTGCGCTTCACTCCATTGAGGGATCGAACATGCATACGATGCTGGACTAGCATGAGAAATCACGAGGGTGGCGTTACATCGGCTCTACCAGGCCTCGGTACCCTCTGACCGGCGACCGATGCCGGGTCCTTACCCACTGGGGCCACATTTCAAATTCAGCGAGGAGCGAACCGCGTGACCGCCGAAACGTCCGTGCCGTCCACAGCGCTGCTGACTGCAGATCGTGACGGTTCCAACTACACCGCGCGGCACCTGCTCGTACTCGAGGGGCTTGAGGCGGTTCGCAAGCGCCCAGGCATGTACATCGGGTCCACCGACAGCCGCGGCCTGATGCACTGCCTCTGGGAGATCATCGACAACTCTGTCGACGAAGCCCTCGGGGAGCACTGCGACCACATCGAGGTGACCCTCCACGAAGACGGATCCGTGGAGGTCAAGGACAACGGCCGGGGCATCCCCGTCGACGTCGAGCCCAAGACGGGCCTCTCCGGCATCGAGGTCGTGATGACCAAGCTGCACGCCGGCGGAAAGTTCGGCGGCGGTTCGTACGCGGCTTCGGGCGGTCTGCACGGCGTGGGCGCCTCTGTGGTCAACGCCCTTTCCGCCCGTCTCGACGTCGAGGTGGACCGCGGCGGCTCGACGCACATGATCAGCTTCCGGCGCGGTGTCCCCGGTATCTTCACCGAGGCGGGCCCGGACGCGCCCTTCGACCCGGGGAGCGGGCTGCGCAAGGGCAAGCGCGTGCCCAGGACCCGCACCGGCACCCGCGTACGGTACTGGGCGGACCGCCAGATCTTCCTCAAGGACGCCAAGCTCTCCCTGGAGCACCTCCACCAGCGTGCCCGCCAGACCGCTTTCCTGGTGCCCGGCCTGACCATCGTCGTCCGCGACGAGCGTGGTCTGGAGGGCGAGGCCGGTGGCAACAGCGAAGAGGTCTTCCGCTTCGACGGCGGCATCAGCGAGTTCTGCGAGTATCTGGCTCAGGACAAAGCCGTCTGCGACGTGCAGCGGCTGACCGGCCAGGGCACCTTCAAGGAGACCGTCCCGGTCCTGGACGACCGCGGCCATATGACCCTCACCGAGGTCACCCGCGAGCTCGGCGTCGACATCGCCCTGCGCTGGGGCACGGGGTACGACACCAACGTCAAATCCTTCGTCAACATCATCGCCACCCCCAAGGGCGGCACGCATGTGAGCGGCTTCGACCGCTCCCTCACCAAGACGATGAACGAGGTGCTGCGCTCCGCCAAGCTGCTGCGCGTCGCCGAGGACGACATCGTCAAGGACGACGCCCTGGAGGGCCTCACCGCGGTCGTCACGGTCCGTCTCGCCGAGCCGCAGTTCGAGGGCCAGACCAAGGAGGTGCTCGGCACCTCCGCGGCGAGCAGGATCGTCGCCAATGTCGTCGCCAAGGAGCTCAAGGCCTTCCTGACCTCCACCAGACGGGACGACAAGGCACAGGCCCGCGCGGTGCTGGAGAAGGCCGTCGCTGCCGCCCGTACGCGGATCGCGGCCCGTCAGCACAAGGACGCCCAGCGCCGTAAGACCGCGCTGGAGACCTCCTCGCTGCCGGCCAAGCTCGCCGACTGCCGCAGCGACGACGTGGAGCGCAGCGAGCTGTTCATCGTCGAGGGGGACTCCGCGCTCGGCACCGCCAAGCTCGCGCGCAACAGTGAGTTCCAGGCGCTCCTGCCCATCCGCGGCAAGATCCTCAACGTCCAGAAGTCCTCGGTCTCGGACATGCTCAAGAACGCCGAGTGCGGTGCGATCATCCAGGTCATAGGGGCTGGATCGGGCCGGACCTTCGATATCGACGCCGCCCGCTACGGCAAGATCGTCCTGCTGGTCGACGCCGACGTCGACGGCGCCCACATCCGCTGTCTGCTGCTGACGCTCTTCCAGCGTTATATGCGGCCGATGGTGGAGTCGGGCCGCGTCTTCGCCGCCGTGCCGCCGCTGCATCGCATCGAGCTGATCCAGCCGAAGAAGGGCCAGGACAAGTACGTGTACACGTACTCCGACAGCGAGCTGCGGCAGAAGCTGCTGGAGTACCAGCGCAAGGGGGTCCGTTTCAAGGACTCCATCCAGCGCTACAAGGGCCTCGGCGAGATGGACGCCGACCAGCTCGCGGAGACCACCATGGATCCGCGCCACCGCACCCTGCGCCGGATCAACATCGGCGACCTGGACTCCTCCGAGCAGGTCTTCGATCTGCTGATGGGCAATGAGGTCGCGCCCCGCAAGGAGTTCATCACCAGCTCGGCCGCGACGCTGGACCGGTCGCGGATCGACGCCTGACACGGCTCGGCCCCATCCAGGGGTGGAGCTCAGGCTCCACCCCTGACCCGATTCCGGGTCCTACGGCCGCTCCGTAGCATCGAGCGCGACGGAGGAGGACGTGACGTGCTCAGCAGCCAGTGGACAGCGTGGAACGCGTGGCCCGCGCGGGAAACGCTGTCCCGCATCGGAGTGCCGCGCGTCCGTACCGCCCTCGACATCGCCGTCCTGGCCGCCGTGTCGGGATGGGCGCTCTACAGCGCGTACACATCGGGCTCTTTCGACGGCCGACTGGCCGTGCTCCCACCGCTGGGCCTGGTCTGCTGCGTAGGGGCCATCGTCCGCTACCACCGGACGACCCGGGACAACCGTCTGCTGCCCTCGCTCGCCCTGCTCGCGGTCGTCGCCGCGGTCGGCGGTGGCTCGTACGCAGCGGGGGCGCTGGTGCCATCGGCGGTGCTGTGGATCTCTGCCGCCATCATGGCGCTGGAACGGCTTCCGCTGGCCCCGGCCCTGGGCATCGGCGCAGTGCTGGTCAGCCTGTTCGCCCGGATCGAAGGCGGCGGTGTGGCGGGATCCGTGATCGCGCTGGTCGCCGTGCTGCTCGCCGGCTACGCCCTGCGCCTCGATGCCCAGGCCCGGGGCGCAGGATTCCGGCTGCTCGCGCAGGAACGGGCCGCCCGGGAGGCGGAGGCCACGTCCGCCGCCCTCGCCGAACGGGCCCGTATCGCCCGCGAGATCCACGACGTCCTCGCACACAGCCTCTCCGCGCAGCTCGTACACCTGGAAGCGGCCCGAATACAGATTGAGCGGGGACCGGAAGGGCCCTTCCAGGAGCAGGTCCTGGAGCGGGTAGTGGCGGCGCGCGTCATGGCCCGCGAGGGCCTCGCCGAGACCCGGCAGGCGCTCTCCGCGCTGCGCGGAGAGATGGTGCCTGTCGAGGACTATCTGCGGGAGCTCGCCATATCCGACGGAGCGGAGACCGAGGTGAGGGGCGAGCGGCGGCAGCTGACAGCCGAGGCCTCGCAGGCGGTACGACGGGTGGCTCAGGAGGCCCTGACGAACGTCCGCAAGCACGCGCCCGGGGCCAAGGTGCGGATGATGCTTACGTACGGGGAGGGCGAAGTGGTCCTGGAGGTACGCGACTCGGGCACCACGGCGAAGACCGGTGAGCTCGGGGCCTCGGGCGCCGGGTACGGTCTGCTGGGAATGCGCGAGCGGGCGGAACTGCTCGGCGGCACCCTGGAGGCGGGACCGGAAGGGGAGGGCTTCGTGGTGCGGCTGCGGGTACCGGCATGACCGAGCGGGTGGCCAGAGTGATCGTCGCCGACGATCAGGCGGTGGTGCGCGAAGGCATAGTGATGCTCCTGGGTCTGCTGCCCGGCATCGAAGTCGTCGGCTCGGCGAAGGACGGCGACGAGGCGATCGCTCTCGTCGCCGAACTCGCGCCCGATGTCGTCCTGATGGATCTGCGGATGCCGCGCTGCGACGGGGTGGAGGCGACCCGCCGTATCCGCCTCGAACACCCCGGCACCCAGATCGTCGTGCTCACCACGTACGCCGACGACGACTCGCTCTTCCCCGCGCTGCGGGCCGGGGCGCGGGGCTATCTCACCAAGGACGCCGGCGGCGACGAGATCGTACGGGCCATCCAGGACGTCGTCGCCGGCCGGGGCGGGCTTTCACCAGTCGTACAGCGCAGGCTGCTGGAGCAGGTCACCGCTCCGTCCGAGCTGTCCGGGCCGAGGCTGCCGGACGGCCTGACGGCGCGTGAGGGCGAGGTGCTGACCTTGATCGCGGAGGGGCTCACCAACGCGGACATCGCACGCAGGCTGCACATATCCACGGCCACGGTGAAGACGCACATCAACAACCTCTTCACCAAGGCTGGTCTGCACGACCGCGCCCAGGCGGTGCGGTACGCCTACCGGGAAGGGCTTGCGCAGCCACCCGGGAGGAGCCGCGCTTGATATGGCGTCCCTTGATGGACCGAAGACGGCCCTCCATCGCCCGACGTGCTCCGTACGTCACCGCTACTGGCTGTTGCCTTGGTCCCGAAGGTGTTCCCCGAGGCCGGAGAAGCCCCAGAGGTAGCGGTGTTCAGGGCGGCCCGTCTCGCCGTACTTCAGGCTGAGCCGCACCCGGCTCATCCGTTCCAGCAGCTTCAGATAGCGCTGCGCGGTCTGCCGGCTCACCCCCGCCCGTTCCGCGATCTCCTGAGTGGAGAGCGGCCCCTCGGCGGTCAGCAGCACCTGCCGTACGAGTTCGGCGGTGGTCGGCGAATGCCCCTTGGGCAGGTCCGGGACGACCGACCCGGCCGACAGTGCGCCGAAGATACGGTCCACCTCCGCCTGCTCCGCCTCGCCGCCGCCCTCCAGCGTGCGGCGCAGCGTGGCGTACGCCTCCAGCTTGGCGCGCAGACCGGCGAAGTTGAAGGGCTTCACCAGGTACTGGAGCGCGCCATGGCGCATCGCCGCCTGGACGGTGGCCACATCACGCGCCGCCGTCACCATGATCACATCGGTCTGGCGGCCGAGGCGGCGCAGTTCCCGTACGACCGCGAGCCCGTTCCCGTCCGGCAGATAGTGGTCGAGGAGGATCAGGTCCACCGGGCTGTCGTCGATCCGGGCCAGCGCCTCGGCGGCCGAGTGGGCCGTCGCGGAGACCCGGAAGCCAGGCACCTTGGACACATAGGCCGCGTTGATCTTCGCCACGCGGACATCGTCGTCCACCACCAGGACATCGATCAGGTCCCCGGCCGTGCCTTCCCCGGTCATCGTGCTGTCTCCACGGCCGTGGAGCGCCCAGGTTCGGTGAGCCCAGGTTCGGTGAGCCCCGGTTCGGTCAGCCCCGGTTCGGTCAGCGCCTCCGGGAGTACGACGGTGAACTCGGCCCCGCCGCCCGCCGCCTCGCGCACCCGCGCCGTGCCGCCCTGCCGCTCCGCCAGCCTGCGCACCAGCGCAAGACCGAGGCCGCGCTTGCCGTGTACCGGCAGCTCCTTGGTGGACCACCCCTCGGTGAAGATGAGCTCTCGCTGTTCGGGCGCGACTCCTGGACCGCTGTCCGTGATCCGCAGCACGGCCGTACGGCCCTCGGCGCGCAGCTCGACCTCGATCCCGGGATCCTGTGAGCCGGTGGCGGCGTCCAGCGCGTTGTCCACGAGATTGCCGACGACCGTCACCAGACCTCGCGGGTCCACCAGCCGGTCGGGCAGCAGCGTGCCGGGCGCGATACGCAGCGACACACCGCGCTCCGCCGCCACCGTCGCCTTGCCCACCAGCAGCGCGGCCAGCAGCGGATCGTGGATCTTCTCGGTCACCTGCTCCGCCGTCGCCCGGTGCACCCCGACCACCTCGGTCACGAACTCCACCGCCTCCTCGTGCATCTCCAGCTCAAGCAGCCCGAGCAGGGTGTGCAGGCGGTTGGCGTGCTCATGGTCCTGTGCGCGCAGGGCGTCGATCAGGCCGCGGGTGGAGTCCAGCTCGCGGCCGAGCTGCTCCAGCTCGGTACGGTCGCGCAGCGTGGCGACCGCGCCCCCGTCGTCGGTCGGCATCCGGTTGGTGATCAGTACACGGTTTCCCCGTACCGTCAGCAGATCCTCGCCGGTGACCCGCCCCGCCAGCACGTCGGCCGTACGGCCGTTGCCCAGCGCCACATCCAGCGCCTGCCCCATCGCATCGGGGCCGAGGCCGAGCAGGCGCTGCGCCTCATCGTTCATCAGCCGGATCCGGCCCGACGCGTCGAGGGCCACCACGCCCTCCCGGATACCGTGCAGCATCGCCTCGCGCTCCGCCAACAGCGCGGAGATATCGGAGAAGGCCAGGTCATGGGTCTGCCGCTGAAGCCTGCGGGAGATCAGATACGCGGCCAGCGCCCCTACGGCCAAGGCCCCGCCCGCGTACGCGAGGAGCCCGGGGATGGCCGCGAGGAGCCGGGCGCGCACGCTGTCGTACTCGATGCCGACCGACACCGCGCCGACGATGTGGCCGTCCTCGTCGCGCAGCGGCACCTTTCCCCGCGCGGAGCGGCCGAGCGTGCCGCTGTCGATCTCCATCACGTCCTTGCCCGCGAGCGCGTCCGACGGGTCGGTGGAGACGACCCGTCCGATCTGGTCGGGAGAGGTGTGGGACCAGCGCACCCCGCCCTTGTCCATGATCACGACGTACTCGGCGCCCGTGGCCTCCCTGATCCGCTCGGCCGTCGCCTGCACAGGGCCGGCGGCCGTCGGCCGTGAGCCGAGCAGCTCATCGGCGACGTCCGGCGACGCGGTGGTCTCGGCGATGGCGAGCGCCCGGCGCATCGCCTGGTCGTCCAGCTGGGCGGAGAGGGGCGCGAGGAAGAGGCCGGTGGCCAGCACGGTGACACCGGTGGCGATGGCCAGCTGCATCAGCAGGACCTGCGAGAAGACCCGCTGCGGCCAGCCGAACCGCCGGCGTCGGGCAGGGGCTGTGGGTCCGGGGCTCATGCCTAGGAACGGTAGATGGCCGAGCCCGCTTTCCGAAACCGCCCCCATCCTGGCCTCCCAGTCCTGCCCCTATCCTGAGGGCCGCCGCAGCAGCCGCCCGCGGCCGAGAACCTTCGGAGGTACCCCCTTGAGCAGGCCGCAGATCCCCGTCCTCGTCCTCGCGGGCTTTCTGGGATCCGGTAAGACCACCCTGCTCAACCACCTGCTCCGGCGCAACGGCGGCAACCGGGTCGGCGTGATCGTCAATGACTTCGGCTCCATTGAGATCGACGCCATGACCGTCGCCGGGCAGGTGGGCTCCACCGTCTCCCTCGGCAACGGGTGTCTGTGCTGCGCCGTCGACGCGAGCGAGCTGGACGAGTATCTGGAGACGCTCACCCGGCCCGCCGCCCGCATCGACGTCATCGTGATCGAGGCGAGTGGCCTCGCCGAGCCGCAGGAGCTCGTACGGATGCTGCTCGCGGGCGACAATCCGCGCATTGTGTACGGGGGGCTGGTCGAGGTGGTTGACGCGGCCGAGTTCGACGCCACCCGGCAGCGGCATCCCGAGCTCGACCGGCATCTCGCGATCGCCGACCTGGTCGTCCTGAACAAGACGGACCGGGTGGAGCGCGACGCCCTGGAGCGGCTGCTGGACACGCTCGGCGGGCTCAGCGGCGGTACGCCTGTGATCACCGCGCGGTACGGGCAGGTCGACCCTGAGCTGCTCTTCGACCCCGCCGCGCGGCCTGCGCGGGAGGAGAAGGTACGCCAGCTGTCCTTCGAGGACCTCTACGCGGACGAAGCGGACGAACGCGAACGCGATCAGGATCAGGATCAGGATCACGAGCACGCGGACCATCTGCACGCCACGTACGAGAGTGTCGCCGTCTCGGCGGACGCGCCCATGCACCCGCGCCGGCTCATGGACTTCCTCGACACCCGGCCCGAAGGGCTCTACCGGATCAAAGGCTTCGTCGACTTCGGCGCCGCCGACCCGGACAACCGGTACGCCGTCCATGCCGTGGGCCGGTTCCTGCGCTTCTACCCGTCGCCGTGGGCACGCGGCCAGGACCGCCGTACGCAACTGGTGCTGATCGGCTCACGGATCGACGCGGCGGCACTCCGGAAAGAGCTGGAGGCCTGTGCGCAGACGGGTCCGCAGGACGCCCCGGACGAGCGGAGCATGTGGGGCGTCCTGCGCTTTGTGCCGTCGGCAGGATCGGAGACAGACGTCCCCGACACCGACCGGATCGACCAGCCGTCGGGCTAGCCCGTCGGGCCTGCAAGCACCGCGACCGGCGAGGTCAGCGGCGTACCCGACCCGTCGCGGCGCGGGTCCATCTCCGGCAGCTCGGCCGGTGTGCCGTTCTTCTGGGCCGCCCGCGCGGGCGCCGGGCCCGCCCAGGCCAGGATCAGCACGTCCTCGCCCTTGAGGAAGCGCTGACAGCGCACTCCACCCGTGGCACGCCCCTTGCGCGGATACTGGTCGAAGGGCGTGAGCTTCGCCGTCAGCAGCGAATCGTCCAGCGTGCCGTGCGCGCCCGCGATCGTGAAGACCACCGCGTCCGCGGCCGGGTCCACCGCCGTGAACGAGATCACCTCGGCGCCCTCCGTCAGCTTGATGCCCGCCATACCGCCCGCCGCCCGGCCCTGCGGCCGTACCTGCGAGGCCTGGTAGCGCAGCAACTGCGCGTCCGAGGTGATGAAGACCAGGTCCTCCTCGCCCGTACGCAGCTCGGCCGCGCCGACGATCGTGTCGCCCTCCTTGAGGGTGATGACCTCCAGCTCCTCCTTGTTCGCCGGATACTCGGGCGTGACCCGCTTCACGACACCCTGCCGGGTGCCGATCGCGAGGCCCGGCGAGGACTCGTCCAGCGTGGTGAGACACACAACCGTCTCGTCCCCCTCCAGCGCCAGGAACTCGGAGACCGGCGCCCCGCCCGAGAGGCTGGGCGCGGACGCCGTGTCCGGCAGCCGCGGCAGATCGATCACCGCGAGCCGCAGCAGCCGCCCGGCCGAGGTCACCGCCCCCACGTCGCCCCGCTGCGTCGCCGGGACCGCGGAAACGATCAGATCGTGCTTGGCGCGCCCTGCCTCGTCCACCAGGGGCTCGCCATTGGCCGTACGGGCCAGCAGCCCGGTCGAGGACAGCAGCACCCGGCACGGGTCGTCCGCGACCTCCAGCGCCGCCGCAGCGACCGGCGTGCCCGCCGACTCCAGCAGCACCGTGCGCCGCGGGGTGGAGAACTTCTTGGCCACCGCCGCCAGTTCGCCGGAGACCAGCTTGCGCAGCTCTGAGTCCGAGTCCAGGATCCCGGTCAGCTCGTCGATCTCACCGGTGAGCCGCAGGCGCTCGTTCTCCAGCTCGATCTTGTCGAACTTGGTCAGCCGGCGCAGCGGCGTGTCCAGGATGTACTGGGTCTGGATTTCGCTGAGCGAGAAGTGCTCGATCAGCCGCTGCTTCGCCTGCGCGGAATTCTCACTCGACCGGATGAGGCGGATGACCTCGTCGATGTCGAGCAGCGCGACGAGCAGGCCCTCGACCAGGTGCAGCCGGTCGCGCCGCTTGGTCCGGCGGAACTCGCTGCGCCGCCGTACGACGTCGAAGCGGTGGTCGAGATAGACCTCCAGCAGCTCCTTGAGGCCCAGGGTGAGCGGCTGGCCGTCCACCAGCGCCACATTGTTGATGCCGAAGGTCTCCTCCATCGGCGTCAGCTTGTAGAGCTGCTCCAGCACGGCTTCGGGGATGAAGCCGTTCTTCACCTCGATGACCAGGCGCAGACCGTGCGAACGGTCGGTGAGGTCCTTGACGTCCGAGATGCCCTGGAGCTTCTTCGCGCCGACCAGGTCCTTGATCTTCGCGATCACCTTCTCCGGACCGACCGTGAAGGGCAGTTCGGTGATCACCAGGCCCTTGCGGCGCGCCGTGACGTCCTCCACCGAGACCGTCGCGCGGATCTTGAAGGTGCCGCGGCCGGCCGCGTACGCGTCCTTGATGCCCGTCAGGCCCACGATCCGGCCGCCGGTCGGCAGGTCCGGTCCGGGGACGAAGCGCATCAGCGCCTCCAGATCCGCCCCAGGGTGCCTGATCAGATGGCGCGCGGCGGCGATCACCTCGCCCAGATTGTGCGGCGGCATGTTCGTAGCCATGCCGACGGCGATCCCGGACGCGCCGTTGACCAGCAGGTTCGGGTAGGCGGCGGGGAGCACGATCGGCTCCTGCTCCTGCCCGTCGTAGTTCGACTGGAAGTTGACGGTGTCCTCGTCGATGGACTCCGTCATCAGGGTGGTGGCATCGGCCATCCGGCATTCGGTGTACCGCATGGCGGCGGGCGGGTCGTCATTGCCGAGGGAACCGAAGTTCCCATGGCCGTCGACCAGGGGCAGGCGCATGGAGAACGGCTGCGCCATCCGCACCAGCGCGTCATAGATCGACGCGTCTCCGTGCGGGTGCAATTTACCCATGACCTCGCCGACGACGCGGGCGCACTTCACATAGCCCCGGTCGGGGCGCAGGCCCATTTCGTTCATCTGGTAGACGATGCGGCGGTGTACCGGCTTCATGCCGTCGCGGGCGTCGGGCAGGGCCCTGGAGTAGATCACCGAGTACGCGTACTCAAGGAAGGAGCCCTGCATCTCGTCGACGACGTCGATGTCGAGGATCTTCTCCTCGTAGTCGTCCGGCGGCGGTGTCTTCGTGCTGCGGCGGGCCATCGCTGCTGCGGCTCCTTCTCGCTCTTGCGGGGCAGGACTCACGTTCTGATGCGGACCATTGTGGACCTCGCCACTGACAACTCCGACCTCGACCCGTGATTCGGCCGTTCGCCGGGCCCGGAACTTCGGCCGGGAACTTCGCCAGGCGTCAGTGCGCTTGCATACAGTGGCAGGACTTCTCCATATCGCGATCGAAGGGACGTACATGCCCATGGGTCACACGGCCACAGCGCAGGCCGGTTCCGGCGGCCTGACAGCGACAGAGCACCGGCTGGCCAACGGCCTGCGCGTGGTGCTCTCCGAGGACCACCTGACCCCGGTCGCCGCGGTCTGCCTCTGGTACGACGTCGGCTCACGCCACGAGGTCAAGGGCCGTACCGGCCTCGCCCACCTCTTTGAGCACCTGATGTTCCAGGGCTCGGGCCAGGTGAAGGGGAACGGCCACTTCGAGCTGGTGCAGGGGGCCGGCGGCTCGCTGAACGGCACCACCAGCTTCGAGCGCACGAACTACTTCGAGACCATGCCCACCCATCAGCTGGAGCTGGCGCTCTGGCTGGAGGCCGACCGCATGGGCTCGCTGCTCGCCGCCCTGGACGACGAGTCGATGGAGAACCAGCGCGACGTCGTCAAGAACGAGCGCCGCCAGCGGTACGACAACGTCCCGTACGGCACGGCGTTCGAAAAGCTGACCGCTCTCGCCTACCCCGAGGGCCACCCGTACCACCACACGCCGATCGGCTCGATGACCGACCTGGACGCGGCCACCCTCGAGGACGCCCGCGCCTTCTTCCGTACGTACTACGCGCCGAACAACGCCGTGCTGTCGGTCGTCGGCGACATCGACCCGGAGCGGACGCTCGCCTGGATCGAGAGGTACTTCGGCTCCATCCCGTCCCACGACGGCAAGCAGCCGCCGCGCGACGGCTCGCTCCCGGAGAACATCGGCCGGCAGCTGCGCGAGGAGCTCGTCGAGGAGGTCCCGGCGCGCGCGCTGATGGCCGCCTACCGGCTGCCGCACGACGGCACACGCGAGTGCGACGCCGCGGACCTGGCGCTCACCGTCCTCGGCGGCGGCGAGTCCTCACGGCTGCACAACCGCCTGGTGCGCCGCGACCAGACGGCCGTCGCGGCCGGGTTCGGTCTACTGCGGCTGGCCGGCGCGCCCTCGATGGGCTGGCTGGACGTGAAGACGTCCGGCGGCGTCGAGGTGCCGCAGATCGAGGCCGCGGTGGACGAGGAGCTGGCGCGATTCGCCGCCGAGGGCCCCACACCCGAGGAGATGGAGCGGGCACACGCCCAGCTGGAGCGCGAGTGGCTGGACCGGCTTGGCACGGTCGCGGGCCGCGCCGACGAACTGTGCCGGTACGCCGTGCTGTTCGGCGACCCGCAGCTGGCGCTCACCGCGGTGGACCGGGTACTGGACGTCACCGCGGAAGAGGTACGGGCGGTGGCCGGGGCCCGGCTGCGCCCGGAGAACAGGGCGGTGCTGGTCTACGAGCCGCTCCCCGCGCAGGCCGAGGCCGACGGTGACGCCGGTGACGAAAGCGCCGAGAACCACCAGAACGACGAGCTCGAAGGGGCGGACCAGTGAGCGACGCTGCCATGTCATTGACGACCATGACGTTCCACCCGCAGCCGACGGCCGGCCTCCCCCGCCCCTGGGCGTTCCCGGCACCCGACCGCGGCACGCTGCACAACGGCCTGACCGTGCTGCGCTGCCACCGCCCCGGCCAGCAGGTGGTGGCCGTCGAGATCTCCCTCGCCGCGCCGCTGGAGGCCGAGCCGAAGGGCCTCGACGGCGTCGCCACGATCATGGCGCGCGCCCTGTCGGAGGGCACCGACAAGCACAGCGCGGAGGAGTTCGCCGCCGAGCTGGAGCGCTGCGGCGCCACCCTGGACGCGCACGCCGACCATCCCGGTGTCCGTGTCTCCCTGGAGGTCCCGGTCTCCCGGCTGCCCAAGGCGCTGGGCCTGCTCGCCGAGGCGCTGCGCGCCCCCGCCTTCGCCGACAGCGAGATCGAGCGGCTCGTACGCAACCGGCTGGACGAGATCCCGCACGAGACGGCCAATCCGGCCCGCCGCGCCGCCAAGGAGCTCTCCAAGCAGCTCTTCCCGGCCTCGCTGCGCATGTCGCGCCCCCGCCAGGGCACCGAGGAGACCGTGGCCCGGATCGACGCCGGAGGCGTACGTGCCTTCTACGAGGCGCATGTCCGGCCCGCCACCGCCACCGCGGTGATCGTCGGCGACCTCACCGGTGTCGATGTGGACGCCGTGCTCGCCGAGACCCTCGGCACCTGGACCGGCGACAGTGCCGAGCCCCGCCCCGTACCGCCGATCACCGCGGACGACACCGGCCGGGTGGTGATCGTGGACCGCCCCGGCGCCGTCCAGACGCAGCTGCTGATCGGCCGCATCGGCCCGGACCGGCACGACCGCGTCTGGCCCGCCCAGGTCCTCGGCGCGTACTGCCTGGGGGGCACCCTGACCTCCCGGCTCGACCGGGTGCTGCGTGAGGAGAAGGGCTACACCTACGGCGTACGGGCCTTCGGCCAGGTGCTGCGCTCGGCACCGGACGGGTCGGGCGCCTCGATGCTCGCCATCAGCGGCTCGGTGGACACCCCGAACACCGGCCCGGCGCTGGACGACCTCTGGAAGGTGCTGCGCACGCTGGCGGCCGAGGGGCTGACCGACGCCGAGCGCGATGTCGCCGTACAGAACCTGGTGGGCGTGGCCCCGCTGAAGTACGAGACCGCGGCGTCCGTCGCGGGCACGCTGGCCGACCAGGTCGAGCAGTATCTTCCGGACGACTACCAGGCGCAGTTGTACGTACGGCTGGCGGAGACCGGCACCGTGGAGGCGACGGCCGCCGCCGTCAGCGGCTTCCCGGTGGACCGGCTGGTCACGGTCCTCGTCGGCGACGCCGCGAAGATCGAGGAGCCGGTCAGGGCGCTCGGAATCGGTGAAGTGACTGTTGTCACAGGCTGATTGAGCCGAGCCGGCAAAGAGCGCGAAGCAGGCAACGAGCGTGCGAAGCAGGCAACGAGCGTGCGAAGCAGGCAAGGAGAACCCCGGTGGCGCACCAGCCACCGGGGTTCTCCTTATGTCCCTTTTCTTGGGGAGGTTGCCCGTCTGTCCTGTGGCATGCGCTACAAAATCGACTCTCTGCTTGGTGATTGAAAGTTGATCCGCCTAGCGTCAGTCCGGCTGTTCGCCAGTATCCCGCCGCAGCCCGCGGCATCGAACAGCCATCGCCGAGTCCCCGTCAGGCGCGAGCCTGGGGAGCCGGGGACCCACATCGTGTCCCTGGGGTGAATCGGGCGCCTTCGCACCAGTGCGGAGGGGCTCGTAGGAGACCTTCCTGCTCCGAACCCGTCAGCTAACCCGGTAGGCGAGAAGGAAGGAAAGGACCAGCCACTTCATGGCGTTCACCCGTGCCCCCGGGAAGCACCGTGCCGCGAGCCGCCTGACGCGCAGGCGCGCGAGCATGGCAGGCGCCGCGGCCTTCGCCACCACCGGCGTGATCGGAACCCTCGCTTCTCCGGCGCTCGCCGCCGACACCGGCGCCTCCGGCGTCGCGAACACCGGCCTGACCCAGTTGGCGGCCGCCGACTCCCTGGCCGACACCCTCGCCGACCAGGCCGCGGCCCAGGAGCAGGAGGCCGAAGAGGCAGTCGCCAAGGCGAAGGCCCAGGCGAAGGCCGAGGCCGAGGCGAAGCGCAGGGCCGAGGCCCGTGCGCAGGAGATCCGCGAGGAGCGCGAAGACAAGGAGCGCGCCGCCCGCGCCGCCGAGCGTGAGCGGCTGAACGCCTTCCAGCTGCCCGTCGCCGGTTCGTACGTCTCCACCGGCTACCAGACCGGCGGCTCGCAGTGGTCCTCCGGCAGCCACTCCGGCGTCGACTTCCACGCCGCTTCCGGCACATCGGTCGTGGCCGTCGGCTCCGGCACGGTCGTCGAGGCCGGGTGGGGCGGCGCGTACGGCAACAACATCGTGATCAAGATGAACGACGGCTCGTACACCCAGTACGGCCACCTCTCGTCCATCGGCGTCTCGGTCGGCCAGCGGGTCATGCCGGGGCAGCAGATAGGCCTCTCCGGCTCGACCGGCAACTCCAGCGGGCCGCATCTCCACTTCGAGGCCCGCACCACCGCCGAGTACGGCTCCGACATCAACCCGGTCGCGTACCTGCGCGCGCACGGCGTCAGCGTCTGAGCTCCGTACCTCCCTGAGCTCCGTACCTCTCTGAGCTCTTACTCCGTACTGCCCCGAAGGTCCCGGCACGCCGCCGGGGCCTTCGGCGTTTGCCGCCCCGGGGACGCGGCGCCGGCGGGGCTCTGGCCAAAAGCTATCCATGGATTCCTGGTTGTCATCGGAAAATCGTGTCCATTGCAATAGAGTCACCCAACAGGCGTCAATCGGCTGCGTTTCGCGCGGATTAAAGCGGAGGTTCGGTCATGCGCATTCCCGCGCACTCGGTATGCACGGCGATCCGCGACGACATCGTCTCCGGTGTATTCGTCCGCGGCAGCCGGCTCACCGAAGAGCAGCTGGCGCGCCGCTACGGCGTCTCCCGGGTCCCGGTGCGTGAGGCGCTGCGCACCCTGGAGTCGGAGGGCTTCGTCATCACCCGCCGCCACGCCGGCGCGTGCGTCGCCGAGCCCAGCGAGCAGGAGGCCGCCGACCTGCTGGAGATCCGGATGCTGCTGGAGCCGATGGGAGCGGCGCGCGCCGCCCAGCGGCGTACCGAAGCGCATCTCAAAGTCCTGCGTGGCCTGGTCAGACTGGGTCAGGAACGGGCCCGCCGCGGCCAGGGCGAGGACCTGCGCTCACTGGGCAGCTGGTTCCACGAGACGCTCGCCCAGGCGTCGGGATCCCCCGGGCTCATCGCGCTGCTCACCCAGCTGCGCCACAAGATCGCCTGGATGTACGCCATCGAGCAGCCCGCCAAGCCGGTCGAGTCCTGGGCCGAGCACGGCGCGATCGTGGACGCGGTGGCACGCGGCGACGTGGAGCGGGCGCGGTCGCTGACGGCGCTGCACAGCGAGCGGGCCGCTGCCGCGCACCGGCTGCGCGGCCTCGAACGGGTGAGGACTTCGCAACATGCCGTAAACACGGCGAGCGTCCGTAATTAACAGTCGCGCTGTATACAAGAAAGCCCAAAGAATTAAACCGCGGTGTCCCGAATTCGGGACACCGCGGGACACCGCGGCTTTGTCGTGGGAAGAAGGACTAATTCCCCTCTTCGGCTCTGAGCAGTCTCAGACGGTTTCGGGAAGCTCGTCGAGCCCCTCGGCGACCAGCTTGGCCAGACGGTCCAGGGCCATGTCGGCGCCTTCCGCATCGGAAGCCAGGACGATCTCCTCGCCGCCCTGCGCGCCCAGGCCGAGCACGGCCAGCATGGAGGCGGCGTTGACCGGCTTGCCGTCGGTCTTGGCGATTGTCATGGGGACGCCGGCGGCCGTGGCGGCGCGGACGAAGATGGAAGCGGGGCGGGCGTGGAGGCCCTCGGCCCAGCCGACGTTGACGCGGCGCTCAGCCATGGTGTTGCCCTTCAGGTCCTCGGCAGTTGTCTAGACCAGTCTGCCATGCGGTGCGACGCGCCGACGCTGGCCCTCTGCGCGCCCGGTGCGCACAGACTTGCGTACCGACCCTATGCGACCCTGTGCCCGGCCTGTTCCGGGCTCTCCGTCCCGGGCTGTTCCGGTGCTGCTCCGGTGCTGCTCCCGGCTGCTCAGGGCTCCTCTGGGGCGAGTCGTAGGCTTTCCAGCATGCAGACCTCGTCGGAGCACGCATACCCGGACCACTGGGAAGCGGATGTGGTGCTGCGTGACGGTGGCACCGCTCGCATCAGGCCCATCACCCCCGATGACGCGGAACGCCTGGTCAGCTTCTATGAGCAGGTCTCCGCGGAGTCGAAGTACTACCGCTTCTTCGCGCCCTACCCCCGGCTCTCCGACAAGGACGTGCACCGCTTCACGCACCACGACTACGTGGACCGGGTGGGCCTCGCGGTCACGGTGGGCGGCGAGTTCATCGCCACCGTCCGCTACGACCGGATCAACGCGGACGGCATGCCCGCGAGCGCGCCTGCCGACGAGGCCGAGGTCGCCTTCCTCGTCCAGGACGCCCATCAGGGCCGCGGTGTCGCCTCCGCGCTGCTGGAACACATCGCCGCGGTCGCGCGCGAGCGGGGCATCCGGCGCTTCGCCGCGGAGGTGCTGCCTGCCAACACCAAAATGATCAAGGTGTTCAGGGACGCCGGGTACACCCAGCGGCGCTCCTTCGAGGACGGCTCGGTCCATCTGACCCTCGATCTCGAACCGACCGAGGAGTCCCTCGCCGTCCAGCGCGGCCGTGAGCAGCGCGCCGAGGCACGCTCCGTGCAGCGGCTGCTCGCGCCGGGGTCGGTCGCCGTCGTCGGCACCGGGCGCGCGCCCGGCGGCGTCGGCCGCACCGTCCTGCGCAACCTGCTGCGCGCCGGGTTCACGGGCCGTACGTACGCCGTGAACCGCGCCTTCCCGGCGGGGCCGTACGAGGTGGACGGCGTCCCCGGCTTCCGCAGCGTCGGCGACATCGGCGAGGCCGTCGACCTCGCCGTCATCGCCGTGCCTGCCGAGCGGGTGCCGGAGGCGGTCGCCGACTGCGGCGCCCATGGCGTCCAGGGCCTGATCGTCGTCACCGCGGGGTACGCCGAGAGCGGCGCGGCGGGGCGGGAGCGCCAGCGCGAACTGGTGCGGCAGGCCCGTTCGTACGGGATGCGGGTCATCGGCCCGAACTCGTTCGGCGTCATCAGCACGTCCGGGGCCGTCCGCCTCAACGCCTCGCTGGCGCCCGAGGCCCCGGCGCCCGGCCGCATCGGGCTGTTCACGCAGTCCGGCGCGATCGGCATCGCCCTGCTCGCCGGCCTGCACCGGCGCGGCGCGGGCCTGTCCTCCTTCATCTCGTCCGGCAACCGCGCGGACGTGTCCGGGAACGACTTTCTCCAGTACTGGTACGAGGACCCGGACACCGATGTGGTGCTGCTGTACCTCGAATCGATCGGCAATCCCCGTAAATTCACCCGGCTCGTCCGGCGTACGGCTGCGGTGAAGCCGGTCGTCGTCGTCAAGGGCGCCCGCCACAGCGGCAGCGCCCCGCCCGGCCACGCGGTGCCGGTGACCCGGCTCCCGGACGCGACGGTAGGCGCGCTGCTGCGCCAGGCGGGCGTGATCCGCGTCGACACCGTCACCGAACTCGTCGACGCGGGCCTGCTGCTCGCCGGGCAGCCGCTGCCGGCGGGGCCGCGGGTCGCGATCGTCGGCAACTCGGAGTCGCTCGGGCTGCTGACGTACGACGCGTGCCTCACGGAGGGGCTGCGGCCCCTGCCGCCGCGCGACCTCACGACGATGGCCACGCCGGCGGACTTCCGCGCCGCGGTCGCCGAGGCGCTGGTGGACGACGGGTGCGACGCGGTGGTGGTGACAGCGATTCCGTGGGTCGGGGAGAACGGCGTCACGGAATCGGGCGACGGCGAGGTCCTGGCGACGGCGCTGCGGGAGGCGGCGAGGACGGCTCCGGCCAAACCGGTGGCGGTGGTGCATGTGGAGATGGGCGGCTTGGCGGAGGCACTGGGGGAGGCGTCTCACACGGTGTCCTCGGCCTCGTCGGCGTCCGCAGGGGTGGCGCCTTCGGGTGCGGGTGCGGGCCAGGCTCCGGACCATTCGGGCCCGGGCCGCGAGGCGAGCGAGGGCAGTCCACCGGGGGCGACGCCCGCGATGACGGCGCCTGCGGAGCCGGGCCTGGGCGCTGCCTCGGCCCCGGGCACGGCCCCGGGGGCGACCCCGGGCACGGCCTCAGCAGCGGTGTCCGCTGCGGGCTCTACGGGCCCGGGCCCGGCATCCGACGGAGCGGCGGGTGCGGAGCCGGACCGGGGTCCCCGGACTTCAGGCCCGGGCACGGCCTCAGCAGCTGCGTCCGCTGCGGGCTCTACGGGCCAGGGCGAGGTCCCGGCATCTGCGGCGGCCCCCGGCGGGGCACCGGCCCCAAGGCTCCAGGCCTCACCCCCCGGCCCGACAGCGGCGTCCGATCCGGGAGCTACCGGCCCCGGCCCGGCCGCTCCCCGCGCGGCAGCGCCCGGCCACGGCCACAGCCAGGGCCACGGCCACGGCCGCAGCCCAGGCCATGGTCCCGGCCCCGCAGCAGACCGCGGCAGGCCCACCCCCGATTGGCGCCGGTCAGGCGGGGGCTCCGCCGACCGTTACCCCGCGCCCGCGCCCGCCCTCACCCCGTACACCTCCCGTATCCCCGCCTACCCCGCCGCCGAGCGTGCCGTCCGCGCCCTCTCCGAAGCCGTGAAGTACGCCCAGTGGCGCCGCCAGGCCGCCGACCCCGGCAAGGTCCCGCAGTACGAGAACATCGACGAGGCCGGCGCCGCCGCCCAGATCGAGCAGCTCCTCGGCGCGGACACCGACCCCCGTGGCATCACCCTCGCCCCCGACGCCACCGGCGAGCTGCTCGGCCGGTACGGCATCCCCGTCCGCCCCGCCCTCCCCGCGCCCGGCCCCGACGCCGCCGTCGCAGCCGCCGTCCGCCTCGGCTACCCCGTCGCCCTCAAGACCACCGCCCCGCACCTCCGCCACCGCGCCGACCTCGGCGGCGTACGGCTCGACCTCTCCAACGAAGCGCAACTGCGACAGGCCTACGCCGAATTGACCGACGCCTTCGGCAAGCCCGCCGAGCTGCAACCCGTCGTCCAGGCCATGGCCCCACGCGGCGTCGACACCGTCATACGCGCCGCCATCGACCCCGCCGTCGGCGCCGTCCTCTCCTTCGGTCTTGCCGGGGCCCCCTCCGAGCTGCTCGGCGACACCGCCCACCGGCTGATCCCCGCCACCGACCGGGACGCCGCCGAACTCATCCGGTCCATCCGCACCGCCCCGCTCCTCTTCGGCTGGCGCGGCTCCGCCCCCGTCGACACCCCCGCCCTCGAAGAACTGCTGCTCCGGGTGTCACGACTGGTGGACGACCACCCCGAAATGATCGGAATCAGTCTCGAACCGGTCGTCGTCGCTCAGCATGGCCTCTCCGTGCTCGGCGCGTCCGTACGGCTCGCCCCGCCCCCCGCCCGCGCCGACCTCGGCCCCCGGCGACTCCCCAGCTACTGAGCACTCACCGCCCCCGGGGGCCCGTAGGATGGACCGCATGGCGAAGACCGGTACCACGACCCAGGGGCTGCGCTCGGCGATCGAGCGCAGCGGCTACTACCCGGCCCTCGTGGCCGAGGCGGTGGAGGCCGCCGTCGGAGGCGAGCCGATCGCGGCGTACCTGGTGCACCAGGAGACGACCTTCGACGCGAACGAAGTGCGCCGCCATGTCACCGTCCTCGTCCTGACGGCCAACCGCTTCATCGTCAGCCACACCGACGAGCAGGCCGCCGACTCCAGCTCCCCGACGCCGTACGCCACCACCTCCACCGAGTCGGTCAAGGTCGGGCGGATCTCCTCCGTCGTGGTCAGCCGCGTCGTGGCCAACCCCGAGTCGTACGCCCCCGGCACCCTGCCCCGCGAGGTCGTCCTCACCATCGGCTGGGGCGCCGTCTCCCGGATCGACCTGGAGCCCGCCGCCTGTGGCGACCCCAACTGCGAAGCGGACCACGGCTACACCGGCAGCTCCACCGCCGACGATCTGAGCCTGCGCGTCAGTGAGGCGGGCGACGGCCCCGACGCGGTCAGCCAGACCCTCACCTTCGCCCAGGCGCTCTCCGAAGCCACGGCAGCCACCGCCTGATGGCCCAGCCCGCAGCCCAGCCCCAGGCATGGCCGGACGACCCTGTCCCCCTCGCCCTCGACACCGCGCCCGTCCCCCAGTACGGCACCGGATCGCTCGCCGATCTGCTGCCGACGCTCGCCGCGGGCCAGGGCGTGCCGGGCCTCACCCGCGCCATCCCCGAGCTCACCCCCGCCGACCGGAACTGCGTCTTCCTGATCGACGGTCTCGGCTGGGAGCAGCTCAAGGCCCACCCGGACGAGGCCCCGTACCTCACCTCCCTTCTCGCCACCTCGCGCGGTTCCACGGGACGGCCCCTCACCGCCGGCTTCCCCTCCACCACCGCCACCTCGCTGGCCTCCATCGGCACCGGCATGCCGCCCGGCGCGCACGGCCTGCCCGGCTACACCGTGCGCAATCCGGAGTCCGGCGAGCTGATGAACCAGCTGCGCTGGAAGCCCTGGACCTCCCCGCGCGTCTGGCAGCCGTACCCCACCGTCTTCCAGCTCGCAGACGCCGCGGGCGTACACACCGCGCAGGTGTCCTCACCCGGCTTCGAGCACACCCCGCTCACCAAGGTCGCGCTCAGCGGAGGCACCTTCCACGGCCGCCTCACCGGCGAGGAGCGCATGGACCTGGCCGCCGACCAGCTGGCCGCCGGAGACCGCTCGCTCATCTATACGTACTACAGCGAGGTCGACGGCAAGGGTCACCGCTTCGGGGTGAACTCCGACGCCTGGCGCGGCCAGCTGATGTACGTCGACCGGCTGGTGCAGCGCCTCGCCGAGCAGCTGCCGCCCCGTGCCGCCCTGTACGTCACCGCGGACCACGGCATGATCGACATTCCCTTCGACGAGGAGTCGCGCATCGACTTCGACGAGGACTGGGAGCTGCGCGCCGGAGTCGCCCTGCTGGGCGGCGAGGGCCGGGCCCGTCATGTCTACGCCGTGCCGGGCGCCGCCTCCGATGTGCTCGCCGTCTGGCGCGAGGTGCTGGGGGAGCGGTTCTGGGTGGCGAGCCGGGACGAGGCGATCGCGGCCGGCTGGTTCGGCGCGGAGGTGGAGGAGCGGGTGTACGGGCGGATCGGCGATGTGGTCGCGGCGGCCCACGACGACGTCGTGATCACCGCGTCCGTCAGGGAGCCGCACGAGTCGGCGATGGTCGGGATGCACGGCTCCATGACCCCCGTCGAGCAGCTGGTCCCGCTTCTCGAAGTACGTTCGTAACCCCCGTCGCATCGCATACCTGAAAGGCCGTCACTTCCTCATGCCCGAGTTGGTATTTTTCTCCGGCACCATGGATTGCGGGAAGAGTACTTTGGCGCTCCAGATCGGACACAACCGGTCGGCCCGCGGGCTCCAAGGCGTGATCTTCACCCGTGACGACCGGGCGGGGGAGGGCAAGCTGTCCTCCCGGCTCGGCCTGGTCACGGAGGCGGTCGAGGCCACCGAGGGCATGGACCTGTACGCGTACCTCGTGGACCAGCTGTCGAAGGGCGGCAAGGCGGACTACGTGATCGTGGACGAGGCGCAGTTCCTCGCCCCGGATCAGATCGACCAGCTGGCGCGGACCGTGGACGACCTGGGCCTGGACGTGTTCGCCTTCGGCATCACCACCGACTTCCGTACCAAGCTTTTCCCCGGCTCCCAGCGACTCATCGAACTGGCCGACCGGGTCGAGCAGCTCCAGGTCGAGGCCCTGTGCTGGTGCGGCGCCCGAGCCACTCACAACGCCCGCACGATAGGCGGCGAGATGGTCGTCGAGGGCGCCCAGGTCGTCGTCGGCGACGTGCACCGCCCGGCGGAGGAGATCGGCTACGAGGTCCTCTGCCGCCGCCACCACTGGCGCCGCATGACCTCGGCCTCGGCCCACGCCGGCGCCCTCTCCCCGGACGTCCTCCCGGTCAACCACGCCTGACCGTGCTCCTCGGCGCCCGGCCGGCAGCGGTTATCCGGGGGCGCCGACCTCAACCGAGCGGGGTGGCTGCTTGGCCGCTCCAACCCGCCTGGTTGTAGCAGCTGCCTGTGACGCACCCCCCTCGCTCTGTTCCACGAGCTCTCCGTTACGCCGTACCGCAGGGCCGGTTGGGCCCGCCAGCCGTTGCCGGTCTGAGAAGCGGGTAGGCCGGATTTCGGAGTACATGCCTGCCCAATGGCCCTTATACGGCAGTCAGTTTCCTCGGGTGACTGACTCGGCGTCGAGTAGGCACGAGGTAGCCAGGTCCGGACCGCCGGTAGCACTGGGGGAACCAGCCGAGGCGACGATTCCATCACCGTCCGGAGGCACGCTAGCAACGTGCCTGCCAGCCTCACGCTCCCCATGTACCAGGGGGCTGTCGCCGAGCTCCTCCGTGTCGTCGTACGCCTGGTCGGCTAGCACGCACAGCTCCGTGTACAGGACGTCGGCGGTACGAGATCATCAGCGTGTGGGCTCCTCATTGGCTGCGCAGAGCTCCACAGCGGCCATCACCTGGTCATAGGCCTGGACCTCCGGACGTCTTGCGGTACTGCTCAGCACGATGGTCTTGGCCTCGGCCAGCGAGTGCGGCCCGGCCCCCAGCAGCTCCCGGGTGACGAGGATGGCATCCAGAACCCACACTCGCCGCTGGCAGAGGAAGTGTTGTACGGCGTCCATGCCTTCAGCCGTGGCGAGCAGAGGGCGGCACTCCTCGGTGAGCTCGCGTATGTGGTTCCAGCGTTCCGGGGCGATCCCTTGTGGCTTCATGTCAATGAAACCAGACGACGAGGCGGACGTTCTCCGGGCCGTGGAGTTTGCCGAGTGTGCGCATCACGGTCCAGACCGAACCCCAGTGGGTTTGGTCCCCCGCGACCGACTGTCGGCTGTGTTTACCGGAGTGGTCCGTCTCCTGCCAGTCGGCGGAGGTCAGTTCTGCCCAGGTGATCCATGTGGTGCTGTGGACGTCAGGGGGTCCGCCGTACGCGGCGAAGTCGGTGCGCAGTCGGTCGGACGCGTCTTCCGGCAAGCCGAGGCCCTCAGTCAGGGGACGGAAACCGAAGGTGTTGCGTACCCCGAAGAGGCAGGCGAGGGCGTCGTAGGCGTTGCCGGTGTTGAGGAGGAAGAGATCGATGCCGACCTGCCACACGGAGTCTTCGTCGTCCGGGCCCCAGAGGCGGGCGCCCGGCCTGCACTCGATCATTCCGCTCACGTCTGTGGACATGCCGGGATTCTGCCTGGAGGAAGCGCGCCCCGTCGCCTCTGTTTCACAGCCGCCTTTCCCACCACGGCAGATGGACTGGGGCGAAGGGGTTGTTCAGGGTGCCGGTGAGCACGCGTGCGTCGTGTGGTGCGACGAGGGCCTGAAGTTCTCGGCGGGATCGTTTGCACAGAGCTCGGAGTGCGTGCTCTATCAGGGTCCGGGGGTGGCAGTCGCCCTGCCGCCAGTCGTGCGGGTTGCCGTAGTACGGGTCGGAGAGATGGGCGGGTGGCCGGCGTGCGGGACGGCTCCAGCCTTGGGCGGCGTGAGCGACCTCGCCCTGGGGCATTGGCGAGCACATCAGGCTCAAGACCGGGTGGGCATCGGACAGGAGCGTCCGGGACGCGGTGGACGCATTGAACAACGACCCCAAGCTCCGCGCGGATCTACCGGCCAAGGCTGAGTCGGCCAAGGAGCATATGGACGACCACAACTGGGGAAATACGGAAAACCGATCCCCTGAGATGAAAGCACTCATCGACAAACTGGAGAACTGGCCGTGACCGCAATCGAATTCCTCGTCTCGTTCATCACGTCGGGGCGACTGCACGGTCTGGGAATCGGCTCAACCCTCGGCGAGGTCGACGAAGCGATCCACTGTGATTTCATCGACGATGTCAGCAGGTCCGGCCTCTCGCTGCGCCGGGACTATGGATTCTTTGAGTTTTCCTTCAATCCCGGCCCGGAGTGGGTGATGTCCAGTGTCTCGATCAAACTGCACAGGCTGGCCTCGGACTATGATACGGCTAAGGAGTGGCGCGAGAACATGCATGTCGAGTTCCCGCAGCACCTTGCCTGGGATGAACTGCGGGGTGCGCTCGAACTCGTCCCCGGGTCCCCGTCCTTGAAAGTTAAGGATCAAGGGGGTTTCCTTGAATATCGCGCAGCCACGACGAATGTATCCATCATCGTGAACGACGATGGTGGAGAACATGGACCGTCCCGGCAGGGAGATGTGTGGAGTATCAGCCTGTGGGCCCCCGCTCGGCCACAGTGATTCGGTAGCCTCGTATTCCTCCGGCGTGCCCGGGAGTCGTCGGGGTCGAGCCGGTTGGAGATCTCTCTGCTGACGGGCCTTCACCGGTGGTCGAGTGGCTCACAAACAAGGTGCTCGTCCGGCTGGGCCGCCAGGAGGCCTCGATGATTAGCGCGAATGTGGCGGAGCCCGTCTATCTCGTCCAGGGCGTGTACTCGAACAAGCTGGGCGGGCTGAGTGTCGTCAAGTGGATGGGTGTGACCCGTAAGGGGCGGTCGACGACGACATGGTCTCGCTGCTGCGCTGCTGCGCCGCTGCAGAGTCGGCCCCCACCGTTGATCGTCTTTTCGTAGCGTTGGACGAGGTGGCCCTTGCGGTCCTCGTAGGCCCGTCGCCGACGTTCCTCGAAGGCATCAACGTCCTGCACGAGCTGGGCCCGAACCTCATCGAGCAGGTCGCACAGCTTGTCCACCCACTCTGCGGTGTCGATCCCCCTCTACTGCCGGACCTCAGATGGGAGCACACGCAACCCGCACCCGACTGGGGGTCGCGTGATCACCGAGGAAGAAGTCCCCGGCGGTCGACCATGTTTGCCCGCTGGTCTGCTTGGCGTGCCGGAAGAAAGCCGACAGCGCGATCGAGTGGGCGTGGCGTCGGTCGATCCGTTCGTTGCCGAGGGGGACATAGGGTGCCCGCACATCTCCGGCGATCATCGAGGCAGGGTCTTGGTAGCGCGACAGGTCGTGTGAGCGCCGCTGCGCATAGGTGAAGACCAGCGCCGCCGAGTCCGTGCGCCTTCCGGCGCGGCCAGCGCGTTGCACGTAGTTGGCGGTGGTCGGGGGCATGTTCCGCAGTAGGACGGATTACCGCTGGTTCCTGATGGCCCGCGGCACGAGCATCCCTGTAGCCGTGCGTACCGTGCGGCGTCTCTCATGAGGAGTTGGACGACAGTCCAGCAAAAGGACCCTCGCGCTTCGGATCGAGCACAACCGGTCCGCGCGCGACCTTCAGAGCATGATCTTCACGCGCGACGACAGCGCGGGCGCTGCGACTACGTCATCGCCGACGAGGCGCAGTTCCTCGCGCCCGAGCAGGTCGACCAGCTCGCCAGTGTTGTGGACGACCTGAAGCTGGACGTTTTCGCCTTCGGCATCACCACCGACTTCCGCTCCAGGCTCTTCCCCGGCTCGCGGCGGCTGGTCGAACTCGCCGACCGTGTTGAGGTGCTGCAGGTCGAGGCGTTGTGCTGGTGCGGGGCGCGGGCCACACACAATGCCCGTACGGTCGGCGGGATGTGCTGCTGGTTGAGGCCGCCGAGGCTGCCGCCGGTGATGGCGGCGGTGATGGCGGCGGTGCCGGGATCAGCGGTCGGCCGACCGTACGATCGTGAAAACCGCGCCCTCCGGGTCCGCGACGGTCGCCAGCCGGCCCCGCGCGCGCTCCCTGGGGGGTCGCACCACCTGTCCGCCGAGCTCCACCACCCGCCGCGTGGTCTCGTCGGTGTCCTCGACCTCGAAGAACGTCATCCAGTACGAGCCGCGGTCGGGCGACAGGTCCTGTCCGACGCCGTGCAGGCCGGCCACCGGGCGGCCGTCCAGACGCAGCGTCACCTGGTCGAGTCCGGCGTCGGAGACCTCGGCGTCATAGCCGAAGACCGCCTGGTAGAACTTGCTGACCGCCGAGGTCCGCGAGGTCAGCAGCGCGTTCCAGGTGGGGGTGCCGTGGGTGCCGTACTTGGCGGTGCCCTGGTACGCGCGGGGCTGCCAGACGCCGAAGATCGCGCCGCCCGGGTCGGAGCCGATGATCAGCCGGCCCGCGTCTCCCGCGTCGAGGGGGCCGACACCCACCGTGCCGCAGGCGCTCCGGATCGCTTCGGCGGTCGCGTCCGCGTTCTCGGTCGCCATGTACGTCGTCCAGGCGACCGGCAGCCGCCGGCCGATCGGCCGGCGGCCGATGCCCGCGACTTCCTTGCCATCGATCAGCGCCCGGACGTATGGACCCAGCGAGTCCGGGCCGGGGGCGAACTCCCAGCCGAACAACGCTCCGTAGAACTTCTTGCTCGCGTCAACGCCATGCACCAGCAAGCTCACCCAGCAGGGTGCGCCAGGTGTGGGCCGAGTCGCCTCGGTCATCGTCACTCTCTCCTCGGACCATCGGGGTGGCCGTGCGGGGGCCGGCCATGTGGGGCCGGCCGTGTGGGGGGACCGGATGCGCGCCGCCGTGCGGGACTGCGCTGCGCCCCGTGGTGATGCTTGCACCAGACCGCGCGGAGAGCGCCAGGGCCGCGCCGGATTTGGCGTGTTCCTGTTGGAGGGAGCCCTTTTTGTCCTGGCACATCCGATTCGGCGGCGTTACGTGTCTGCCGGTGACTGCGCGAGGATGGTCCGCATGAACCTCCTCATCTCCGCCGCGGAGCTCGCGGACGAGCTGGCTGAATCCCGCCCTCCGGTACTCCTGGACGTCCGCTGGCAGCTCACTTTGTCGACCGGGCCGAACGGGCGGCCCGATTACGAGGCCGGGCACATTCCCGGCGCGGTCTTCGTCGACCTGGACGCGGAACTGGCGGCTCCGCCCGGCCCGGGCGGCCGGCACCCGCTCCCGGACCCGGCGGTCTTCGGCGCGGCGATGCGCCGCGCCGGGGTGTCGGCCGACGCGCCGGTGGTCGTGTACGACGGCGGCCAGGGCTGGGCGGCGGCGCGCGCGTGGTGGCTGCTGCGCTGGACGGGCCACCCGGACGTACGGGTCCTGGACGGCGGCCTCGCGGCGTGGACGGGGCCGCTGGAGACGGAGATTCCCGCCCCGGCGGTGGGCACGTTCGCACCCGAGCCGGGCGCGCTCCCGCTGCTGGACGCGGAGGCGGCGGCCGAACTGGGCCGCACGGGCCTGCTCCTCGACGCGCGCGCGGCGGAGCGCTACCGCGGCGAGGTCGAGCCGATCGACCCGGTGGCGGGCCACATCCCGGGCGCGGTCTCGGCCCCGACCACGGAGAACGTCACCGAGGACGGCCGTTTCCTGCCCACGGAGACGCTGGCCGCCCGCTTCAAGTCTCTGGGCGCGGGGCAGGGGGCGCCGGTCGGCGTCTACTGCGGCTCGGGCGTCTCGGCTGCGCACGAGGCGCTGGCCCTGGCGATCGCTGGCTTCGAACCGGCGCTGTACGCGGGCTCGTGGTCGGAGTGGTGCGCCACGCCGGAACGGCCGGTGGCGACGGGTCCGGGTCCGGGGCAGGCAGAGGCAGAGGCGGAGGCGCGGTAGCGGAGCGCGCCCGGCGGCCAGAAGGATCGCAGGGGCCGCACCGCCCCGACTGCCCGGTCCGGTTCTCGGTTGCGACGCGCGGAGGCACCGTACGCGGCGGCCCGGTCCTGCCCTGCGGCCCGAAGCGCCGCCCCGCCCCGGTGGCGGCGTACCCGAGCGTCGGGTGGTCAACGGGCCTGGTGTGCGGCTTGGTCCGCGGTTGCGGGCGTCGGCCCGGAGGAGCGCCGGGGTTCCCGAAGCGCGAGGGCGTCCTCGCCCCCGATAGCCCACGCTCGCCCGGAACGTGCCGGGTGAGTGAGCGAGGCCGAGGCGCAGCCCCGCCCCCGGTAGCGGCCCCGCCCGAGCGGGCCGTGGTCAACGGCGACTGAGCCGGGGCGCGCCGGGCCGAACGGCCAGGGCCGCCCCTGCTCCTCCGCCCCGCGCGCGGAGGGCTCGTACGCAAACCGCGTACGAGCCCTCCACCACCCCTGTCTGCGGCGCCAGTTACTCCTGCTTCTTGCGGCGCGTCCCGAAGACGATCTCGTCCCAGCTCGGCACCGCCGCGCGGCGGCCCGGGCGGACGCCGTCCGCCTCCGCCTGGCGGTCCGTCGTACCCGTCAGGCGGTCGCGGTGGCCCGCCACCGAACGCGGCATCAGCACGTCCGCGTACGCCGAACCGGCCCCCGCCGATGCCGCCGGCGCCACCGGCTCCTCCGATTCGGGGTCCGGCGCCGCGTCCGGGGACGCAGGCTCCGGGGGCGCGGGGCGTTCCGGTACGACCATGTCGCCGCGGAAGCTCGGCACCGCCTCCAGCAGGCTCGTCAGCGAGTCCCGTTCGCCGCCGTTCTCCTCCGGCTCGGCCGAAGGCGAAGGCGCCGGCACGCCCGGGCGTTCCAACTGGCGCTCCAGGGCCCGGTCCAGCGGACGGTCCCGTGGCAGCCGTGCGATGCGCGGGACGAACGGGAAGCTCGGCTCCTGCGTTGCCGCGATCGTGTCGTCGGTCTCGCCGATCAGCGCCCGCGCCTCGTCGTCGACGGCCTGGACGAGCCGCCGCGGCGGGTCGTACGTCCAGCTCGCCGAGTGCGGCTCGCCCGCCACCCGGTAGACCAGCAGCACTTCCCACGTACCGTCGTCCCGCCGCCACGAGTCCCACTGCACGGCGTCCTTCTCGGCGCCGCGCAGCGTCAGCCGCTCGTTCACCGCCTCGCCGAGCTGCGGCCCGGTGTTCTCACCGGGGCGCCGTACGGGAGTCTTACGGGCCCGCTCCGCCATGAAGGCGCGCTCCGCGAGCACGGGGCCCTCGAAGCGGCGCACCCGGTCGACCGGGATTCCGGCGAGCTGGGCGACCTCTTCGGCCGAGGCTCCGGCGCGTATACGTGCCTGGATGTCGCGGGGGCGGAGATGGTTCTCCACCTCGATCTGGCCGAGCCGGGCACGGTCGTTCCGTACGGCAGCGCGCAGCCGTTCATCGATCGGAAGCGTGTACTCCGTGCTGTCAGCAGCCTTGAGCACCAGTCGTGTGCCGTCGTTGGAGACGGCCACGACACGCAGTTCGGGCATGGGGACCTCCCGGGTGGTGCCTGCCGACGTCACGTGCGTCGCTGCTTCCGCTAGTCGAGTGTGGCCTGCCCGGGTGCAGCCTGCCACAACCTTGCCGTCTTGCCCGGCGTGTCGGGCACAGGCCCTGGATCGCCGTTATGGCACGGTTACCTGTTTGCGGCGTTGAGAGACTAGCGGTCACTCTCCGCATCCGGTACCCGTGCGGTGCCGCGGCTCCGCCGGATCGAGCGCCACTTTCGGCCCCCACCTGGGGTCCAGCCCCAAAAAGGAGGTTGGGCCCAGGGCTCGCCACAGTACTCCATTCGGGCCACGGGGGTGGGCGGCCGCGCCGCCGAACTTCCTCGGCGGCGCGGGACTTGATGCCGCGGCGTGGAGTTGACGGTGACTTGATTCACAGAACCTCCCCAAAGGGAACGTTTCGCTTTGCTCGCCCGCCACTCCAACTGCCCTTCAGTCGCCCAGTACCCGGCGCAGATAGTCGTTCCCGAACAGCCGGTCCGGGTCCAACCTGTCCCGCAGCGCCGTGAATTCACCGAACCGCGGATACGCCCCGGCGAGGTACTCGGCGTCACGCGTGTGCAGTTTGCCCCAGTGCGGCCGGCCGCCGTGTGCGGTCATGATCCGCTCCACGGCGGTGAAGTACGACCGGTGCGGCGTCCCCCGGTAGAGATGCGCGGCGATGTACGCGGTCTCCCGGCCCGACGCCGTGGAGAGCGCGATGTCGTCCGCCGGAGCCGTCCGCACCTCCACCGGGAAGCTCACCCGCAGCGGCGAGCGCTCGATCATCGCCCTGAGCTCGCGCAGCGCCCCCACCGCGGCCTCCCGCGGCAGCGCGTACTCCATCTCAACGAACCGCACCCGACGCGGAGAAGTGAAGACTTTGTAGGGAATATCGGTGTACGTACGGGCAGACAGCGCACGGCTGGAGATTCTGGCGATCGCCGGGATGGTCGCGGGCACGGCCCGGCCCAGTGAATTGACCACCTGAAAGAGGCCGTTGGAGAGGAACTCGTCATCGATCCACGCGCTGACCTGTCCGGGTGGGGCGGCGGGACCGGCGCTGCGGTTGTTGCGCTTGGTGTTGCAGTTGCCGGTGTGCGGGAACCAGTAGAACTCGAAGTGCTCGTTCTCCGCGAAGAGGGCGTCGAACTCGTCCGTGACCCGGTCGAAGGCCATCGGCTCCTCCCGCGCCGTCAGCAGGAAAATGGGCTCCACGGCGAAGGTGACCGCGGTGACCACGCCCAGCGCGCCGAGCCCGATCCGGGCCGCGGCGAAGACGTCGGGATTCTGCTGCGCGGAGCAGCGCAGCAGCGAGCCGTCCGCCGTGACCAGCTCGAGCGCCGTGATCTGCGTGGCAAGCGAGGCTGATTCACGGCCGGTGCCATGGGTGCCGGTGGAGGTCGCGCCTGCGACCGTCTGTTCCATGATGTCGCCCATGTTCGTGAGCGACAGGCCCTCGCGGGCGAGTGCGACGTTCAGCCGCTTGAGCGGGGTGCCCGCCTCGACGGTCACCGTCATCGCCGTACGGTCGAGCTCCCGGATTCCGGTCAGCAGTCCGGGCCGGATCAGCACCCCGTCGGTGGCGGCGGCAGCGGTGAAGGAGTGGCCCGTGCCGACGGCCTTTACCTTCAGACCGTCCTGGGCCGCCCGGCGCACGGCCTCGGCGACCTCTTCGGGCGAGGCGGGCGAAACCTCCCGTAGCGGACGGGCCGTTACATTCCCGGCCCAGTTACGCCACGCGTCCGTTGTCGCCGGCATTCCTGAGGCCCGCCGTGTCAGTCGTGCGAGCTGTGTGAGCCCTGTCCGCCGTGCCCGCTGCGACTGCCGTGTCCGCTGCGTCTTGGGTGTGTCCGTCATCGGTCCCGCGCCCTCCCCGAGTCGGCACCGGCTTGGCCAGCCGGCGGTACCCCAGGAACGCCACCACCGCCGCGACCGCCCCCGCCACGGCGGGCACCACGTACCCCGCGTCCGCACCGGCCACGTCGACCACCCAGCCCGCGGCCGAGGAGCCGAGCGCCACCCCGACCGCGAGCCCCGTGGTGACCCACGTCATGCCCTCGGTCAGCTTCGCGCGTGGTACGTGCGCTTCGATGAGGGCCATGGTCGTCACCATCGTGGGTGCGATGGCCAGGCCCGCGACAAAGAGCGCCACGGCCAGGACAGCGAGGTTCCCGGCCAGTTGGAGGGGGATCATACTCACGGCCATCGCACAGACGCCCACCAGCCACCTCCGCGACGCCGAGCCCTTGAGGTGCAGCAGTCCGAAGACCGCTCCGGCGAGGCAGGAGCCGAGCGCGTACACCGCGAGGACCAGGCTCGCCGCGGCCTTGTTGCCCTGCTCCTCCGCGAAGGCCACGGTGACGACGTCGACCGCGCCGAAGATCGTGCCGGTGGCGACGAAGGTGACCACCAGGACCTGGAGTCCGGGGGAGCGGAGCGCGGAGCCGCGGGTGTGGTGCTCGCGCGGCTGCGGCACGGGCTCGGTGGCGCGCTGCGCGATGAGCCAGAAGACACCGGCCATCAGGAACCCGGCGGCGAGCAGCGGACCCGCCTGGGGGAACCACGCGGTGGACAGGCCGATGGAGATGATCGGCCCGAAGATGAAGCACAGCTCGTCGACGACCGACTCCCAGGCGTACGCGGTGTGCAGCTCGCGCGGCGACCCCTGGTAGATCGCGGTCCAGCGGGCCCGGATCATCGCACCGACGCTCGGCGCGCAGCCGGTCGCCGCCGCGAAGGCGAACAGCGTCCACTCCGGGGCCTCTTGCTGGGCGCAGATCAGCAACCCGCCGACGGCGGCCACCGAGACCAGGGTGGCCGGGGGCACTATGCGCGTCTGTCCGTGCCGGTCCACGAGCCGGGATATCTGCGGGCCGAGCGCCGCGGCGGCCATCGCGTGGGTCGCGGCGAGCGCGCCCGCGAGCCCGTAACGCCCCGTGAGCTCGGAGATCATGGTCACAATCCCGATGGCCAGCATGGACAGCGGCATCCGCCCGATGAAGCCCGCGGCGGAGAACGCCTTGCTGCCTGGGGCGGCGAAGATGGCGCGGTAGGGACTGGGCAAGGCTGCTCCGGTAAGGCGTATCTGAGGTGTTCAGAGATTACGTCCACGGAGCTGCCCGGCGCACCGGAGTTTCCCGCTGTCGTAGCTGTCAGAAGACAGTGGCAGGATCGTTCCCATGCCCGATCAGCATGACGCAGCCCCTTACGACGCCCTCCTGCTGCTCTCCTTCGGCGGACCCGAGGGCCCGGACGATGTCGTCCCGTTCCTCCGGAACGTGACGCGCGGCCGTGGCATCCCCGAGGAACGGCTCAAGGAGGTCGGCCGGCATTATTTCCAGTTCGGCGGGGTCAGCCCCATCAACGGCCAGAACCGCGCCCTGCTGGACGCCCTCCGCAAGGACTTCGCCGAGCACGGCCTGGATCTGCCGGTCCACTGGGGCAACCGGAACTGGGCCCCGTACCTCACCGACACACTGCGCGAGATGGTGCGGGACGGCCACCGGCGTATCGCCGTCATGGTCACCAGCGCGTACGCCTCCTACTCGGGCTGCCGCCAGTACCGCGAGAACCTGGCCGCGGCGCTGGCCACGCTGGAGGCCGAAGGCCTTGAACTGCCGCGTGTGGACAAGCTGCGCCACTACTTCAACCACCCCGGCTTCGTACGCCCCATGGTCGAAGGCGTCCTGAAGTCGCTCGCGGACCTGCCCGAGAAGGTACGGGCCGGGGCGCGGCTGGCCTTCACCACGCACTCCATCCCGGTGTCCGCGGCCGACACCTCGGGCCCGCCGCAGGAGCACGGCGAGGGCGGCGCGTACGTACGGCAGCACCTGGCCGTGGCCCGGCTGGTCGCCGACGCCGTACGCGAGGAGACGGGCGTCGAGCACGCCTGGGACCTCGTCTACCAGTCCCGCAGCGGCGCCCCGCACATTCCCTGGCTGGAGCCGGACATCTGCGACCACCTGGAGGAGCTGCGCGCCGCGCGGGTTCCCGCGGTGGTGATGGTCCCCATCGGTTTCGTCTCGGACCACATGGAGGTCCTGTACGACCTCGACACCGAGGCCACCGCCAAGGCCGCCGAACTGGAGCTGCCCGTGCGCCGGTCGGCGACGGTGGGCGCCGATCCGCGGTTCGCCGCGGCGGTACGGGACCTGGTCCTGGAGCGCGCGGCGGCCGAGCGCGGCCTGCCCGCCGAGCGCTGCGCGCTGGGCGGCCTCGGCCCGTCCCACGACCTCTGCCCCGTGGGCTGCTGTCCGGGCCGGGCGCCGCTTCCGGCGGCCGCGGGCGCGGACAGTCCGTACGGGCACGTCCCGACAGCTCCCACGCTTAAGGAAGACCTGTGACCGACCCCCTGCTGTCCGAACTCCTCGACCTCGCCCTGGAGGCCGCCCGCCGTGCCGGGGTGCTGCTGCGCGACAGCCGCCCCGCCGATCTCGGCGTCGCATCGACCAAGTCCAGCCCCATCGACGTCGTCACCGAGATGGACATCGCGGCGGAGAAGCTGATCACCGGGTTCCTGTCCGAGCACCGCCCCGACGACGGGATCCTCGGCGAGGAAGGCGCGGCCACCACGGGCACCAGCGGTGTCCGCTGGATCATCGACCCGCTCGACGGCACCGTGAACTATCTCTACGACCTGCCGACCTGGGGGGTCTCCATCGCCGCCGAGCGGGACGGCGAGACGGTCGTCGGGGTGGTGACGGCCCCGATGCGCCGCGAGACCTTCCGCGCGGTGCTCGGCGGCGGGGCCTACGGGAACGACAAGCCCCTCAGGTGCCGCCCCGCGCCCCCGCTGGACCAGGCGCTGGTCTCCACCGGCTTCAACTACGTCACGACCGTGCGCAGCCACCAGGCGGACGTGGCCCAGCGGCTGATCCCGCGCCTGCGTGACATCCGCCGCAGCGGCTCGGCGGCCGTGGACCTGTGCGATGTCGCGGCGGGCCGCCTGGACGGCTTCTACGAGCGCGGGCTCAGCCCCTGGGACTTCGAGGCGGGCGCCCTGATTGCCCGCGAGGCGGGGGCGCTGACCGGCGGACGCCCCGGCGACCCGGCCTCGGGTGAGCTGACGATCGCGGCGAGTCCCGGCGTATTCGCGCCGCTCCAGTCGCTCCTGGAGGAGTTCGGCGCCTGGCACGACTGACCTGACCTGACCTGACCTGACCTGACCTGACCTGACCGGCATCCGGCACGACAGGGCCCCGGCGCCGTCCCGCGGCGTCGGGGCCCTGTCGTCAGCACGTTCTGCGGAGATGCGCTGTACGGCTCTATGGGGTCGTGGGGTCTTTACGGCTCATGTGCGGCTCGTGTGCGGCTCTGTGCGGTCCGGCGCGCTAGGCGGCGCTGAGTTGCACGCCGTGCTCCGCCGCCAGACGGTGCAGGTCGTCCAGCTCGGCCTGCTCGACATCCGCGAGAAAGTCGTCGCCCGTCTCGCGAGCCAGGGTGAGATCGGTTTCGGCGGCCTTTATACGCTGCAGCAGTCCTGCCGTGAATGCGTCCATTGCGCCCCCTCGTCGTGGGTCGGTGGCACGGGGGTGTGCCTGGGGATATACCCCTGCCGAAGGCAGGGAACGGGGTGATCAACCCTGGAACAGGTCGTGTGAATGCCACATACAGGGCTTGATCTCGGGTGTGCAGTCGTCCTCCCCCGGCGTTCCCTCACAGAAACCTCAACCGGGTGGTGAATCCGGCGAATTCCTGCCGGGGTGGTCGGCGGGATCCGCCTTACAGCCGGTTTACGCGCGTAAAGGGCAGGATGGAGGCGCACAACCCACTGCTCACACCTGCCCCGATCATGAGTGACGGGCCCAGCGGAAGGACAGCGACGTGCGCGTACTCGTCGTCGAGGACGAGCAACTGCTCGCCGATGCGGTGGCCACCGGTCTGCGCCGGGAGGCCATGGCCGTCGATGTCGTGTACGACGGCGCCGCCGCCCTGGAGCGCATCGGCGTCAACGACTACGACGTGGTCGTGCTGGACCGGGACCTCCCCCTGGTCCACGGCGACGACGTCTGCCGCAAGATCGTCGAACTGGGCATGGCCACCCGGGTACTGATGCTGACCGCGTCCGGCGATGTCAGCGACCGCGTCGAAGGGCTGGAGATCGGCGCGGACGACTACCTCCCCAAGCCGTTCGCCTTCAGCGAGCTGACCGCCCGCGTCCGGGCGCTCGGCCGCCGTACGACCGTGCCGCTGCCGCCCGTCCTGGAGCGCGCCGGGATCAAGCTCGACCCCAACCGCCGCGAGGTCTTCCGCGACGGCAGGGAGATCCAGCTCGCGCCCAAGGAGTTCGCGGTCCTGGAGGTGCTGATGCGCAGCGAGGGCGCCGTCGTCTCGGCCGAGCAGCTGCTGGAGAAGGCCTGGGACGAGAACACCGACCCGTTCACCAATGTCGTACGCGTCACGGTCATGACGCTGCGCCGCAAGCTCGGCGAGCCGCCCGTGATCGTCACCGTGCCCGGCTCCGGCTACCGGATCTGATCCGATGCCCACTGCCCAGGTGCCACGCGTGGTGCCGCCGAAACCGACCTGGGATCCGCGCGACCCGGTCCGCCCGCTGCTGCGCCCGACCATCCGGATACGGCTCACGCTGCTGTACGGCGGGATGTTCCTGATCGCCGGGATCCTGCTGCTGTCGATCATCTATCTGCTCACCGCGCAGGCGCTGAACGTCAGGACCCTGCCCTTCGAGATCGTGTCCGGCGAGGTGAACCCGACCGTCGCGTGGTGCCGGCTGCCCGAGGGACAGGTGACCGCGCCCCCGGTCAACGCGGCCATGGCGGACTGCGTGCGCCACCAGCACGAGATGGCGCTGGACGATCTGCTGCGCCGCTCGCTCTTCGCGCTGCTCGGCCTGAGCATCATCGCTTTCGCCTCCGGCTACGCCATGGCGGGACGGGTCCTCTCGCCGCTCGGCAGGATCACCCGTACGGCCCGCCAGGTGGCCGGCTCCGACCTCGCCCGCCGGATCGAGCTCGACGGTCCGGACGACGAGCTCAAGGAACTCTCGGACACCTTCGACGAGATGCTGGACCGCCTGGAGCGGGCGTTCACCGCGCAGCAGCGCTTCGTGGCGAACGCCTCGCACGAGCTGCGTACGCCGCTGGCCATCAACCGCACGCTGCTGGAGGTCCACCTGTCCGACCCGGGGGCCCCTGTGGAGCTCCAGCAGCTCGGCAGGACCCTCCTGGCCACCAACGAGCGCAGCGAGCAGCTGGTCGAGGGCCTGCTGCTGCTCGCCCGCAGCGACAACCAGATTGTCGAGCGCAAACCGGTGGACGTGGCCGAGGTCGCCGAGCGGGCCGTCGACCAGACCCGTGCCGAGGCCGAGGACAAGGGCGTGGAGATCCGCGGGGAGCGCGCGCCCGCCGTCATCCAGGGCAATGGCGTCCTGCTGGAGCGGATCGCCCTGAACCTGGTGCAGAACGCCGTGCGCTACAACGTTCCGGAAGGCGGGTGGGTGGAGGTCAACACCGAGCTGCGGCACGGCGAGGCGGTCCTGACCGTCTCGAACACCGGGCCCGTGGTTCCCGCGTACGAGATCGACAACATCTTCGAGCCGTTCCGGCGGCTGCGGCAGGAGCGGACGGGCAGCGACAAGGGCGTCGGCCTGGGCCTCTCGATCGCGCGTTCGGTCGCCCGGGCCCACGGAGGCCGTATCATCGCGGAGCCCCGCGAGGGCGGCGGGCTGATCATGCGCGTCACCCTCCCGGTCTGAGGGGCGGGCGGACTGACCTTTATCGCCGGATTTGCGGAGATGGGGGTTGTTCGCCGTACGCTGAATCTCCGGGACCCGTGCCTGGTGCATTCATGTGGGATCGATCACACGGGCGAATTTCATGCCATCTACTCTCCGTGATCAAGACTCTTGGTGAAAGCCGGTAAAAGTCCGGGTTTCCGGGGGTCGAGATCACGGGAAGTACACGGGGTGGCGCTCGTGAAGTGCGACATTCGGACCGTGTACGGTCCCCTTCGCCAGCCAACCGGATCACTCTCGAGGGATCCGGTTGGGTGTCGATTGAGTAACAGACCTTGATGTGAGGCAAAATCTCCGCCTCAGGTCGGGCACAAGTCCGGCCTCTCACGCGTTACGTGCGCTGAGACACCGCAGACACCCAGAGGGGGAGAGGCACCATGGCAACGGACTACGACACCCCACGCAAGACCGATGACGATGTCGATTCGGACAGCCTTGAGGAATTGAAGGCCCGCCGGAACGACAAGACGACGTCGGCCGTCGATGTAGACGAGTTTGAGCAGGCTGAAGGCCTGGAGCTGCCCGGAGCGGACCTTTCCAATGAGGAACTGTCCGTTCGCGTGCTGCCCCGTCAGGCCGATGAGTTCACCTGCATGAGCTGCTTCCTCGTGCACCACCGCAGCCAGCTGGCGCGAGAGAAGAACGGTCAGCCGATCTGCCGCGACTGCGACTGAGGTCCGGTCGGCCGTGGCAGGCGAAACACCGTTCAGGAAGCGGCGCTTTCGGCGTCTGAAGCCATCGGAGGCGCATCAGGGCGGTACGGGACCGGCGCAGGACGCCACGGCGTCTGCCGGACACTCGGCCGCCCTGCTGCCCCACGGCGCGGGAGGCAACGACGAGCGGGGCGTAGCGGCCTCGCTCGAAGGACTTGAAGGACTTGAAGGAACGGCGCGGGCGGGGTCCCCGACAAGGGCCCCACGCCTGGCCGCCGTCCGGCAGGGCGTGGGCCGGGGCGTCAGGAGGAGCCGTGAGTCCGCCCGGGCAGGGATCGCGCATCTCGCCGACCGGATCATCGAGAACGCGCCACGCATCCCCGTGCGCGATCTCGCGACGCTGCGCAAGCAGTTCCCCGGCCTCGCTCCCGAGCAGCTTGCCGACAAGCTGGTCGCGGGCGCGGCGAACGGGACCTCCACGGTGGGCGCGGGCGTCGGCGCGGCGGCGATGCTGCCCGTACCGCCGGCGATGCCGGCCGAGCTGGCCACGGAGATCGTCTCCGTCGCCGCGATCGAGCTGAAGCTCATCGCCGAACTCCACGAGGTCTACGGGATGCGACCGCCCGGCACGCTCAAGGAGCGCTCCGCCGCGTATCTCACCTCCTGGACGGAGGAGCGCGGGATCGACGTGACCAAGCCGTCGACGGTCAACACCGCGTTCGGCGGCCACCTCAAGCGTCAGCTGCGGCAGCAGATCATGAAGCGCATGGTCCGCAATCTGCCGAACCTGATGCCGTTCATGGTCGGTGCCGCCGTCGGCGCCGTGATGAACCGCCGGGACACCCGAAAGCTCGCGGACCACGTCCGCGCCGACCTGCGCAAGCGGCAGGTGCCCTGGGACGCGCTGCCCGCGCTGCCGCCGCTGGAGCAGCCGAAGGACGCTCTGGACCCGGGAGAGATGGGCCACACCCGCCGAGAACTGGGGCGCTGAAACCCGTCCGTCTCAGCCCACGTCAGTCCGCGCCCACGTCAGTCCGCGCGCACCGCCGTGAGAGCGGCGGCCAGCGCCTTCGGCCTGCGGGTCGACACATAGACGTACGGCGTGGGGTCGGCCGGGTCCGTGATCTCGATCCGCAGCGCTGTCGGCACATAGCTGCGCAGCAGCATGAACGCCCGCGGATCGGCCTTGTGCAGGCGCCAGGCCCGCGCCTCCTCCGCGTCCAGCACCTCGGGCTCGCCCAGCGCCGACAGCGGGATCCGGGCGTCGCCCGCGACCAGCGAGTCCGCCACCACGCGGATGCGGACCGAGCCGTACGAACTCACCACGACCGACGCCAGCACCATCGCCCCGATCAGGCCGCCGAGCATCGGCAGCGTGCCGAGCGGCAGCAGCATGAGCCCGCCCGAGACACCCACCAGAGCGGCGATGAGCCACCAGGAGCGGGGCGCGGTAAGACGTTCTTCGTAGCGAGAGGCGGAAGGCTGCATGAAGCCAAGCTTGGCACGGTGCGGCCCGCGGGTACCCGCGCGGGTAAGGTCTGCGGCTGTGAGTACTGCGAAAACCCCGGGGGTGGCCCCCGGACTCTCGTCCAGGGCCCCGGCGATGACCCCTCCGGCCGACGCCGCTCCGCCGGTGCGGCACCGTGAGGCCCCCGCCCCCGGTGAGCTCCTCGGCGCGCACTACGAGCACTGCTTCGGCTGCGGCGAGGCCCAGCCGCACGGCTTGCACCTTCAGACGCGGGCCGGTGAGGGCGTACGCGTCACCGCGGAGTTCACCGTCAAGCCCGCCCACCAGGGCGCGCCGGGTCTCGCGCACGGCGGGGTGCTCGCCTCCGCCCTGGACGAGACGCTCGGCTCCCTGAACTGGCTGCTGCGGACCATCGCGGTCACCGGCCGGCTGGAGACCGACTTCATCAGGCCCGTGCCGGTGGACACCGTGCTGCACCTGGAGGCGGAGGTGACCGCGGTCGCCGGACGCAAGATCTTCTCCACCGCCGTCGGCCGGATCGGCGGCCCTGACGGCCCCGTGGCCGTCCGTGCCGAGGCCCTCTTCATCGAGGTCAAGGTCGACCACTTCATTGACAACGGCCGCCCGGAGGAGATCCGGGCAGCGATGGCCGACCCCGACCAGATCCGGCGCGCCCGCGCCTTCGAGGTGAATCCCTGATGCGTGACGCCGTCGACGTCCTGATCCGCCGCGTGGACCCGGAAGTACCGCTTCCGGCATATGCCCACCCGGGCGACGCGGGAGCAGACCTGGTGACCTGTGAGGCCGCCGTACTCGCCCCTGGCGAACGGGCCGTACTGCCCACGGGAGTGTCGATCGCCCTCCCCGACGGGTACGCCGCCTTCGTGCACCCGCGGTCCGGTCTCGCAGCCCGCTGCGGTGTGGCCCTCGTGAATGCCCCGGGGACGGTTGATGCCGGGTACCGTGGGGAGATCAAGGTGATCGTGGTCAATCTCGACCCGCGTGAGAGCGTGCGGTTCGAGAGGTTCGACCGGATCGCCCAATTGGTGATTCAGCAGGTTGAGAAAGTGCGCTTCCACGAGGTGGCGGAGCTCCCCGGCTCGGCGCGGGCCGAGGGGGGCTTCGGATCCACTGGCGGTCATGGAGCCGTGAACGGCTCATCGGGTGGGAATCGATACGCTTCGGTCGTATCCGACCGGGAAGGACAGTGACGTGTTCGGACGTCGCAAGAAGAGTGGTTCCGCCGAGGACGCGGCGGACGCAACGGGCGAGGCCGAGCAGGTCGTCGACGAGCGCGAAACGGACGAGGCCGACGACGCGGGCACGAAGGGTGAGCCCCGCCGGGTGAACCTTCCGCCGGCGCCCCGGCCCGACGGCCCCTGGGACGTCTCCGAGGTGTCCAAGCCCGACGAGGGCCGGGTCGATCTGGGCGGCCTGTTCGTGCCCGGCGTCGAAGGCATGGAGCTGCGCGTCGAGGTCGCAGGAGACGCGATCGTCGCCGCCACCGTCGTGGTGCGCGACAGCGCCGTACAGCTGCAGGCATTCGCCGCGCCCAAGAAGGAAGGCATCTGGGGCGAGGTCCGCGAGGAGATCGCCACGGGGATCACCCAGCAGGGCGGTGTCATCGACGAGGTCGAGGGCCCCTTGGGCTGGGAGCTGCGGGCGCAGGTGCCCGTACAGCTGCCGGACGGCAAGAGCGGGGTGCAGCTGGTGCGCTTCATCGGCGTCGACGGGCCGCGGTGGTTCCTGCGCGGAGTGATCTCCGGGCAGGGCGCGGTGCAGCCCGAGGCCGCGGGTCTGCTGGAGCAGATCTTCCGGGACACCGTCGTCGTACGGGGTGAGGGGCCGATGGCGCCTCGCGACCCGATCGTGCTCAAGCTGCCGGAGGACGCGCAGATGGTGCCCGAGGGTGTGCAGCAGGAGGAGCAGGAAGGCTCCCGCTTCTCCGGAGGCATGGGGCAGCTCCAGCGCGGACCCGAGATCACCGAGGTCCGCTGACCGGATTTCACTCGGTCAAGCTCAGTCAGGTTCAGTCAGGTTCAGTCAGGCCGGTGGCCCGAATCCCTTCGAGGGGTTCGGGCCACCGGCCTTTTCGGGGGACTGCCCTGTGCTGTGACATACCGGCCACCCTGCCCGCTGCCCTCGTCCTGACTGTGCGTCAGCTCGCCGTCGGCGCGACGGGCTTGGTGACGCACGATCCCCTGAGCGTTGCCCGGTTCGTGTGCGGTGCACATACTGAGGCCGGACCGATTCCGTACGGGGGACTGAGGACTTCTGACATGACCGACAGCACCGGCGCGCAGAGCGGCACGGCCATCGCCGAGAACACCACAGGGCCCATGGTGCGCGTCGAGAACCTGCACCGTTCGTACGGCACCGGGGCCGCCGCCGTACACGCGCTGCGCGGCGTCTCCTTCGAGATCCCGCGCGGAGAGCTGGTCGCGCTCAAGGGCCGTTCCGGCTCCGGGAAAACCACGCTCCTCAATCTGGTCGGCGGACTCGACTCCCCGGACCAGGGCCGTATCACCGTCGGTTCCACCGATCTCGCCGACCTCAGCGAGCGAGGGCTGCTGGAACTGCGCCGTGACCGGATCGGGTTCATCTTCCAGTCCTTCGGTCTCATCCCGATCCTCACGGCCGCCGAGAACGTCGGCGTGCCGATGCGGCTGCGCAAGACCGACCCGCGTGAGCGCGAGGAACGCGTCGAGCTGCTGCTCGCCCTGGTCGGCCTCGCCGACCAGGCGGCGCAGCGCCCCGGCGAGCTCTCCGGCGGCCAGCAGCAGCGCGTCGCCATCGCCCGCGCGCTCGCCAACCGGCCCGTGCTGCTGATCGCCGACGAGCCCACCGGGCAGCTCGACGCGGAGACCGGGCTCGCGGTCATGGAGCTGCTGCGCGCGGTGGTGCGGGGCGAGGGGGTCACGGCGCTGGTCGCCACGCACGACGCTCAGCTGCTGGGCCTGGCCGACCGCGTACTGGAGCTCAGCGACGGCGAGATCACGGAGCACTGAGCGGAGCACTGAGCGGAGCACTGAGCGTCAGAATCACGTCAAGGCTCCGCCGGGGCCGCTTCCGCGTCCGTTGTGCCCGTATCGCCGGTCGTACAGTCAATGCAGCGTACGGAGCTGTTTCCGTACGCTGTCGGCGCTGAAAGACAATGAGGCCATGGGACGCGGAACGCGCGGAAGACTCCGCATCTATCTCGGCGCGGCACCGGGCGTCGGCAAGACATACGCGATGCTCGCCGAGGCGCACCGGCGCGTGGAGCGCGGTACCGACTGCGTGGTGGCCTTCGTGGAGCACCACGGACGCGCCCGCACCGAAGTGATGCTGCACGGCCTGGAGGAGATCGAGCGCCGCGAGATCGAATACCGGGGCGCGGTCTTTACCGAGATGGACATCGACGCCGTCCTCGACCGCCGCCCCGCCGTCGCCCTCGTCGACGAACTGGCGCACACCAATGTGCCCGGCTCGCGCAGCACCAAGCGCTGGCAGGACGTCGAGGAGCTGCTCGCGGCCGGTATCGACGTCATATCCACGGTCAACATCCAGCATCTCGAATCGCTCGGCGACGTCGTGGAGTCGATCACGGGCGTACGTCAGCAGGAGACCGTCCCCGACGAGGTCGTCCGCCGGGCGGACCAGCTGGAACTGGTCGACATGTCGCCCCAGGCGCTGCGCCGCCGGATGGCTCACGGCAATGTCTACGCGCCGGACAAGGTCGACGCGGCCCTGGCCAATTACTTCCGTCCCGGGAATCTCACCGCGCTGCGCGAGCTGGCCCTGCTCTGGGTCGCCGACCGGGTCGACGAATACCTCCAGCAGTACCGCGGCGAGCACGACATCCGCTCCACCTGGCAGGCCCGCGAGCGCATCGTCGTCGGCCTCACCGGCGGACCCGAGGGCCGCACCCTCATCCGGCGCGCGGCGCGCATGGCGGCCAAGGGCTCCGGCAGCGAGATCCTCGCCGTCTACATCGCCCGCAGCGACGGACTGACCGCCGCGTCGCCCAAGGAACTGACCGTCCAGCGGACCCTGGTCGAGGACCTCGGCGGCACCTTCCACCACGTCATCGGCGACGACATCCCCTTCTCGCTGCTGGAGTTCGCGCGCGGCGTCAACGCCACGCAGATAGTGCTCGGCTCCAGCCGCCGCAAGGCCTGGCAGTACATCTTCGGCCCCGGCGTCGGCGCGACCGTCGCCCGCGATTCGGGGCCGGACCTCGACGTACACATCGTCACGCACGACGAGGCGGGCAAGGGCCGCGGGCTGCCCGTCGCCCGCGGCGCACGGCTCGGCCGCTCCCGGATCATCGCCGGGTGGCTGGTCGGCGTGGTCGCACCCGCGCTGCTGACGCTGCTGTTGACCTCGGTGGACGACACCCTCGGGCTCGCCAACGACGTACTGCTCTTCCTCTTCCTGGCGGTGATGGCGGCGCTGCTCGGCGGACTGCTGCCCGCGCTCGCCGCCGCGGCTGTGGGCTCGCTGCTGCTGAACTACTACTTCACCTCGCCGACGCACACGCTGACCGTCTCGGACCCGAAGAACATCCTCGCCATACTGATCTTCTTCGCGGTGGCCGTCGCGATGGCGTCCGTGGTGGACCTGGCCGCGCGCCGGACGCATCAGGCCGCCCGGCTGCGCGCCGAGTCCGAGATTCTCTCCTTCCTCGCGGGCAGTGTGCTGCGGGGAGAGACGACACTGAACGCCCTGCTGGAGCGGGTCCGCGAGACCTTCGCCATGGAGTCCGTGGCGCTGCTGGAGCGGGAGGACGACATCGCCCCCTGGACCTGCGCGGGCAGCGTCGGCCCCCGTCCCGTCGTACGGCCCGAGCGGGCGGACGTGGACATGCCGGTCGGCGACCATATGGCGCTGGCGCTCTCCGGCCGCGTACTGCCCGCCGAGGACCGCCGGGTGCTCGCCGCCTTCGCCGCCCAGGCCGCGGTCGTACTGGACCGGCAGCGGCTGGTCGGACAGGCCGAGGACGCCCGCCGCCTCGCCGAGGGCAATCGCATCCGTACGGCGCTGCTCGCCGCCGTCAGTCACGATCTGCGCACCCCGCTCTCCGCCATCAAGGCCGCCGTGTCCTCGCTCAGGTCCGACGACGTGGCCTGGTCCGAGGAGGATCAGGCCGAGCTGCTGGAGGCCATCGAGGACGGCGCCGACCGGCTGGACCACCTCGTGGGCAACCTCCTCGACATGTCCCGGCTCCAGACGGGCACCGTCACCCCGCTGATCCGGGTGACCGACCTCGATGAGGTGGTCCCCATGGCGCTCGTCGGCGTGGACGCGCAGAGCGTGGAGCTGGACATCCCCGAGACGCTGCCCATGGTCACCGTCGACCGGGGACTGCTGGAGCGGGCGGTGGCCAACATCGTGGAGAACGCCGTCAAGTACAGTCCCGCCGCGACACCCGTGACGGTGGCCGCGAGCGCGCTCGGCGACCGGGTCGAGGTACGGGTCGCCGACCGCGGCCCCGGCGTCCCGGATGAGGCGAAGGACCGGATCTTCGAGCCGTTCCAGCGCTACGGTGACGCTCCGCGCGGCGCGGGCGTCGGCCTCGGCCTCGCGGTCGCCCGGGGCTTCGTGGAGGCCATGGGCGGCACGCTCACCGCCGAGGACACCCCCGGCGGCGGCATGACCATGGTCCTCACCCTCAGGGCGGCGCCCGGAGCCGCTCCCGTCGCTTCCGGCCTGCCCGCCCAGGTCACCTCATGACCGCAACGACAGAAAGGCAGGCCCCCATGACCCGGGTGCTGGTGGTGGACGACGAGCCGCAGATCGTACGAGCCCTCGTGATCAATCTGAAGGCGCGCAAGTACGAGGTGGACTCGGCCGGCGACGGCGCCACCGCGCTCCAGCTGGCCGCCGCCCGCCACCCCGACGTCGTCGTACTCGACCTCGGCCTGCCCGACATGGACGGCGTAGAGGTGATCAGGGGCCTGCGCGGCTGGACCCGCGTCCCGATCCTGGTGCTCTCCGCCCGCCACACCTCCGACGAGAAGGTCGAGGCGCTGGACGCGGGCGCCGACGACTACGTCACCAAGCCCTTCGGCATGGACGAGCTGCTGGCGCGGCTGCGCGCGGCGGTCCGCCGCGCCGAACCGGTCGGCGGCGACAGTGACGCCGATGTGGTGCTCGTCGAGACGGAGGGCTTCACCGTCGATCTGGCGGCGAAGAAGGTGCACCGGGACGGGCGCGATGTGCGGCTGACCCCGACCGAGTGGCATCTGCTGGAGGTGCTCGTACGCAACACGGGCCGGCTGGTCAGCCAGAAGCAGCTGCTCCAGGAGGTCTGGGGCCCCTCCTACGGCACGGAGACGAACTATCTGCGGGTGTACATGGCGCAGCTGCGCCGCAAACTGGAGGCCGATCCCTCCCACCCCAGGCACTTCGTCACCGAACCGGGCATGGGTTACCGCTTCGAGCGCTGATCCGCCGGCCCCGGCGGCCGGTAGGCTTTCTGTATGAGCGCCGAACCCCGTTCCGAGAAGGCCGAGAAGGGCGAGAAGGCGGCGAAGCCCGCCGGCCGCTTCCGGCGCATGCTCGACCGGCTGTCCTCCTCCCAGGAGGACCTTGAGTCCGAGGAACTGCGGGAGGACGCGCAGGCATCAGGATGCATCCGCATCGCCGAATGCGGTGACCGCCAGATCGTGCGGGTGACTGGTACCTTGCGCACGGTGACCCTGAGGCCGCGGGCCGGTGTGCCCGCGCTGGAGGCGGAGCTGTTCGACGGCACGGCGCCACTGGACGTCGTCTGGCTCGGCCGCCGCTCCATCGTGGGCATAGAGCCGGGCCGAAGACTCATCGCCTCCGGCCGGATCTCCATGAGCCACGGCCGCCGGGTGCTGTTCAACCCCAAATACGAACTCCGACCGCTCGGACAGGAGTAGCCGGTGACGTCTGCCGACAAGCCGACCACCACGACCCCCGACACCACAACCGACAGTGACCAGCAGCAGCGGGACAGCGAGGCCAGGGCCGTCACGGAAGCCGCGCTGTTCGAAGCGTTCGGTGGCGTGCGCGGCATGGTGGAGACGGTCCTGCCGGGGCTGCTCTTCGTCACCATTTTCACGATCAACAAGGACCTGCACCTCTCGGCCATCGCGGCCCTGGGGCTTTCGCTGCTGCTCGTCGCGGTCCGGCTGATCCGCAAGGACACCGTCAAGCACGCCTTCAGCGGCGTCTTCGGCGTGGCCTTCGGCGTCGTCTTCGCGATGATGACCGGCAACGCCAAGGACTTCTATCTGCCGGGGATGCTCTACACCCTCGGCCTGGCGGTCGCGTACATCGGGACGACCATCGCGGGCGTCCCGCTGATCGGGCTGATCCTCGGCCCGGTCTTCAAGGAGAACCTCTCCTGGCGGACCCGTAACCCCGGCAGGAAGAAGGCGTACGCCAAGGCCAGCTGGGCGTGGGGCCTGATCCTGCTCGCCAAGTGCGCGATTCTCTTCCCGCTGTACTGGTGGGCCGACACCGAGCAGCTGGGCTGGGTGCTGGTGACGCTGAAGATCCCGCCGTTCCTGCTCGCCGTGTATCTGACCTGGGTCTTCCTGGCGAAGGCGCCCGCGCCGATCGATGTCTTCGCCGAGATGGAGGCGGAGGAGCGCGCAGAGAAGGCCGAGAAGGAGCGCGAGGCCACGGCGGAGCGGTTCGCGGAGGCGATGGATCCCCTGGTGAACGAGGCGGTGCAGCGCATCGCTGACGCTCCCGCCAAGCACCGTAAACCGTAGCGCTCACATACACGGAAGGGGCTCGGGACCATCAGGTCCCGAGCCCCTTCCGTCGTCTATCCGCTGTCTGTCCGCCTGTCTGCGCTAGCGCGGCGCTTCCTCCTCGCGGCGCACCGACAACAGGTCCTCCAGCTGCTCCTCGCGCGCCTGCGCCGCCACGAACAGCAGCTCGTCGCCCGCCTCCAAGGTCTCCTCGGCGCCCGGCGTCAGCACCCGCGAGCCGCGGATGATCGTGACCAGCGCGGTGTCCTCGGGCCACGCCACATCGCTGATCTGGGTCCCGGCCAGCGCCGACTCCGGCGGCAGCGTGAGCTCGACCAGGTTGGCGTCGCCGTGGCTGAAGCGCAGCAGCCGTACGAGATCGCCGACGCTCACCGCCTCCTCGACCAGCGCCGACATCAGACGCGGCGTGGAGACCGCGACATCGACGCCCCAGGACTCGTTGAACAGCCACTCGTTCTTGGGGTTGTTGACGCGGGAAACCACCCTCGGCACCCCGTACTCCGTCTTCGCCAGCAACGAGACCACCAGATTGACCTTGTCGTCACCGGTCGCCGCGATCACGACATTGCACCGCTGCAACGCCGCCTCGTCCAGCGAGGTGATCTCGCAGGCGTCGGCAAGCAGCCACTCCGCCTGGGGCACCCGCTCCACCGAGATGGCGGTCGGCGCCTTGTCGATGAGGAGCACCTCGTGCCCGTTCTCCAGCAGCTCGCCCGCGATGGAACGACCCACCGCACCGGCCCCCGCAATAGCGACCCGCATCAGTGACCGCCCTCCTCGGGGCCTTCGGTGAAGGCCGCCTCGACCTTTTCGACCTCGTCCGTACGCATCATGACGTGCACGAGATCGCCTTCCTGCAACACCGTCTGCGAGGTCGGCAGCATCGCCTCTCCCAGCCGGGTGAGGAAGGCGACGCGCACGCCGGTCTCGTCCTGCAAGCGGCTGACCTTGTGACCGACCCAGCTTGCCGACGCGTGCACCTCGGCAAGCTGCACCCCACCGCTGGGATCGCGCCACAGCGGCTCCGCGCCCGACGGCAGCAGCCTGCGCAGCATCTGGTCCGCGGTCCAGCGGACCGTGGCGACGGTCGGGATGCCCAGGCGCTGGTAGACCTCGGCGCGCCGGGGGTCGTAGATACGGGCCGCGACGTTCTCGATGCCGAACATCTCGCGCGCCACCCTGGCGGCGATGATGTTGGAGTTGTCGCCGCTGCTGACCGCGGCGAAGGCGCCGGCGTCCTCGATCCCCGCCTCACGCATGGTGTCCTGGTCGAAACCGACTCCGGTGACGCGACGGCCGCCGAACCCGGAGCCCAGGCGGCGGAACGCCGTGGGGTCCCGGTCGATGACGGCGACCGTGTGCCCGCGCTGCTCCAGGGTCTGCGCGAGAGCGGCTCCCACTCGCCCGCATCCCATGATGACGATGTGCACGTCCCCTTACCCCGCACTCCTGGTTTCCCGGTTGACCTGCGACAACACGCTGCTCACAATTTCCTTCTCGGCTCGCTGGGCAACGAAGGGCAACAGCTCGTGGCGCTGCCCGGTCACGAGCTTATGCGGGAAGGCGGGTGTTGACCTCATCCGCGTCGGAGCGGGGAATTTTCCTTCGGAAACCCCTTTGGAAACCCTCTCGGAAACCCCCTCGGAAACCCTTCGGAAAACAGTCCGCGGACAGCGAAAGGGGTGGTGGGTGGGCGGGTCCCAGCGGATGCGTTTACGATCCTCAGCGTGCCCAAACTGACCGACGTGCCCAAACGGATCCTGATCGGCCGGGCGCTCCGCAGCGACCGACTGGGAGAAACACTCCTTCCCAAGCGCATCGCGCTGCCCGTCTTCGCCTCGGACCCGCTGTCCTCGGTGGCGTACGCGCCGGGCGAAGTCCTTCTGGTGCTCTCCATCGCGGGCGCGTCGGCCTACCACTTCTCCCCGTGGATCGCGGTCGCGGTCGTGGTCCTGATGTTCACGGTGGTCGCCTCCTACCGGCAGAACGTCCACGCCTACCCGAGCGGCGGCGGCGACTACGAGGTCGCCAACACCAACCTCGGACCGAAGGCCGGACTCACCGTCGCGAGTGCCCTGCTGGTCGACTACGTCCTCACCGTGGCCGTGTCGATCTCCTCCGGCGTGGAGAACCTCGGCTCCGCGGTCCCCTTCGTGGTCGAGCACAAGGTTCTCTGCGCCGTCGGCATCATCTTCCTGCTGACCCTGATGAATCTGCGCGGCGTGCGGGAGTCGGGCAAACTCTTCGCCATCCCGACGTACGTCTTCGTCGCTGCCGTCTTCATCATGATCGCCTGGGGCGCCTACAAGGGTGTGGTGCTCGGCGACGACATGAAGGCCCCGACCGCCGACTTCGAGATCAAGGCCGAGCACGAGGGGCTGGCCGGTTTCGCCCTGATCTTCCTGCTGCTGCGGTCCTTCTCCTCCGGCTGCGCCGCGCTCACCGGCGTCGAGGCGATCAGCAACGGCGTCCCCGCCTTCCGCAAGCCGAAGAGCAAGAACGCCGCGACCACCCTGGCGCTGATGGGCGGCCTCGCCGTCACCATGTTCTGCGGCATTATCGGCCTGGCCATGGCCACCAACGTGAAGATGGCCGAGGAACCCGCCCACGACCTGCTGCGCAATGGCGCGCCGGTCGGCGAGGAGTACGTCCAGAACCCGGTGATCTCGCAGGTCGCCGCCGCGGTCTTCGGCGACGGGACGTTCTTCTTCATCGTGCTCGCCGCGGCCACCGCGCTGGTCCTGTTCCTCGCCGCCAACACGGCGTACAACGGCTTCCCGCTGCTCGGCTCGATCCTCGCGCAGGACCGCTACCTCCCGCGCCAGCTGCACACCCGCGGCGACCGGCTCGCCTTCTCCAACGGCATCGTGCTGCTGGCGGGCGCGGCGATGCTGCTCGTCTGGGTCTACGACGCCGACTCGACCAAGCTGATCCAGCTCTACATCGTCGGCGTCTTCGTCTCCTTCACTCTCAGCCAGACCGGCATGGTGCGGCACTGGAACCGGCATCTGAAGACGGAGAAGGACCCGGCCGCGCGCCGCCGCATGATGCGTTCGCGGGCGATCAACACCTTCGGCGCCTTCTTCACCGGGCTGGTGCTGGTCGTCGTACTGGCCACCAAGTTCACGCACGGCGCCTGGGTGGCGCTGCTGGGCATGGTGATCTTCTACGGGACGATGACGGCGATCCGTAAGCACTACGACCGGGTGGCGGAGGAGATCGCCGCCCCGGAAGGTCCGACGGACGACACCGTGCGCCCCTCGCGTGTGCACGCGATCGTGCTGGTCTCCAGGATCCACCGGCCGACCCTGCGCGCCCTGGCGTACGCCAAGCTGATGCGCGTGGACAAGCTCGAAGCGGTCAGCATCAGCGTTGACCCGGCGGAGACGAAGGCGCTGCGGGACGAGTGGGAGCGGCGCAACATCAATGTGCCGCTGAAGATCCTGGACTCCCCGTACCGCGAGATCACCCGGCCGATCATCGAATACGTCAGGGGGCTGCGCCGGGAGAGCCCGCGGGACGTGGTCAGCGTCGTCATCCCCGAGTATGTGGTGGGTCACTGGTACGAGCATCTGCTGCACAACCAGAGCGCGCTGCGCCTCAAGGGGCGGCTGCTGTTCACGCCGGGTGTGATGGTGACCTCGGTGCCGTATCAGCTGGCGTCCTCGGAGGTCGCCAAGCAGCGGGCGAAGAAGCGCCAGGAGTGGAACGCGCCGGGTTCGGTGCGCCGCGGGCCCGTGGACCAGCGCCCCAAGGAGCCCAAGGAGCAGCCCACCCCCAAGGGCTGAGACGCTCGTGGTGAACGGCCGGTCGACACCCACGTACAGTGGATGGGTTGTCGTCCGGCCGTTTTTCCTTCTTTCTTCTGGAGTTACCCCGCCATGCAGAACGCACCTGAGTCTTCGCTGGTCGGGGAAGAGTACGAGGTCGAGGTAGGACCCGTCGCACACGGCGGCCACTGCATCGCCCGCACTGCCGAGGGGCGGGTGCTGTTCGTACGGCACACGCTGCCCGGCGAGAAGATCGTCGCCCGCGTCACGGACGGTGACCAGGACTCCCGCTTCCTGCGCGCGGACGCCGTACGCGTCCTTGAGCCGTCCAAGGACCGCGTCGAGGCCCCGTGCCCGTACTCCGGCCCCGGGAACTGCGGCGGCTGCGACTGGCAGCACGCCAAGCCGGGCGCGCAGCGGCGGCTCAAGGGCGAGGTGATCACCGAACAGCTGAAGCGGCTGGCGGGCCTCACACCCGAGGAGGCCGGCTGGGACGGCACGGTCGTGCCGGCGGAGGGCGACAAGGTGCCCGCGGGCCAGGTGCCCGCGTGGCGTACGCGTGTGCAGTACGCGATCGACACGGAGGGCCGGGCGGGGCTGCGCAAGCACCGCTCGCACGACGTACAGCCGATCGACCACTGCATGATCGCGGCGCCGGGCGTCAGCGAGCTGGGCATCGAGCACCGGGACTGGTCGCAGCTGGCGTCGGTCGAGGCGATCGCGGCGACCGGCTCCAGCGACCGGCAGGTAGTCCTCACCCCGCTGGCGGGCGGGAGGCTGCCGCTGGTGGAGCTGGACAAGCCGGTCTCGGTGCTGCGCGTGGACGAGAAGGACGGCGGGGTGCACCGGGTGCACGGCCGGGCGTTCGTACGGGAGCGGGCGGACGGCCGGACGTACCGCGTCGGCATGGGCGGCTTCTGGCAGATCCACCCGCAGGGCCCGGACACGCTGATCAAGGCCGTGATGCAGGGCCTGATGCCGCGCAAGGGGGAGTCGGCGCTGGACCTGTACTGCGGTGTGGGCCTGTTCGCGGGCGCGATCGCGGAGCGGGTGGGCGAGAGCGGCGCGGTGCTGGGCATCGAGTCGACGAAGCGCGCGGCGGAGGACGCCAGGCACAACCTGGAGGACATGCCGCAGGTACGCATCGAACACGGCAAGGTGGACCAGGTCCTGCCGCGCACCGGGATCACGGAGACGGACCTGATCGTCCTGGACCCGCCGCGGGCGGGGGCGGGCAAGCAGACGGTGGCGCGCCTGGTGGGGCTGGGGGCGCGGCGTATCGCGTATGTGGCGTGCGACCCGGCGGCGCTGGCGCGGGACCTGGCGTACTTCCGCGAGGGCGGGTACAAGCCGCGGACGCTGCGGGCGTTCGACCTCTTTCCGATGACGCACCATGTGGAGTGCGTTGCCATCCTTGAGCCTGCTGAAAAGGGCGCCTGACCTGCGGTTTCTTCCGGGGATCCGTCGTTCGACCTGTTTCGGCTCATCCAACGGGTGAAGCGCGGGGCGATGGCCGGATCGACCGCCAAGAATGGTCTGACCTGCGGTTTCGGACATGCGTGTCGATCGCTTCGGTAGCGGTACCGGGCACTTCTCGGGTTGTTGACGCACGAATGACGCAGGTTCTGAAGCTTCATCACATTGGCTCGGTCGCGTACACGGTCGCGACCAGGCCGGTTGTTTCCGGAGCCGAGCTGAAAGCGGCTGGCTTTGAGGCCAGCGGCTGATACTCAGGCAATTCCAAGGGCGGGAGCGGCAGGTCGTGCAGCCGTCGCAGCAGCCCGCCGAGGTGCCCTGCGGGTGGTGCGCCGTGGTCCGGCTGCGGGTAGTGAACCCAGAATGTCACCGCGAATCAACCGCAGAGGACGGGCTGGGGCACATCGAAGGGTTCCGTCGCTGGAAACCGATGTGATGAGAGCCGGCCAGTCAGGCTCACGGCCGTATCGAGGCGCTGCTTCTGGGACGCGGAGCTGACGCGGACCACGATGCCCTCCCTCGGCAGCAGGAACACGGACGTGGCGTGCTGGTGGAGTTGGGTCAGGGGCTGGTCCGGCAGGCCGGATATCCGGCAGGCTTGGCGGGCTGCGGTCTCTTCGGACGCCGTTGTCGTCATTGCAGTTGGACCTTCGTTGTCGCGTCGATGGCCTGGTAGCTGCGTATGGCGTCTGCCAACTCGCGCGCCGTACGGTTTCCTGCGAGGCGGGGATGTTGAAGGAGGCGATCCACGCGTTTCACAGCGCTGCCGATCTGTTGAATGCGCAGGTTCGGGGGCATCTGGAGGATCTGTTGGAGTTGCTCGCCGGCACCTTCCACGTCTCCGGCAGCAAGGCGGGCAGTGGTGATGTCCAATCTTGCCAGGGCCTCGTCGTCGTAGGAGCGGTCTTCTTGGGCTCCGCTCGCGTAGAGCGCGATGGCCGCTGCACGCGGCGACGCCGGATGACAAGGGTGTTGCCGAGACGTATCGGACGCATTCTTCGGGTGCCGTCCACCCGGCGCCACGGAGGGAATGAAGTTGCCGCGACGGCCTTGACTCGGGCCGCCCTGCGGGCGTAAATCTTTCTCAGGTTTCCTGACATCCAGGCAGGGTGGACCGCGCTCGACACACGCCTCGGCCCCTCATATTCGACCCCTGACGCGCTCTTGGCTTCAGGGGCATGACAGGACGAGCAACCGTTCCAGAGACTGAGCGGGAGTGAGTCCTCCAGAACTCATGCTCAGCTACGAGCAGCTCGATGCCCTGGCTCACTCGGTGGGCCGGTATCGGCGCTCATCCCGCTGTTGGGTTACACCGGCATTTGAGGGGGTGGAGCCGAGCGCGGCGGAGGGGCTGGTGCGGCCTGTTGCCACGGATCACGAGCTCAACGGCCGGCGGCAGCCGTGCCGGGCTCTCGGTCAGGACTGCCGGATCGCGGCGACGTCGAATTCCAGCGTCACCTTCTCGCTGACCAGGCCCCCGCCCCAACTGACGCCCCAGTCCTTGCGGTTGATGGTTGCCTTGCCCGCGAAGCCGCCCCGAAAGGTGCCCCGTGGATCGTTCTCGGCGCCGGTCAGTTCGAAGTCGTCCTCACCGGTGCGGGTGCCGGGCTCGACGGTGCCGCCCTGGCGGGACGGGCTTCCGGTGACAGTGCTGGCGCCGGACTACCAGCGGATTCTCAGCGGCTGACCGACATCAACACCTTCGTCCTGCAGGGCACCACGATGCAGCCGGTCGACACCTGGACGCTCGACCAGTTTTACCCTGCCACAGGAGATGTCTCCAAGCCGACGTTGTAGCTTGCGTCAACGTCAATACAGCACACCGGCAAGGCCGGCCCGCTCGCGGATGTGACGTTGCCGAAGACTACCTTCGGCGGAACGCGGATGCCGAACCGGGACGACACCACAGCCGGCAGCGGCTCGGCCTCGAAGACCACCGCCTACGAGTACGACCATGGCCACAACTGGCGGCGCGACGTGGGCGAGTTCAGCCTCGACAAGCACCGCACCTGGAGTGTCTTCCGCGGCTACGGAACGGTCCGTACCCTGACCGGTGCCAGCAACCGCACCAAGACCGAAACGAGCTACTTCCGACGCGCTGGTCGCGAAGTCGGCGTAAGCCATGATCTCGGTCAGCTCGGCAAGGCCGGGCGGCACGGTGGTCGTCATTCGTGATCCTCCCCTTCATGGCGGTGATGGGAAGATGGATCCGGACTTCCCTCAGGCGGTAAGGACTTCCAGCGCGGCGGCGTGCACACCCGGCGCGGCGGCGAGGTAGCTCTCGCCGGCCAGTTCCCACGGTTTGCCCTCGATGTCGGTCACGACGCCTCCGGCCTCCTGGACCAGCAGCACACCTGCCGCGTGGGACCGGACGTTGTCGAACTGCCAGTGCAAGTCCATCCGGCCCGCGGCGACCTGGGCGAGCTGGTGGGTCACAGGTACGGAGACCCGCACATAAAGGGCGGAGTTCGTCATCGCGGCGAAGGCGGAGCCCATCCGCTTCGCGAGCTCGGGGTCGTGACCCGGCTTGGCCTGGCCGGTCCCGGCCAGTGCGCCGTCCAACGACGTCTTGACCGAAACCCGCAGCCGTACACCGTCGAGGAACGCCCCGCCGCCCTCGGTCGCGGTGAACATTTCGTCGAGGACCGGGAAGTAGACCACCGCCAGCACCGGGCGGCCGTCACGGACGAGGCTCACGCCGATGTTCCAGTCGGGCATGCCGTGCACGGCGTTGACGTTGCCACCGACCGGGTCGATGAGCCACCACTCGCCCGTGGCCAGCGGTCCCGATCCATGTTCGTCGTTGAGCCAGCCCGCGCTCGGCAGGGCCTCGGTCAACGCTGGGCGCAACGTGTCGACAACGGCCGCGTCATTGGCCTGGAGGTTCGCGAGCAGTTCGGGGAGTCCGGGCTGACGGGACTCGGCGGAATAGCGCGTCATCATCCGGGTGCCGGCGTGGCGGACGGCGGCGACGGTGGCGGCAAGCAGTTCCTGGCTCATGGGATGCTCCCGGAGTTGATCGAAGTGGATCTGTGTCTTGTGAGGATTTACTGTTATGCAATTGGACTTGAATCTGCTGACCGTGCTGGACGCCCTGCTCGAAGAGGGCAGCGTGATGGGCGCAGCCGAGCGGCTGCACCTGTCCTCGCCCGCGGTCAGCCGCACCCTCGGCCGACTTCGCGCCGTCACCGGGGACGACATCCTGGTGCGCACCGGCCACTCGATGGCTCCCACCCCGTACGCGGTGTCGGTGCGGGAGGACGTGCACCGGCTGGTCAGGCAAGCGCACGAAGTGCTCTCGCCGATCCGTGAGCTGGACCTGGCCGAGATGGATCGCACCTTTACGATCCAGTGTCACGACGCCGTGGCCGCGTCACTAATACCGGTACTGGTCGAAAGGATCCAGCAGCGGGCTTCCGGGGTGCAGTTGCGGGTGCTGGCGGAGAACCCCGTCGACACCGACGACCTGCGACACGGCCGCGTCGATCTGGAACTCGGTGGCGGTAGGCCTAGTCTGCCCGAGTTCCGGTCCGAGCCGCTCGGCGACGATCGGCTCGTCGTGGCGATGCGTGCGGACCACCCTTGTGCCGCCGGACTCGACCTGGCCTCCTACGCGGCGCAGCCGCATGTGGTGATCTCCCGGCGTGGCCGCCTCACCGCGCCGATCGACGACGTGCTGGCCGCCGAAGGCCTGCGGCGCCGGGTGGTCGCGGCGGTGGCGACGGTGTCCACCGCCCTGCAGATCGCCGCCCGTGGCGACGCGCTGGTCACCTGCACGGCGATCCTCGGCCGCCCGCTCATCGAGGCGTTCGGGCTCCTCGCCCGGCCGCTGCCGATCGAGTCCCCGGCGGCGACGATCAACTGCAACTGGCACCAGCGCTACGATTCCGACCCCGCCCACGCCTGGCTCCGCGAGCAGGTCCGGGCGTCGATCGAGGAGATCACCGCCTGCTGACTACTCCGCCTACTCCGCCAATGGCAGGGCCACGGCACCGGGAAAGCCAGGCGCCTCGGCTTCGTCGAGCATCGCCGCGGCGACGGTTTCCCGGCTGACCTTCGCACCGAGGTCGAAGGGAGGCGCGGCCTCCAGGCCGACCGTGCGCCGACGGGGGCTTTCCGGCCCGTCAGCGAGCATTCCGGCGTGGAAGACGGTGCCCCCCGCCGCGAGAACGGTGTTGTCGGCTTCGACCTTGTCCGCGAGCCGGTCGCCCAGCACCTTGGCGAGCACGCCCGCGCCCTGCCCCGCCACTTCGGCTGACTTGCCCGTGCCGTAGGCACCGAGCCAGATGACGCGCCGTGGGCCGGCGGCGACGACGGCCCGGGCGCCGGTCAGGAGTATCCCGGCCCGGTCCGTGCCGAGCGCGGAAAGGACCACGGAATCCCCGTCCACGACGGCGGCGATACCGGCCGCGTCGTTCACGTCGCCCGCCACTTTGCGCAGGTTCGGGGAGTCGGGCAGGGCGATCCGCTCGGGATCACGCGCGATGGCGGTCACGGTGTGACCACGTCGCAGCGCCTGTCGGGTGAGGGCGATTCCGGTCTGGCCGGAGGCCGCGAGGACGGTGAGGTTCATGCCGAGAACGTTAGGGAGCTCCCCACTTAACATCAAGTGCAAATATCTGACTTGATAAGTTACCCAGACGCAATCACTTCAGAAGGAAGGGCGGAGCACGCGACCCCCGTTACCGTTTTCGTGGCCCTGCAAAGGGGCTTCTCCAATGTGCTCCACCGCCGCGTTGCGGACGTCGTCACGCCGAGCGTCGGCGTGCCACAGGTAGTGGTTCAGCAGCCGCTGTATCCCCTGAGGGCCATCGTCCCCGGCGGCCTCAGCCAACGTCCAGCCGTTCTCGCGTTCCGCCTCGCCGAGCAGTCACCGCAGGTCACGTCTGCGCGGCTCCGTCGACAGCGGTGGTCATGATGTGGCGGATACGTTCGCGTAGCAATTGATGTGTGCGGTCGTGGTGGTTACGTGGGTGCCACGCCATGCCGATTGTCAGGGGCGGCAGCACCAGGGGGATCGGGAACGTGCGCAGCCCGAGTGTGTTCAGCATCGGCCGTCCGAGTCCGGCCGGGGCAACGCTGACGACGTCGGTTTCGCGGGCCAGGAACAGCGCGGTCGCGACGCTGGGGACCACGGCCACCACGCGTCGGCTCAGGCCCAGTTCGGCGAGCTGTTCGTCGATCGGGCCGTGGGCTCGGCCGCGTCGCGACACGACGATGTGGTCGGTGGCGGCGAACCCCCGCGGTGTGACGGTTTTCGTCCTCGTGAGTGGGTGATCCGGCCGCACAACGCCGATCAGTGTCTCCGTGAGAAGTGTTTCCGAGCGGATCTCGGGGTCGCCGGGACGCACGATCCCGATCTCCAGATCCACCAGTCCTTCGCGCAGGGCCGGGGTGTCCTCGAGATTCTCCGGCCGCAACCGCAGTGAGATGCCGGGCGCCTGGACCCGTAGATCGTCGAGGAGGGACGGGATGAGGGCCGTGGACAGCATGTCGTTGACCTGCAGGTCGAACGTGCGCACAGCGGTTCGGGGATCGGCGGCGTTCGACGGTGCGAACAGTGCTCGCGCCCGGGTGGCGACCGCGTGCACCTCACCACGCAGTTCCAGGGCCCGGGGTGTGGGTACGAGGCCGCGTCCGGCACGCACGAGGAGCGGGTCGTCGAAGGCGCGGCGCAATCGGGCCAGGGCGCGGCTCATCGCCGGTGGCGAGGTGTGCAGGCGTGCCGCGGCCTTCGTCACGCTGTTCTCGGCGAGCAGCGCGTCCAACGCCTCGATGAGGTTCAGATCGACGTAGTCCATCCATCGGATTATCACTTGAGAAAGGACTACGTACCAAGGTTGCACTGGTGTGAATCGGCTGCGTTTCCTAACGTCGAACTCACTTGACGACATGAAGGAGGTCGCAGTGGACATCCGCATCTGCCCACCTCGCGACAGCAGGCACCGTGACGCCGGTGGCCGCGGTGGCCGCGGTGGCCGCGGTGCCGGCGCGACCAGGGACGGGCTGTGATGCGCCTGGTCGTGATCGGGTGCCGGGATCGTGGGCCTGACAACCGGGCTCGCGCTGCGCCATGCAGGGATCGAGGTGGTGATCTGTCACCGACCACTGCACGATGCGTGGCCTCTGGCGGCTCAGGCTCCGAGATGCACGTGGTGGGAGCGTTCACGGTGGCCGATGACGAGGACGCCTTCGTCTGGATCCGGCGCTTCGAGGACGCCGCCGACCGGGAACGCGTCCTGGCCGCCGTCCACGGGCGTTCCCGGTGCGCAACCGTCGTCGACACTCTTTCCGCGCTGTCGGGCGGGACGGCGTCCACGGTCCGGCTGGAACCTGCCCCGCGGTCCGGGCTTCGCTGACCCCGCCCGTGGACCGGGGTTGCGGTACACGACCTGGATCGATCGACGACGCGAAGGGGAGGCTTCGAATGGTTCAACACGAACTGCCGGCGACACGGGACACCGTGGTGAACGTCTTCGGCCGGGACACCCCACCGGTTCTCACCGTGGACGCCGGCGACTCGGTGGTGGTCGGCTCGCTGGACGCCGCGGGATACCTGGAGCCGATGCGAACACCCGGTGACCCGAGACCGAGGATGTTCGAGGGCCGGACCGGCCACTGTCTCCCGGGCCCCAATCGCGGTTCGGGGCGCGGAGCCGGGCATGGTCCTCGAGGTGCGCTTCGGGTCCGTCGGGGCCGGCACCTGGGGGTGGACGCTCGCCGGGGTGAAGGACGGCCCGCTGACGCGCCGACGGACCCGCGTCATGGCTGTTGTGGGACATCGGCGACGGGACGGCCACCAACGACCGCGGCCAGACCGTGGACCTCGCCGCCTTTCCTGGGTGTGGTCGGTGTCCCTCCGGTGGAACCGGGCCCGCATTCCACCATCCCGCCGCGAGCGGGGAGCGAGGGGAACATCGACTGCCGTGAACTGGTGGCGGGTTCGACGCTGTACCTGCCGGTGACCGTGCCCGGTGCGATGCTCCGCCTGGGAGACGGCCACGAGGCGCAGGGGAACGGTGAGGTCGCGGGCACAGCGATCGAGTGATGTTGCCGATCGGCTCCCGCTGTTCTTTGAACTGGCGGAAATGTGAGCAGCGGCGGTAAGAATGCATTTCCGGACCAGCTCGGCTCGCACCTGGCGCGGCTGTTTACGCTGCTGAACTCGACGTTTATCCGGCGTCAGGACGCCCCCTTGCAATCCGTATGAAAGCGAGTAGAGAGCAAATTGAATGACAGCTCATAATCATCCCATGAACAGCATCGATGCAATCTCTGAGGCCCGTCCGCGCCGGATTTCCTTTGCGGAGGTGCGCGCCCGGATCGGAGAGCCCGAGGACATGATCAAAGGCAAGATACACGACCGTCTCGACCGGCATTGCCGCCGTTTCGTCGCCCATTCTCCTTTCCTGGCGATGGCAACATCGGACGCCACGGGACTCCCCGACAGCTCACCACGCGGCGACTACCCGGGATTCGTCAAGGTACTCGACGAGCGCACGCTCGCCATTCCCGACCGGCCGGGCAACAACCTGGCCGACTCTTTTCGCAATCTCGCCGAGAACGACGGGATCGGGCTGATGTTCGTCATCCCCGGAGTACGAGAAGTACTGCGTGTAAACGGTCGTGCCTATCCCACCGACGAACCGGACGTGCTCGCCCGGATGCGCACCGAAGGAAAGGAAGCCGAGCTGGCGATCGTCGTGGAATTGACGGAGGTCTTCTTCCACTGCGGCCGCGCGCTGATCCGCTCCCGGCTGTGGGATCCGGCGAGCCAGGCCCTGGCCGAGGAACTGCCGTCGATGGGTGAGATCGCCATCGACCAGATGGGGCTCGACGCAGATCCGACGGTGCTGGAAGAGATGCTCGAAGACGACTACCGGCACCTGTACTGAAGGCGGTATGGCCATGCAACGAACAATCCTTGAGAAGGCGGAGCCGGTCGCCGAGGGCGCCGTCTCGCTCCTCCTGCGCGGCGCCGACGGCCCGCTGGCCCCCTGGGAACCGGGCGCGCACATCGATCTGGCACTGCCCAACTGGCTGACCCGGCAGTACTCGCTGTGCGGGAACCCGGCCGACGGCGACACGTACCGTGTCGCCGTCCGTCACGACCGGCTCAGCCGGGGCGGCTCGGAGTACATCCACCTGTTCCTCAACGAGGGCCGCACGCTCGACGTCTCGGTGCCACGCAACAACTTTCCGCTGCTGCCCGCACCCGAGTACCTGTTCCTCGCCGGCGGCATCGGCATCACTCCCATCGTGCCGATGCTGACGGCGGCGGTCGAAGCGGGCGCCTCGGCGACGTTGGTGTACGTGGGCAGGTCCCTGGCCACCATGCCGTTCGCCGACGACCTGCGGGCTGTGCACGGCAGCCGGGTGCGCATCCACGCCACCGAGCAGCACGGCAGGCCCGACTTCGCCGCGGAGGCGGCAGTGCTGGGTCCTCAGGCACTCGTGTACTGCTGCGGCCCCACGTCGATGCTCGACGCGGCCGAGGCGGCGTTCCCCGCGCAGCAGTTGCACATCGAGCATTTCCGGCCGGTGGCCAAGGATTTCGCGCCCAACAAGCCCTTCGATGTGCGCTGCGCCCGGTCGGGACGGACCGTTCGGGTCAGTGCGGAGGATTCCATGTTGGACGCGTTGAACCACGCGGGATTCCGCATACCGTCTGGATGCCGCGAAGGGGTCTGCGGCAGTTGCGAGATCGCCCTCGTTGACGGAGAGCCGGAGCACCGCGACGACATCGGCGCCCCGCCCGGTCATATGTACTGCTGCGTCTCACGGGCGCTGTCGTCCGACCTCACCGTCGACCTCTGACCCGATCCGTACCACCCCTCATGTGCCGAACGCCGTGATCGCCGACCATCCCGGGAGGGATGCCCCATGACAATCCATCTGCATCTGACGACGAAGGCCTGTGGCTTATGATCGGCTGGCTCGAGCTGGCCGAATCGGTCATCACCTCACCGTGGTTGTACGCGGTGCTCATCTCGGTGTCCTTCCTCGACTCCTTCCTCCCGCTGATCCCGAGCGAACCCGTCGTGATCGTCGCAGGCGTCTACGCCGCCACCGGACAGACCGACATCGTGCTCGTCATCGCCGCCACGACGCTCGGCGCCCTTCTCGGCGATCTCGTTCCCTACGTGGTCGGACGATTGTTGGGTGTACGCATACTCAAGCGCCTGCCACCCGGCTCCAAACGCCGGACGGCACACGACTGGTTCGCCCGCGAACTCGACGCTCGCGGCGGCTTCATCCTGGTGACCACACGGTTCATCCCGGTGGGGCGCTACCTGGCCACCTTGTCCACCGGGCTCGTCGGCTACCCCTTGGGCAAATACATACTGTTCGTCGCGTTCGCCACCGCCACTTGGAGCGCCTACACCGCGCTCACCGGCTATTTCGGCGGCGTCGTGTTCCAGGAGAACACGCTGCTGGCCATCGCCGTCGGTGTGGGGCTGGCGTTCGTGGTGACCGGTGTCCTCGAAGGCGTACGTCACCTCCGCCGCCGCAGGACTGCCGTCGCAGCGGACACAGCCATCGACTGACCCCTCCGCCCGCTACCGTCCGGTCCCGCTCGCCGAAACATGGGACTCGAGCGCCTCCGCATGGACCGCCAAGCGCCGCGAGGCCTAGTTACTGCAACGACACTCCGTGACTTGGCGCGCTCGGGTGCGTTCATGGGGTGCGCGTGGAAAGTGGGGGAAGGAACCGGCCGGCCGGCGAGCTCCCGGGAACACGCGCGGTAGGGTCTACCAGGTGGTTTGCCCGCCGGGACGGGCGCGGGGCGCGATGGAGGCCAGAGAGTGACAGCAGCTGGGGTAGGCGATCTGTGGGGCGTGCGCTATCGGAGCCGGCCTCTATCTGCCGTCCCTGTCCACGTCTTGTAGGCGTCTGAGAACCGGGGCTTCCCGGCGCCTGGTGCGCTCGTCTCGATGCGTGACGCACGTTTGACGCATCGGCCCTGACCGCTACTCCCAGGATGGCTAAGGGATGGTCTCTGACCTGCGGTTCAGTTCAGATACTGTCCCCTTGATCTCTTTCCGATGACGCACCACGTGGAGTGCGTGGCGATCCTTGAGCCCCCTGGCAAAGGCCGTCTGACCTGCGGTTTTGTGGCCCGATTGGTTCGCTCGACCTGTTTTGCTCCGTGAAACAGTCGAGCGAACAGCCTCACCGTCCCAAGTCGCTGACCTGCGGTTTCAGAAGGCGGCGATTACCACCCGGGCACTGGTGTTGAGGTTGTTTGTACTCCTTGACGCTCGGGTGACGCTCGGTTGGGGAGTGGGACCCAGAGGCACGATTCTGCTGGCAGGTGCGATAACCAGGAGATCGAGCGATGGCTACCGAGAAGACCGACCCGGCAGACGGTGAGTGCGTCGGGGGCTGCCCGATCGTTTACGTCGGCTGTGAAGTTCCCCCCGCGAGCTGGACAGCGGGTGTTTACGCTGCCGGGGCGAGGTCCTGCCTGAGGATGATCCTTAGGAGTTCAAGAAGGACGCCGTCGCGCTCTACCGCGCCGCGGTCGGCAAGCGGACGTACGCGGCGGTGGCCGCGGATCTCGGCATCACCGCGGAGTCGCTGCGGACGTGGGTCAGCAAGGACGAGTCACAGGCCGTGCCCGGACGCCGTGACGCGGGCGGGGCGAGGCGGAGGAGCTGGCCCACGACCGACGCCTACGGCCGTTACGCCTTCACGGTCACCGGCACCAAGGACGTGACGGAGAAGGACACGGCCGCCTTCCGGGCCGGCGACGACCTCGGCGAGTTCGCCTTCCGGCAGATCCGCCGCAGCGGCGAGGCCCAGGCGTCGGCCGCGGCCGCGCGGTAGGGCCCCGCCGGGGCGCCGGGCGGGCAGTCACGGTCACAGCCGCGTGGCGCTGCGCAGCGTCTTGGCGTAGTAGCCGTTGCCGTCCAGTCGGGAGACCCCGCCGACGTCGCCGATGGTCGGGCCGTTGACCTCCTCGCGGCTGGAGACGAAGATCAGGTGGCCCTCGGTGTCGTGGCCGAGCACTATGCCGACGTGGTCGAGCCGGTCCTTGGTGCGGGCGTCCAGCTTGAAGAAGACGAGGTCGCCGGGCTGGAGCTGGTCGATGGCGGACGGCCGGTGGTCGGCCGACACCCCGGTCAGCGGGAGCACGTCGACGCCCTTGTCGGAGCGGGCCATGCCGTTGGCGGTGCGCGGCAGTCCGTCGCCGGAGGTGTCCGAGGACATCAGCGGGTAGCGGGTGCGGTAGCCGAGCACCATCCGTATAAATCCCGAGCAGTCCAGGGACTTGGCGCGCAGGGGCTCGGGGGTGCCGGTCTGGCCATTCCGGAAGGGGTAGGGCAGGCCGAGGTAGTCGTAGAAGTCGGACTGCTCCAGGCGCAGGTCGCCGCCCTCTGCGCCGGTGGCATTCAGCGGTCCGAAGTTGGCGTCACCGGCGTAGGCGATGCCCTGCTCGTCCTTCTTCTGCGGAGCGCCGGCCACGTACTGGAAGGCGATGGCGAAGAGGTCGTCCTCCTTGCTGTCCTCGTACTCGGCGTGCCAGTCGGTGAACCACTTCTCCTTCTCGGCGCCCTTCTTCCAGGACTCAGGCATCAGACGCACCCAGTCCGTGGTGGAGACCTTGGAGGAGGTCGAGGCCGGTTCGGCGAAGGTGCGGGCCGGGCCGGTGAGTGTGGCCAGGCGCGCCCCGTCGGTGAACACTGCCTTGATCTGGCCGTCGGAGCCGCGCAGTACCGAGCGCGCGGGGTTCTCCAGCCGGGACCACGTGGCCTTGCCCTTGTCGTCGGAGGCGGAGCCGGAGCCCTCGCCGCCGTCCAGGACGCCGACGTTGCGGACCTCCGTCACCCCGGGCGCCTCCTGCTTGCGCAGTTCCAGGGTGAGGTAGCCGGAGGTCGCGATGAGCGCCAGCACCACCAGACCCGAGAGGACGGGCCGTGACTTCTTCTTCCCTGCCATCGGTTACTCCTCGGTTGTTCTGGGGCGGCTTGTCAGACAGCGGGCATGATGCCGAGCAGCAGCCCGGCGGCGACGACGATGTAGGCCATGAGCGAGACCGTGCCGGTGGCCAGCAGGGTGGGGCCCTTGGGCTGGCGCACCATCTGGTAGGCGATCAGGCCGGGCACGATGAAGCCGAGGGTCTGGTTGCCGTAGAGCAGCGGGAACTCCAGCGAGAGCAGGATCATCACCGTGCTTTGGAGCAGCACGCCGAGCAGCACCACCGAGGCGAACAGCCGCTTGCCGTAGAGGATCACCAGCCGCTGCATGATCTTGGTGCCGCCGTAGGTGAGTGCGGTGACGCCCACCACCATGGCCGCGCGCTGGACGTCCTCGATCAGCGTCAGGGCGAGCCAGCCCGGAGTGATCATGCCGCCGGGCGAGAGGTTGGTGGTGAGGTAGCACAGCAACGAGAAGAACAACCCTATGGCGATACCCAGGGCGGCCATCTCGGGGGTCAGTGCGGCGGTGGTCAACGGGGTCTCCGGGCGTCGTCGTGCGGCTCGTCGTAGGGCGGCCAGGTCTGCTGGGCGGATTCGTACGGCTGCTGCCGCGGCGCGTCGGCGTACTGCTCGAAGGGCTCGTACCGCTCCTGCTGTGCGTACTGTTCGTGGGGCTCGTGCTGCTGCCGGTAAGGCCGTGAAGTCCGGGCCGGGATGCGGACCACTGGGATCTCCTGGGTCTGCGAAGCCTGGTAGCGCTCCTCGTACGCCGGGGGGTACGAGGCGAACGGGTCCAGGCGGGGCGCCTGCGCCGGGGTCGCAGCGGCGGCGGGGCTCGGTGTCTCCTCGTCCGCGTCGCTCTCGTCGGCGGGGAGTTCGGCGAGGTACTCCAGCAGCTCCTCGCCCTGGCCGTGGATATTGCCGATGGCCACCAGGCAGGAGCCGTCGGACATGCGGCCGAGCAGGGCCGGCATGAACTCCTCGGCGGACCGCTTCTCGCCGCCCAGGTCGACCGCCCGGTCCCGCCACTCGGCGGGGATGGCGTCGATGGCGCTCTTGGCGGGGTGCCCGATGACGAAGACGTGGTCGGGCTGGAGGTCGGGGATGATCTCGCCCATCTGCCCGTTGCGCTCCACGCGGTCGGGGCGGCAGTTGATCACCACGTTCAGGGGGCGGCGGATGGCACCGAGGTCGAGGAGCTGGTTGATGTTCATCAGCGTCGACTCGGGGTCGTTGGCCGCGAAGACGTTGGCGAAGGCGAGCCGGTTGCCGTCGGGGGCCACATAGCGCTCCACGGAGAGCACGCCCGGGTCCGGCGGGGCGTCGTACATGCCCTGGAGGGCGACCTCGCGCTCCACGCCGAGCAGTTCGGCGACGACCAGGGCGATCGCCACGTTCTCCTTGAAGGTGAACCAGCTGAAGCCGCGCAGCTCACCGTCGCTGACGGTCTCCGGGTCGGCGTATACCAACTGGCAGTTCCGGGCGTCCGCCTCCTCCTGGAGGATGTGGAAGCGCTCCTTCTCGGCGGTGACGCAGATGCCGTCGTGGGGCATCGAGCGGCACAGCGAGCGGGCCACGTCGTCGAGGGTGGGGCCCATCTCGGCGAGGTGGTCCTCGCGGACATTGCACAGCACGCCGATGGTGGAGCGGATCAGTTTGCTCTGGTTGACCTCCTGGAGGGCCGGCATCACGGCCATGCACTCGATGACGAGCGCGTCGGGCCGGTAGGTGGCGGCCCGGCGGACGATGCCGATCTGCTCCACCACGTTGGCGATGCCGAACTTGCGGTAGACCGGCTCCTCTGTGGCGTCGGGGTGGATGAAGCGGGCCGCCGTCCCGGTCGTCTTGGCGACGGTGATCAGGTCACCGCCCCGCAGCGCGCCCGCGCAGAGCCGGGTGATGGAGGACTTGCCGCGGATGCCGTTGACGAGCACCCGCGAGGGGATGGTGTGCAGCGCGGCGTAGTGCCGACGCTGCTCCACGATGCCCGCGACGAGCAGGAACAGACTGCCGATCAATAGGACGAAGTAGAGGTAGAGCACGCTTGGTCACCTTCCTCCGGCGCAGGGCCGGGGCTCGGCGGCCGGAGCGCCTGGGTCTGCCGGCGGGCCTGCAACTGCTGGCGGATCAGTTCGAGGCTCCGGACGACGGCGCCGACCTCGTCCTGGTAGCGGGGGTAGTGCACGGTCTTGAGGTCGCCGTCGGCGAGCTTCTCGGCGCCGGCCGCGAGGGCCCGCAGGGGCCGTACGACGACGAGGTGGATCCAGCCCAAGCAGACCACGATCAGGGCGAGGCCGAGCAGACTGGCGAGCACACTGCGGTCCTCGCGCTCGTAGGCGGTGATCTCGAACTGGCTGGCGTTCTGCCAGCTCACGACGGTCCAGCCGAGGTCGGAGGCGACGCCGCCGCCGGTGAACGGCGCGGCGGCGGCCACGGTGACGGCGCCACCGTCCCGGATGAGCAGGCCGTTCTCCACGGGCCCGGCGCCCACCTGCACATTGGCGGCGCGCACCAGGTTGGGCAGCGCGTCGTTCGGCAGCTCCTCGAAGGCGAGGAAACCGTCGCTGGCGGCGAGAGTCCGCGCGTCGGCGTTCACGATCCGGACCTCGCCGAGGCCGGGCCGCTTCAGCAGCGAGTTGAGGAACTCCACCCGCACCTCGCCGACGAGGGTCATGCCCTCGTGCTCCGGCACGGGCGCCCCGGCCTGGACGACGGGCTTCGTCTCGCCCTTGCCGGAGACGCGGACCAGTGACCGGTCCTTCTTCGCGCTCCACGTGTGGGGGTCGTCGCCGGCCCGGGCGACGATGTCGCCGGCCTCACCGACGACGTACAGCGCCTGGTAGCGGGTGTGCTCCCGCAGGGCGTGCTTCAGCAGGGTCTCGGTGGCGGCGGGGTCGTCGGTGTCGATCAGGCGTGAGGTGGAGACGAGGTCGGCCTGGGCCTCGTTCAGCGCCCGGCGGGCCCGGTCGGCGACCAGGTCGGTGCGGTCGCGCTGGTCGCCGACCATGACGGCGGGGATGCTGACGGTCCCGTCCGTGCGGTTGAGCAGGAGCCCGACGGGGACGCACCACAGCAGCAGGAGTACCGCCGTCAGCGCCAGCGGCCCGCGCGCACCGCCCCGGAACCTGCCGGCCGGGCGGGTATCGGTGGCACCGTCCGGGGCGCTCACGCCGCCGAGCTGGCCGCGGGTGCGCTCCAGTGCGGAGCCGATGCGGGCGGCCTCGCCCCAGCGGGGCACCGTGACAGGGCGGATCAGGTCGCCGCGGGCGAGCCGGCGGGATTCCAGGAACAGTCCGAGCAGCGGACGCTGCACGGTCATCCACAGCACGGCGACCGCGAGCAGTCCGAGCAGGACCAGGGCGCCCGCCGCGAGCAGGCCGAAGAGCTGCCGGCTGTCCTCGGTGACGGTCTGCTGCTGGACCACGGGGAGCATGGCGACGACCGTGAGGCCGAGGCCGGCGGCGACGCTCTCCCCGTCCTCCGGGTCGGAGGCGGCGAGGGAGGCGTACCCCGCGGTGGCGATGCGGCCGTTGTAGTCCTCGCCCAGCAGGGTTCCGCTGACGCCGGGGTAGCCGCGGGAACCGGGCTCCCGGGCGCTGACGGGGTTCTGCTCGGTCTCCTCGGCGGCCCGGTCGGACAGCCGGGACATCTGCTTCTGCAGGAAGGTGAGTTCTTCGCGCTCCGCGTCCGAGTTGAGTGCCTCGGACTGCTCGAAGCCGGCGGTGGCGAGGAGCTCGCCACCCCGCGCGACGACGGCCATGCTGCGGAACGGGCCCATGTTGATGGAGGGCACGGAGAGGCTGTTGGAGGCGATCAGCAGTTGCTGCGCCCCCTCCTTCCCGTCCAGCACGGCCATCGTCATCAGGCGCACGTCGCCGGTCTCCAGCCGCACCATGCGCGGGGTGAGTGCCTTGTCACCGGTGAGGACGTCCTTGTCCAGCCAGGCGAGCGGGATGCGCTCCCCACGGGCGGCGAGTACCTTGCCGCTCTCCAGGTCCAGCACCGTGGTGCCGGTCCACTTCTGGTACGCCTTGCTCAGGTCCGACAGAACGCGCTCGGGGTCCGCCGGACGGCCCGCGTTCAGCGCGGTGGCGGTGCGTTCGAGGTCCGTGACCCGCTCGTCGATCGAGGCGCGCAGGGCGATGGCGCCGTCCTGGGCGAAGTACTGCTGCGAGGAGAGCACCGCCTTCGGCACGACCGGTTCCGTGTCCGGCCCCAGCACCTTGGCCGTGAGGCCCGCGAGGGCGAGGATCAGCACGCACAGCAGCGCGATCGGCGGCCGGATGCCGCCCAGCAGCGGCATGTCCGCGCGTCTGCGGTTGCGCCGTCGGCCTTTCGGCACGAGGGGCGCGGCAGGAGTCGATGTCACCGGTCTTCTTCCTTGGTCGCTGCGGGTGCTCAGCGCCCTGAGGAGAACCGCTGTCGCTCGGCTGTGAGACGCCGTCACAGAGCAGACTGATAAACGCCGACAAGCTTGTATCCGTCGGCACGCAGGGGGTGTGTGGGCCTGGTCACTTCTCCAGCGACAGCCGCTTCAGGCCGTCGCCGCCCGGCGCTCCCCGGTTGTAGAGGAAGCCGCGCGTGCGGTCCTCGGCCAGCCGGTAGCGGGCGATCCGGTCGTCGGACAGCCCTTCGGGGTTCTCCAGCGCCTGCTGGACGTCCACCACCCGGAGGTCCTCGACTGCGCCCTTGATCGCCTTCTCCCCGGCCTCGATCTCGGGCGGGATGTCCACCTGTGTCGTGCGGTAGCGGGCGGAGACGTCCCAGCCGTCGGCGGTCTCGCGGAACTCGAACCAGCCGATGGCCCCCTCCTCGGTGAGGCCGGTCGGCGAGGAGTGCCGGGCCACCTGGTTGCCGAGGCTGTAGGCGATCCAGGTGCCGTTGACCTTCTGGATCGGCTGGACCACGTGGGCGTGGTGCCCGATCACCAGGTCGACCCCGGTCTCCTTGGTGATCCGCTGGGCCATGTCCAGCTGCGGGACGCTCGGCTCGTTGTAATGTTCCAGGCCCCAGTGCATGGAGAGGATCACCACCTCGGCGCCCTTGTCGCGGGCCCGCTTCTCGGTCTTCTTGACCTCGTCCGTACTGGAGCGGTTGAAGGCCCAGCGCTCCTTCTTGGGCGTGGGGTTGAGGAAGGACTCCCAGGAGTAGGAGAGGTGGGCGACCTTGACGCCGTTGACGTCACGGATGTTGATCTGCTCTGCTTCCTCCGGCGTCCGCGCCGACCCGGTGTGCCCGAGGCCCACCTCGTCCATGGCGTCCAGCGTGCGCCGCACAGCTTTCAGTCCGTGGTCGTAGGTGTGATTGGAGGCCGTCGAGCAGGTGTCGTACCCCACGTCTTTCAGGGTGGTCAGGATCTGCGGCGGAACCAGGAACTCCGGGTATCCCTGGAACGGTCCTTCGGGCTTCCCGACGGGCGTCTCCATGTGACAGATCGCCAGGTCGGCCTTGCTGATCACGGGCTTCACCCCGGCGAGCAGCGGCCCGAAGTCCAGTCCGGCCTCTCCCTGCCCGTTCTCCTCGGCATCCTTGGCGGCCTGCTCGACCAGCTCGGGGTGGATGAGGACATCGCCGGCCGCGGCGACGGTGAAACTGCGGCCGCCGGCCTTGGCCTGGGGCTGCACGGCCTCGGAGCCGCACGACACGGTCAGGCCGGTGGCTATCGCCAGTACTGCCAGCGAACGACCTTTACCGAGAGATTTACGGAATGTCACCGAGCCATAGTTACACGAGTAATTACATGAACCTTACAAGCGACCATGGGGTTTTCGTCACGGGATGGTCACGTTTTCTACGATTTTTCGTCCCGGTAGGTTTGCTGCTGACTCTGGTCGGTTGCCAGGCCGATACGTCCCCGACCTCGGAGAACTCCGTTCCGCGCGCCCGGGAACTGGTCGACCTGCGCAGCCGCATCCTCGGATACACAGCGAAGTTCCGCGCCGACTCCCCCTACGCTCCGCCCGGCAAGGCACAGCGCGCGCGGCTGGCGAAGGCCGTCGGGAGCCTGTTGTCGGGCGACGTCCAGGAGGCGGAACGGCAGCTCGCCCCGCTCGGCCTCGGCCTCACCCGACTCACCGACACCGACTCCGGCCGCCGCTACGACGAGATCGCCGCCACCGGAACCGGCGAGAGCACCCGCTGGGGCCGCCTGTACCTGAACGCCGACTCCGCCGTCCGCTGGAACGTCCAGGTCCCGCACCCCGTCTCCGACCGCGACACCGAGGCCCTCGGCATCCGGCTCCTGGAGCAGAATCCCGGCGGCGCCCTCGTCCTCGCCGGCACGCACCGCCGGGCCGGCGAGGACGACGCGGCCGATGTCGCCCACCGCGAGGACAGCGCCTTCCATACGGTCGTCGTGGAACTGCAGAAGCGCGGGGTGCCCGGCGTTCAGCTGCACGGTTTCACCGACTCCTCCGACCGCCCCTACGACGCCGTCGTCTCCACCGGCGCCGTCGAGACCGCGCCCGCCGAGGTGGCTGCCATGGCCGACCGCATGGACAACGACGGGCTGCGGGTCTGCCGGGCGTGGGCGGCACGCTGCCCGCTGGAGGGCACGACCAACGTCCAGGGCCGCTCGGCGCAGCGCGAACACGCCGGCTTCGTCCACGTCGAGCTGGCCCGGCACGCCCGCGCGGACGACGGCCGCGACACCGAGGAGGCCGCCGACGCCCTTGCCGGGCTGGTCACGGCGTGGAAATCCAGTAGTCCGTCATGGGGTTAGCTGTCGGACGCTCGTTTGACGCTCCGAGTGTGGGATGTCGCAGAGGGCGACGGTTCCGGGCGGCCGTGATCGCCCGGACCCCGGCGGAGAGGGGATCGGCAACAAGGGCCTCGGTTTCCGCAGCGTGCTGCAACTGACGGACTGGCCGCGGGAGGGGACGAGGAAACGTCCCTGTTGGAAAGCGGCGGTACGCGGGTCACTGGCCGGTTGAGAAGCGCTTGGGCTCCGCCAGAACAGCGCGTGCGCCGTCGAAGTCGGTGAGTCGCGCCGACAGGGTGGCCACAGCCAGTCGTTGGGGGAGCGCTGCTGAGAACTTCAGGCCGCGTACCGCCCGCTGGTCGACGTCGGGCAGGACGAGTGCCGGCCCGGCCTGTGCGGCGTCGAGTGCTGCGCGCCACATGTCCGGGCTCAGATCCTCCCGTAGCCGCAGGTAGCAGTCCGTCGGCCGCTGGACCGGGTCGGCGATCGAGGACAGTGTCGCGCCCAACGTCGCATTGGCCCGGTACCCCGCCCACGTCCACCAGCGGACGTCGTTCCCGCGCCGCGCGATCAACGTCCCGCCGGGATGGACGAGGTGCGGGGCGTCCTCGTCACGCCACTCCTGGAGGCAGACCTGGGCTCGTCGGGTGAGTGTGACTGGCGGGTCGGCGCCCAGGAGGACATCGCGCATGGCTCGCGTCAGCGCGTACGAGAGTCCGATGAGTGTGCCTCCGGACCACTTGGCGATCCCGCCGCTCTCGACCGGCTCCACGAAGACCCGCTTGCGCCCCCAGTCGATGAACGTTACCTGCCAGCTGCGGCCCGCCAGCAGCAGTCGTCGCGGGCCTGGACGCTCCTCGGTGAGTACGGACGGGTCCATCCGGCCGATCTCGGTGCGGCCGGACAGGACGGTGAACTGCGGTGGGGCGGTGAAGGATGCGGTCAGCTCGATGAAGTGGCGTCGTCCGAAACGGCGTTCGGCCTCGGGGCCGATGAACAGCATGCCTCCGTCGGTGTCGAGGAAGCCTTCCTCCGTCAGGTGACGCAGGATGGGAGCGGCGGAGCGGTCGAAGGGCGCCAAGCCGTTCCACTGCTCAGGCCACACCTGATCGCCCAGCTTGTGCTCCTGGAGCGTGGCGGCGAGCAGTTGCTGTGCGACGAGATGGCGTGGCTCGGGCGGTGCGACGACCGGTTCGACCCAGCCGCGGCCCCAGAGCAGCAGCAAAGCCGCGGCCTGCAACAGGGTGTCCTTCCGGGTGGCCAGGAACAGGCAGTTCCGGGGGCTTCCCGCCCGACGCCCTGTACGGCCGATGCGCTGGAGGAACGAGGCGACGGTGCCGGGCGCGTCGATCTGGACCACTCGGTCGAGGTCGCCGACGTCGATTCCCAGTTCCAGGGTGGACGTGGCCACGATGACACAGTCACGCGCCTCGGCGAACGCCTGCTCGGACCGGGCCCGCTCGTCGGCCGAGAGGGAGGCGTGCGAGAGGAACACCGTGACGTCACGTGCCCGCAGTGCCGCGCCCAGCTCTTCGACCTGCCGCCGGGAGTCGCAGAACACCAGCCGCTTCTCGCCCTTGTGCAGCGCCGCGATGACCTTGGCGGCGTTGGACAGAGAGCCCACGTAGTCGAGTTCGATCTCTCCGGGTGGAGGCCCGGTCGGGTCGTCCGCGGGCGCCCGGCCGGACGATTCCCCCGAGGGGGCCATGGGTTCCGGGGTGACGACCTGCCCCGTGCGCCGGCTGGCGCCGGACCCTTGCAGCCAGGTGAGCAGTTGTTGGGGATTGCCGACGGTCGCCGACAATCCGATCCGCTGAATGGGATGCCCGGTGACCCGTTGGAGGCGTTCGAGGACTGCCAGGAGATGCCAGCCCCGGTCGTCGCCCGCGAACGCGTGCACCTCGTCGACGACGACCGCCCGGACACCCCCCAGCAGGTGCGCGTGATCCGTCTTCACCCCGATCAGCATGGCTTCCAGCGACTCGGGCGTCGTCAGCAGGATGTCGGGCCTGTCGGTACGGATGCGCTGACGCTGCGACTCCTTCGTGTCCCCGTGCCACAGAGCCGCGCGGCGTCCCAGCCATTGCGCGTAACCGTCGACGCGGGTCACCAGGTTGTTGAGGAGCGCCTTGAGCGGGCAGAGGTAGAGGACCGAGGTGCCGGTCCAGCCCTGTGCGGACATGGCCGACAGGATCGGCAAGCAGGCTGCCTCGGTCTTGCCGCCGGCGGTGGGAGCGAGGAGTAGGACGTCCTCGCCGTCCATCACCGGGTTGATCGCGGCCCGCTGCAGGGGCCGCAGATCCGGCCAGCCGAGCGTGTTGACCACATGGTGCAGGATGACGGGGTCGAGCCGGTCGACGGGGTCCGTGGCCGACGTCATCACAGCTCCAGGTCGACGTCATCGGCCGACGACGATCCGGCCAGGTTCCGCTCGACGTCGGTGAGTTCACTGCCGCCCACCGTGAGCCGGTAGTGCTGTCGCGGATCGAAGTCCGGGAACTGGTCGATACGGTCGAGGACGTCGCCGACCAGCTTCTTGAGGAAGAGCCGGGGGGCGACACCCACCTTGCCGCCGAGGGCACCGCCCACCGCACGGGCCAGATCGGCGACGTACGCGTCGTCCGCCAGCGCTTTGATCCGGTCGGGTGAGTCCGCCCCGGACGCGTAGAGATCACGGATGGTCACCCCGAGGCCGGTCAGCGATTCCAGGGTGAATCCGGACAGGCGCAGCTGGACCGCCCGCGGGTTGTCGAATCGAGGATCGGTCGTGAAGTCGGTGGCGAGTCGTTGGGCGAGCGGCGGAAGTCGCTGCACGCCCTGCTGGCCGTCGTAGAAGGCGGGTGTGCCGGTGATTTGCCGGGCAAGCTGGTTCACCATGCGGCCACGCCGCAGCGTGGGGGCAGGATCGCCGAAGACCGCGGTGAACCTCTGCCGGGCGGCCGACCAGTCCTCCTCGGAGGGCAGCGGCTGGCTGCGCAGCGCGTCATGGTCCTTGATCTCGTTCAGCGCGGGTGCCGGGTCGAGCGGCGTCCCCGCGCGCACCCACACCCGGTCGTCCATCTCGGCGAACGAGGCCACGACGAGGCGGGCGAGGAAGCCCGGCAGACCGCGCGGTGTGGGCCGGTCCGTCCAGTCGGTGAGGGTGATCAGGCTGAGGTCGCCGGTCACGCCCTGCCCGCTGGCGAGCTGCCGGAAATGCTCCGCCCAGTACTCCGACACCTCGAAGTACGCCTCCTTCTGCTGTCCCAGCCGCAACGGAGTGGCCACCCGGCGCATCAGGTTCCGGTCGGGGGCGGGGACTTCGGCGCGTCCGTCGCGGGCCTCGGCGGCGGCCCGTACGTGCGTGAACACCTTCTTGGCGTCGGCGGGCCGGACGACGCTGCCGTTGCCGTCGGGGTCGAGATTCGGGTGGTCCGGGTACTGGCTCGCGAGCAGTTTGCCGGCGATGTGCCGGATGCCGTCCCGCAGCGACTGGCCGAAGGACAGGGTGAGACCCGCGACCTCGCGCAGCGACTGCAGATGGTCGCCGAAGCCGAGCTCCACGTCGGTGGCCTTCTTGTCCGACAGGCCGTACGCCTGCTTGAAGGCGGCCTTCACGTTCTTGAGCAGCGACTCCCGCTGGGTCTCCAGGAGTCCCTTGGCGCGGGCCCGGTTGTCGGGGCTCAGGTGGCCCGCGTACTGGCCGTCGAACCGCTGGCTGTCGGACAGGGCCTTGTCGATGACGACGAGGCGGCGGAAGTCGCCGTACCGCTGGCTGGAGAGGTGCGTGGGCAGCCAGGCGACGCTGCGGGACGGCTCGCCCTGCCGCTCCCGCAGCCGCTGCATCCGCATGGCGTCCTCGCGCGGCCCCCACTCGCTCTCGTCGAAGGGGAGGTCGATCACGATCCGCCAGTGCCCGTCCTGCTGGGGCATGAGGTCGTGGTCCGGCAGCGCGTCCTCGTCGGCGACATTGCCGAACACCACCTCGACACCGCGCTCCGTGCCCCGCCACGCGAAGCGCAGCTCGTTGATCAACTGCTCCTGGTCGATGCCGAGTTCCTCGACGAGGAGCCGCTTGGCGAGGGCCTCGCGGTTGCCGGGGTTGTCGTTGACGTTGGCGTTGGCGATCACCGAGTCGACGTCGACGCCGGACAGTTCGAGCCGGACACCGAGGTTGGTCTCGGTGCCGGTCTCCTTGATCTCTGGGAAGCGGCCCGCCCACTCGCCGATCTTGCTCTTCAGGATGCCGTACTCGCGGCCCGGGATCGGGGCGACCACCGAGCCGTAGTTGAGCGCGGACAGGCGGCGGATGGTCAGGTCGGACAGGGCGGGGACGCTCGGGGCGAGCGCCGACAGCAGCAGCGTGCCGACGATCCGGTTGTCTCCGACGAACTGTTTGATCCGGGTGCGCAGGTCCGGGTCAGTGATGCTCTCGGGCCGGTGGGCGTACTGCTCGATGACCTCCTCCGACACGTTGTGAGTGAGGATGAGGTACGGCCGCAGCTTGGTCCGGTACAGCTTGTCGGCCGCCTCGAAGACCACCTTCAGACTGTCGGTGAACGGCTTGTCGCCGCCCGCAGTGATCAGCGGGTACAGGTCGCCGACCGGGATCAGGTCTCCCAGCCGCAGCTCGGCCCGGTGGTCGGCGAGCAGCTGCCCCATCAGCTTCATGCCGGTCCTGTTGCGCTGGAGCGCGGACGACACGTGCACGAGGGTGTCCATGAAGGCCGGCGAGAAGGGGTACGTCAGCCGGAAGCTCTCCTCGTCCGCGCCCACGCCGTCCGCACCGCGGTCGGAGCCCAGGAGCGTGTCCCACACCTCCTGACGGATCCTGCGGGTCTTCTCGAACTCGGCGTCGACGAGGGCGGCGGCCTCCTCGTTCTTGGGCCGGAGCAGGCGGGCGTGGGCGACCTGCGGGAGGTTGCGGTCCTCCAGCGTGATCTTGTCGAACCGGCCCGAGGCCAGGTTGAGGGTGTCCTGGATGGACGACTCGGCCGCCCCGGACACCTCCTCGCCGACCAGCTCGCGCAGGTCGCGCTGACGTGCGATGAACGAGATCACCGGCACAGCACGGCGGGCGTCGCCGCCCTCCACGAAGTTGGTGATCTTGCCGGCTTCCCGGGCCACGAACTTCTGGTCGTGGATGAGGGTCGCGAGCCACAGGATCAGCTCGTCCATCCGATATCTAGCGAGGGGACCCGCGCCTTTAGGCGTGGGGGGAATCGCTTCTCTGGGCTGCTCTGACCTCAACTTTGCCTATGGATCCGCACTGTTGGCCTGGCTATATGTGCGCCGCGTGTATAGTGATCGCGTGACTGCGACGCGTAAGGTTCGCCGGTACTCCGGTGGCGTGTACGACTTGGGGCTGCACGTGGTGTGGTGCCCGAAGTACCGCCGCCGGGTCCTCGGCGGCCGGGTCGCAGTCCGACTGCGTGAGCTGATCGAGCAGAAGGCCGCAGAGAAGGGCTGGGAGATCATCGCCCTTGAGGTGATGCCCGATCACGTGCACCTGTTCGTCAAACACGAGCCGAAGGCGTCCGCCTCCTACGTGGCGAACCAGTTCAAGGGCTTCACCTCCCGCGTGCTCCGCTCGGAGTTTGCGCACCTGAAGTCGCAGATGCCCACCTTGTGGTCGTCGTCGTTCTTCGTCGCCTCGGTCGGCGCGCTCAGCGCGGACACGGTGGAGAAGTACATCAACACCCAGTTCGAACGCCCCTGGACGAAGAAGCAGAAGCAGCAGGAGGAGGCCGAGCGTGCACCACGCGTATAAGTTCCTCCTGCGCCCCACCGTCCGCCAGGCCGCCGCGCTCGGCGAGATACTGCGGGATCACTGCTCCCTCTACAACGGCGCGTTGCAGGAACGCCGCGACGCCTACCGGCACGTTTCGAAGACCACGGTCCGGTACGGCGACCAGTCCGCGCAGCTCAAAGAAATCCGCGCGTTCGACCCCGAGCGGCAGGGCCGCTGGTCGTTCTCGTCGCAGCAGGCGACGCTTCGCCGTCTCGACAAGGCGATGCAGGCGTTCTTCCGCCGGGTCAAGGCAGGGGAGAAACCCGGATACCCGCGCTTTCGGGGGGTGAACTGGTTCGACACGGTGGACTTCCCCAAGGACGGGGATGGCTGCCGGTGGGACTCCACCCCCAACGACCCCGTCAGCCGCGTGCGCCTGCAAGGTGTCGGGCACGTCCGCGTGCACCAGCACCGGGCGGTGAAAGGCCGCGTCAAGACCGTGTCCATCAAGCGTGAGGGGCGACAGTGGTACGTCATCCTCGTCTGTGACGACGTGCCCGCCGAACCACTTCCCGCGACTGGGGCCGTGTGCGGCATCGACATGGGCACAGCCCACTTCCTGACCACGTCCCAGGGTGAGCACCTGCCCAGCCCACGGCACGGCAAGCGCAACGCCGACGCCCTCGCCAACGCTCAGCGGGCGCTCAAGGAGTTCCCGCGACGCAAGCGGGAGAACCGCACCGCCAAGCATGGCCGGGCGGTGGAGAAGGTCGCCCGCCTGCACCGCAAAGTCAGGCGGCAGCGCACTGACCACGCGCACAAGACCGCGCTTGCGATGGTCCGCACCTACGACGTGATCGCACACGAGCGCCTGAGCATCGCGAACATGGTCCGCGCACCCAAGCCCAAGCCCGACCCCGAGATGCCCGGCAGCTTCCTGCCGAACGGCGCCGCCGCCAAGGCCGGGCTGAACAAGAGTATTCACGACGCGGGTTGGGGGGTGTTCCTGGGCATCCTCGCGCACAAGGCTGAAAGCGCCGGTCGCAAGCTGATCCCGGTGGACCCCCGCAACACCTCCCGCACCTGCCCCGCGTGCGGGCACGTGTCCGGTGAGAACCGCACCACACAGGAGAAGTTCGAGTGCGTCCAGTGCGGACACACCGCCAACGCCGATCAGGTCGGCGCACTCAACGTCGCTATCAGGGCCGGGCTGGTCCTTCCCGACGTGGCCTAGCCACGACAGGAGAAGCCGCCCGGATTCATCCGGGGGGAGGAGTCACGAAGAGGATCAGCCCGTCGTAACCGAGCGCACATCGGTGCGGAGTCGGCCATGACGGGGCGGGTGGTGCCGGCGGAGTGGTGACGTTATCTGGGCTGGCGTCGACTCCGGGCGTTCACTTCGGCGACGAGGGCGCTGAGCAGCTCGTCCTGGGTGAGGGGGCGGAGGTGGCCGGGATCGGCGTCCCATTCGCGGCCACCGGCGAGCGGGCGGAGTTGGACGTACCGGCCTTCGCGGCCCATGACGCGTCCGATGCGGTCGCGGGCGGCGTCGTGGACGGCCTCGCCGAGGGTGGGGATTTGGTCGGCTTCCTCCGTCACCTGGCGGTCCCTTTCGTGATCACGTCCGCGAGCATGAGGGCGATGGGGGCTGAGCACACGCCGAGGTGGACGAGGACGTACTGGGCTTCGTCCTTGCGGTCGTCTGCCCAGGGGGTGCGGATGTTCATCGCGGGGAGCTGGATGCCGGCCCGGGTGAGGGCGGTGGCGAGGGCGTCGCGGGCTTCCAGGGCTTCCAGGGCTTCCTGGATCTTGGGGGTGCGGGGAGCGTGAGGTGTGGGGGTCATGTGGGTCCTCGTCGGCGGTGCGGTTCCGGTGATTCCATGACGGGGCTGCACTGGCTGAATTACGCTGCGTAGTCTGGTCGTTACGAGGATGCGGCCGGATGTGGGCGACCGGGTTGTTGACGGGGCGGAGCTTCCCCGCCGCGCGAAGGTGGTTCCACACGTTCCACTTCGCTCACGCGCACGTCCCGGAGGGAGCAGCGGTATGCCGCAACGACGCGTCATCACCGGCCGCAGTCAGGAACCCCGTCAGCGGTTCGCTGAGGAGTTGCGGACGTTACGGGCCGGGAGTGGGACGAGCCTGCGGGCGCTCGGCGAACGGCTGGGCTGGGACTGGTCGTTGTTCGGGAAGATGGAGAAGGGCGAGACGCTGGGGAGCCCGGAGGTCGTCCAGGCGCTCGACACGCACTACGGGACGCCGGGGCTGTTGTTGGCGATGTGGGAGGTGGCGGCCGGGGACCATACGCAGTTCAGGGAGCGGTACCGGCGGTACATGGCGCTGGAGGCGGAGGCGGTGAGCCTGTGGCACTTCGCGGTGAGTGTGCTGCCGGGGTTGTTGCAGACGCCGGGGTATGCGCGGGAGGTGCTGGCGGCGGGCGGGCTCAAGGGTAAGGAGCTGGAGCAGCAGGTCGAGGCGCGGATGGGGCGGCGGGAGTTGCTGGAGGGGGAGGACGCGCCCCGCTTCCGGACCATTCTTTCCGAGGCGGTCTTGCGGACGGCGTTGCTGGACGCTCCTGAGTGGCGCGGGCAGTTGGAGCACCTCATTGCGGTGACAAAGCGCCGGAACGTCGCCGTCCAGGTGTTGCCGTTCAGCGCTGGCCCCTACGGGCTCGATAGCACCGACGTGTGGTTCCTGCGGTTGCCGGGCGGACGTACGGTGGCGTACACGGAGAACGCGCACCGTGGCGACCTGATTGAGGACAGCGCGGCGGTTGAAAAGCTGCAAGATGCTTACGATGCAGTACGTGACCTGGCCCTGTCCCTGGCCGAGTCAAGGAAGTTGCTCCTGCGCATGTTGGAGGAAGTACCGTGCGATCCATCGACCTGAGCGTCGTGACGTGGCGCAAAAGCTCGTACAGCAACTCGGATGGTGGCGCCTGCGTCGAGGTCTCTGACGACGTTGCCGCTGCCGTCCCAGTACGGGACAGCAAGGTTTCGCAGGGCCCGGCTCTCGTGTTTCCGGCTACCAGCTGGGTCTTCTTCGTCTCGGCGCTCAGGGACAGGGAGTTGAGCGCCTGACCAGGCAGGACAACGGCCCCGCAGTTTGTTCGGATCGCGGGGCCGTTGTTGTAGCCGGTGGGTTGCTTCTGGCGGTACGGCGCCCTCGGGCCGCGGTGATTGGACGTCAGCGTAGGGCTCGTGCCGCCCGACGCCGAGGCGCCACGGAGGGAACTCCAGCGCCGTCGGCCGATCGTATTCTCTCGCTGCGTCGGTGCAGCCTTCAAGTGGTTCGGGGCTGGCTACGATCACCGCATGGGTATATCTGATCTCGCTCAGAACGCGGCGGAGTCCATATCGAACGCCGAGCAGGAAGCGCGCGTGCTCATATGCCCGGCGTACGGGAGCAAGGAGTCGCGCAAGCACTGGAACGACACCCTCGAACGAGAAGTGCCCTTCCTCCAAGGGGAGCTGGCGCGGCATCTGACGCGCCAACAAATCGAGCGACTCACCCACCTCCATCCTGCGGGCGCGGCCCGTTTCTGGGGTGCCAAGCCGACCCACGACAAGGCGATGGCCAAGGTCCGCACGGGCGACGTGGCGCTGTTCACCGGGATGAAGAAGGTGCTGGCTGTCGGCGAGGTCGGCGCGATATTCGCCAGCGGGGAGTTCGCCGACGAGCTGTGGCCTCCCCATCCGGGAGGCAAGAGCTGGCGAACGGTTTACAGCCTGCGTGACTTCGTGCCGGCCGACATTCCGTACGAGGTGCTGGCCAGGCTGATCAAGTATGCCGACAACTATGGATTTCCCGGTCAGCTGGTGCTGGAGGGCGACAAAGCACGCTCTGCCATAGAAGGTCTGCGTATAACCACCAGGACAGTTCTGGAGCAGCTCGGTATTGACGAGCCGCCCGCCCCCGGCCCAGTTCCGACCCGGCGAGCCGAACTGGAGCGGCAACATACCCCGACCGTCAGCTTCGATCGTGCGGCGGTGACGACCCTCTACCGGCGTGAGGAGCAGCCGCTGGTCACGGAGTTCTGTGGCACACTCGCCACCGCTGCCGGGCGCTTCCGCTCTCCTGCGGGTCTTTGTGACATCTACTTGGAAGGGCCCGACGGTGTCGAGGTGATCGAGGCGAAAAGCCGCACCGGGCACGCGTATGTGCGGGATGCCCTTTCCCAATTGCTGGACTACGCCCCGCACAGTCCACTTCCCGCAGACCGGCTTGCCGTGCTGGTCCCCGGCCCGCTCGACGAGCGGGAGCTGTCGCTTCTCCACCGATACGGTGTCGACTGCATTCACCGGATCTCCCCAGGCGTCTTCCAGCGGGTTCCGGCACCAGATCATAAACGACGCATGATGAAAGAGCTGTGGACGGCGAGCTGAGGCGCCGGCGGCAAGGTGGCCACCACTGGGTGACGGCGATCGCGTACCGCTCGGCGTGCGAGTCGTACGCGGTGCGGGTCAGGGTGCCGATGAACGGGTCGAGGTAGCCCTCGGTGCCCGCCTCGTAGTCCTTCGCCGGGTAGCCCGCCAGCGAGAAGTCGATGAGGACCAGCTCGCGGGTGCGGTTGGGGCGGATGCGGATGGCGATGTTGTCCGGCTTGATGTCGCGGTGCCAGACGCTCTCGCCCTCCAGGAAGTCCACGGCCCCGAACAGGTAGTCGCCGTACGCCTCCAGCTGGTCCATCTTCAGCCGGCCCAGTTCGCGCAGCTGGCGCGCGACCGTCTCCTCGCGGCGGCGGGATCGTGTGCCCGTGGGGGAGCCGGACGCTTCGTCGGTGTCCTCGCGCTCGTCGCCCACGTACTCCAGGGCGAGGGCGGTGCGGGGCCCGATGCGCAGGGGTTCCGGCTCGACGAGCCTGATCACCCGGGAGTCGGGGCGCAGCCGGTTCATCACCTCGGCCTCGTAGAACAGCACCTGGCCCCTGCTGTCCGAGAGGGCCACCTTCAGGACGGCCAGCGGCCGGGTCTTGCGCGCTTCGGCCTGGAGATCGCGGACGAGGAAGGCGCGGCTGGTGGACCCGGTGCCGAGGCGGCGGCGGACTTCCCAGCGGCCGCCGAGCACATCGCCGGCCACCGCTTCGAGGGCATCCTTCTCGGGGTCCTCGGCCGGTTCGGGGTCGGGCGCCGAGGTCGGCGCGGTCAGGCCGTCCTCGACGATCTCCAGCATCTCCAGGAACTCGTCCACCGAGGACAGGCGTTGTTCGGGCCGGTAGGCGGTCGCCGCCTGCACCAGGAAGTCGATGTCCTCGGAGAGGTCGTCGACCAGCGAGCTGGGGCGCAGTCCCTCGCCTGCCTCCAGCCGTGCCAGCAGTTCGGCCTGGCTCGCGGCCGGGGCCTTGCCCGTGAGCAGGAGGTAGGTGAGGACGCCGAGCCCGTACACGTCCAGGTACACCGGGTCGGCCTTGAGGGCGGTCAGCTCCGGGGCGAAGTAGGGGTCGGAGCCCTCCGCCAGGTGCATCGCCGAGAGTGCCGTCGGTGCGAAGCGGGTCATGCCCTGCCCGCTGTCGCCGTCCGTGCCGGAGGCGCGCTGGGTGGCGATCTGCCAGTCGGAGATCTCCAGGCGTGGGGTGAGCCAGGCGGCGTCCTCACCGACCGTCTGCCCGCGCCGCCCCCGGTCGCGGGGGATGACGTGAACGGCACGGGCGGCCAGCGCCCGGTGGTGGATGCGAGCGGAGTGCGCGGAACGCATCGTCTCGGCGAGCTGGCGGAGCAGCGCCATCCGGCCCAGGATGTCCAGGCCCTTGCCGTGCTGGAGCAGGTACTCGTCCAGCCTGAGTGTGCGCGGGTCGTAGTCGAAGATCAGCGCGGGGCCCGCGGAGTGCCCGGATGGGTAGTACTGCTTGAGCTGGACGACGCCGGGGTGCTTGAACCGCTGCAGTACGGCCGCCTCACGACGGGCGGCGTTCTCCACCGACCGCCGGAGCGACGCGTCCGATCCGCGCTCACTGAGGTAGACGCGGACGCGGGCCACCTCGGGCAGCTCGCTGTGGCTCGCCTTGTAGTCGGCCCAGGTCGGGCCGGAATCGAAGGACTTGCGGTCCAGCTGGTACGGGCCGACCTTGTACTCGGCGTCACTGCGCCGGATGCCGATCCGTTCCAGCGCGGTCCTGATCTCGCGGGATTCGATGGCCGTGATACGGCGCCGCTCGTCGCGCGGCCGCTCCTGCAGCATCGCCACCAGCTCGTCGACGGTGTGGACGCCGTTCTGGTCGTGGGCGGGCAGGCGGACGCGCAGGCCGCCGTCGGTGAAGCAGACGGCCTCGCCGACCCACACCCGCCTGCCGTTCTGGCCGAGCAGGGTGGCCAGCTCCTTCGCCTTCTTGTTGACGAGATGGAGCGGGTTGCCGTGGGGGCGACGGTGGCCACCGGGAGTGGTCTGGACCCAGGTGCCGTTCTCGCTGGTCACGGAGCCGTGCCAGTCCTTGAGCTCGATCATGTAGACGCCGCCCGGGGCGACGACGAGGAGGTCGACCTCGCGAACGTGACCGGTGTGGGCGGTGAAGGTGAAGTTCGACCAGGCCCGCCAGGGATCGGCGTCCGGCAACTTCTCCCGGATGGCTTCCAGGCCACGGTGTTCATGGTCGAACTCGGACTCGGTGACCGTGGTCCACCGGCCTTGCCGCATGCGCTGTCCCCGCCTCTTGGTTCCGTCCCCAGTCACTGCCGTGTGACGTTGCGTGGCTTTTCCACCACGTCACGGACCTGGTGAATCCTAGCCGTGGCCGACGACAGGGGTAAGCCGTGCGCTGAGCCGCAACCGTCGGCCCGGTCGCTTCGCCGACCCCGACCGGCGGTGCCGTCCTGCACTCCGGCAGCCGTGAACGGCACTGCGAGCGGCAGGCCGACCATTCACGGATTCTTCGCCCAGGCGTCGCCCTTCCAGCCCTCCGCACCCATGGCCCCTCGCCAGCGCCACCGGGCTCGCCACGCTCGGCCTTCCCTGGCTGGTGGGCGGCTACGAGTACGGCGGGGTGCTCGACCAGCTGATGCATGGCTGGCTCGGTGACATCCGGATCGTCGAACGGGCCCTGCCCGTACGCGAATTCATGATCGCCTGAACCTGCGCAGCCCTTCCCCGGCAGCAGCACCCCCTGCCCCGGGCAACTACCACCCCTGCCTCCGGCACCCCCCAGCGCCTCTTTCGTCGCAGCGGTCAAGGGCGGGCAGTTGACCGCCTGAACCCTGGCGGCGCCCCGAAGGAACCGGCTCCCGTGATCGGCTGATCATGGGAGCCGATGGCGTCCTCGGCGGGAAAACTTGAGGCTGGTTCTCGCCTGGACGCCCGCTCTAGGTCTCCCGCCGCCGACCTGCTGCGTCCGGCGACACTTCTGCTTAGGCTGTGCAACAGCACACAGCATGTTGGCCGCAGCGGCCCGATCACTGGGTGACCTTCAGTGGTTCGGCCGCCAGGGGCAGTCACCGGGGGAACACCATGGGGGAACGAAGTGGCGGAACGCAGCGCGCGAACGCGGGAGAGCATGCGGGTGAGCACGAGATGTCCGTGTTCGGCGTCTCTGCCGCCGAAGAGATCATCTACCGGCACTTCCTGCGCAACCCGGACACGTCGGCCGATGACATCCACCTGCGCCTGCACATCGACCGGGACAGCGCTCGGCGCTCCCTCGACCGGCTGCGCGATCTGGGGCTGCTGATCTCCACAGGCGCGGGCCGACTGATATCCCCGGCGGATCCCGGGGTTTCGCTGGCCCGGCTGGTGGACTCGCGGCTGCACGAACTCCACCAGGAGCTCCAGCGCGTCACCCAGTCCCGGCATGTGGTAGACAGGCTCCGCGCCGAACTGGGTACGCAGAAGCACTCCCCGCAGGACATCGACCAGTTGGAGGGCCTCGCCGAGATCCGCGACCGGATCGACGATCTCGCCTTCTTCGCCCGCGAGGAAATCCTTTCCGTGGAGCCGTACGCCAAGCTGTCGCCCGAGAACATCGAACGGTCACGGCCCTTGGACCTGCGCTGTCTGCGCCGCGGCGTACGCATCCGCAATGTCGTCCCGCGCAAGGCTCTTCAGGACGGCCCGACCGCGAACTACCTGCGGGAACTGGCGTCCCAAGGGGCCATGATCCGGGTGGTCGAGAACACCGCGGAACGCATCCTCGTCTATGACCGCAAGACCGCGCTGGTGCCGCTCGATCCGCAGAACACCGCGCGCGGAGCGCTCCTGGCGCACAAGTCCGGGCTCGTCGCCAACATCATCGCCCTGTTCGAAAAGATCTGGGACGAGGCAGAGGACTTGGAGCCGGCAGGAGGCAAAGCAAGTGAAACCCCGGATTCCGGTCTGTCGGAGGTAGAGCAGCGGGTTCTCGCCCTGATGTGCTCGGTCGGCAAGGACGAGGCGGGCGCGCGTGAGCTCGGGGTCTCGGTACGCACCTATCGGCGGTATGTCGCCGATCTCATGCAGACGCTCGGCGCCGCCAGCCGGGCGCAAGCCGCGCTGCTGGCGCGCGAGCGCGGCTGGGTCTGACCGCACACCGGCCCGACGACGGGCACCCCGCCGCCGGTCAGTCCTCCTGGATCCAGCCACGCAGCGCCGTGTCGGCCAGTACCTCCCGTACGGCACGGCACACCGTTTCCCGGTCGGTCCGGCCACCCAGCTCGATGCTCAGCCGGACCCGGTCGGAGCTGACTTCGGGGGTGGTGCAGGACCAGCCCGCCGGGAGAAGTCCGATCAGCCGCACCACCGTTGTCTCCCCGGAAGGGGCCGAGCTGTGACGGCGGACAGCCACGACATCCACCGCCTCGGGGGTGTGACCGGGCTTCAGCATGCTTACCCTCCCCAGGGCGACCGGGCGTCGAAGGCGTCCAGCGCGGCGCCCGTCATCGCCGCTATGCCGGTCGGCAGAGCGGTGCGTACGTCCGGGGCGAATCCCGGCGAGTGGTTCGACGGCAGCGGCTCGCCCCCGGCCAGGGCGGTCCGCCACTGCCGGACGCCGGTCACGCCCAGCATCCAGTACGCCGTACGCACCCCGTCCCCGCCGGCGCCGAACCACGGGAAGTCCTCGGTCGCGGTTGTGGCCGGCCAGTCGGCCACCCGGTGCGCGCCGAACAGTTCCTCGTGGACCCGGCGTACGGCGGCCGTGGTGTCCGCGTCGGGTACGAGCACGGGCGAGCGCGCGGTGACGATGAACTCGGGGTCCTTCGGGCAGCCGGAGGCCGCGCACTCGGCCCGTACGATCCGCTCGACAGCCGCCGTGACGCGTTGGAGCGCGGCGTCGGAGAAGGCCCGTACGCACAGGCTCAGTTCGGCGTCGTCGGGGATCACATTGCCCCGTTCTCCCGCGTGGAAGGAGCCGACGGAGAGGACCACCTGTTCCGCCGGCGAGGTTTCCCGCGACACGATCGTCTGGAGGCGCAGCACCGCCGCGGCGCCGGCCAGTACCGGGTCGACGGTCAGCTGCGGAGTGCCTGCGTGTCCGCCGCGCCCGTGAATGATCACATCCATGGCCGTACTGCCGGCCATCAGCGGTCCCGGTCCCCGGCCATGCGCGACCGTTCCCGCGGGCATCGGGGCGGTGTGCTGAGCCAGCACCACCTCGGGCGTGCCGAAGCGTTCGTAGAGACCGTCGGCCAGCATCGCCCGCGCCCCCAGGAGGGTCTCCTCCGCGGGCTGGCCGACGACCAGGAGGGTGCCGCGCCAGGTGTCGCGGGCGCGGGAGAGCTGGGTGAGTGCGCCCGCGGCGGCGGCCATGTGCAGGTCATGGCCACAGGCGTGCATGACACCGGGCACGGTGCTCGCGTACGGCAGACCGGTCCGTTCCGTGACCGGCAGCGCGTCGAGTTCGGTACGCAGCATCACGGTCGGGCCGGGGCCGTTGCGCAGTACGCCGACGACACCGTGGCCGCCGACTCCGCGGGTGACCGTGCAGCCGTGCTGTTCCAGGTGGGCGGCGAATCGGCCGGCGGTGCGGCTCTCGGCGCCCGAGAGTTCCGGGTGGGCGTGCAGGTCGAGATAGAGCTCGACGGCTGGCCGCAGCACGTCGCGCGGGACCGCAGAGGTGGTTCCGGTCACTTCCCTCACCTCCTCGTTGTTCCGATCTTTTCTTCGTCGTCCGCTTTGCGAGCGTATGGTCCAGATCCTCCAGACCTCCGTCATGTCACTGTCATGGGGTGTCAGTGCTTTGACAGCGAGAGCCGGGGTGATGTGACAGCGCCCTCCGCTGGAATGGGGTCATCGCAAGGGAACACCGCCGGAAAAGCCGGAGGATCCCGGTGGATGAAGGAGAACGCCATGGCCCCGAAGACTGAGCTCGCCACCCTCGCCAACGAGATCCTGGAGCTGGAGTCGGAGACCTTCGAGATCTCGGACTACTCGGACGCGGCCGAGGTCGTCCTCGCCGGTTGCACGTCGTCCTCCTCGACGTCGACCTGCTCCAGCACCACCAGCACCACCTCCTGCAGCGCCTGATCCGGCGACTGCCTGATCGGCAGCCCCTTCTCCTACGGGAAAACTCCCGCAGGAGAAGGGGCTGCCGGGCGTCGCGGTGCGTGCGGGCCCACGTACGACCCGACACGACCCGCACGACACCTCACGCATCACGCATCACGGGAAAGGGTGCGGCACGGCTTTGATCTCCGTCTCCGGCAGATCGTCCGTACGCCGTCCCGCCGCCCGCAGCCCCGTCCGCAGCCGGGGCATCAGCAGCGCCCGCTGCCGGGTCCAGCCGAAATCGATCGGCAGCAGCCCCGGAACAGTCGTGGAGACCGTGTGCAGTCCCATCCGATGCTGCTCGGGCGTCGTCTGGTCCACGGCGATCACATCGTGTCCCGTGCGGACCAGCTCGTCCCGCACCATCCGCAGATCGTCCAGCAGATCGCCGGTGCGCGGCCGTCGGGCCTCCCAGTCCCGGTACGTCTCCCCGAGCGTCAGCACCCCGGTGGGCTCCAGATACTCGCGGGCGTGTTCCGCCATCTGCGGCAGCCCGTAGAGCTGGGCGTGGTCCTTGAGGTGCAGCACCTTGCTGAAGTCCCCTGCCATGTCCTCCAGTTCGCTGCGCCGATCGGCGACCTGGTACGGCAGATGAGGGATGTACGTCAGCACTTCGGAGAGGGCGGCGCCGACCGTCTCCTCCGGGTCGAAGCCGGCGGCGGCGCTGAAGGAGAGCGTGCCGTAGCCGCCGTCGCGGCGGACCGCCAGGGCCGTGACCACCGGGATCGCGGTATCCATCCGGGTGTCGAAGGCGTGCACGTCGTAGCCGTGCAGAGCGGCCCGGTCGAGCAGGGAGCGGATGGTGCTGCCCCGGCAGGAACCGAGGTCGATCTCGGTGAGGCGGGCCCGGCCGTACCAGGTGAGCAGGAAGGCGTCGCGCTCGATGAGTTCGAGCAGCCCGAAGAGGACCGCCTCCTCCAGACTTCCACCGGTGGCACAGCCGTTGGAGCATTCGAAGACGAAGTTGTCGGCGTCCTCGCCCGCGCCGTAGTGCGCCAGCCGGGACGGGACGAGGATCGGCCGGTCGTCGCGCAACGAGTGCCCCCACACCCAGGGGATCTCCCGGTCCGGGTCGAAGGGGCTGACGAGATGGTCCGTCCTGTATGTCTCGGGGGCGTAGAAACCGCAGTCGGCGGGGTTCAGCGCCTGGTCCGCGAGTGCGTTGTACGAGCCGAGAACCGGCGAGGTCCCGCGCCGCCGGTGCGTCCCGGCGTAGCGTTCGAGGCCTTCCAGGTAGGCGAGCGTGCGGCTGGTGCCAAAGCTGTTGGCCTGGCCGCTCCACGTGACGTCGTTGAGCCCGGCGTATCCGCGCACGAAATTCGTTCCGGCCACCGGGGCCGTCGTGGTCGATGCCGGGTTGATCCAGGTGCTGGAACCGAGCGTGCCGCACACCGGGTTGGCCAGGGCGGCGGTCGGCAGCGGGTACGAGTCCAGGGACCGCAGCCGGTAGCTGTCCGCGTCCGGCTTGGGGGCGGGGCCGAGCAGCATCCGGGCGGAGCCGGCCGTGTCGGGGCGCGGTTCCACGCACGCGGGGCACAGCGGTTCGGGCAGCAGGGGGAAGGTCGCGGTCGTGAGGGTGCCGAGGTCGACCCGGGTGATCTGCGGCAGTTCGCGGTCGGCCGCCGTGTCGGCCGTGGCCTGGCAGCCGCCGGTGAGGACCGCGCGGTACACCGCCCAGATCGCGTCGACGGCGTAGTCGGTGAGCACCGGCCAGTTGGCAGCGCCGTGCGGTGCGTAGCCGAGTTCCAGGGTCTCGCGCTCGGAACGGCTGCGCAGCCGCTGCCAGCGCATGGCGAGGCACTGTCCGCAGGCCTCGTTACCACGCTCACCTCCCCAGGGTCCGATCAGCGCGGCGCGGGAGGTGAGCTGGACGGTGGCGGCGGGCCGTATCGCCCCATACGGGTCGGGGATGCCGAAGCCCAGCGTGTCGGCGGCGCCGAGCGGCACGACCAGCGGCGCGGGGAGAGCCCCGCCGGCGGGTCCGTACTCCGCCCCGTACCGCGCGGAGAGCGCACGCTGCAGCACGGCGCGGCCACCCTCCAGCGGTGTGGTCGCGGGGACTTCGGGCAGGGCGGTGACCGTCGGCGTCATGACTTGTCGCTCCAGCGGAAGGTCTTCAGCGCCACCGCGCCGAAGACGAGGGCGAAAGCGGCGAGCACTCCGCAGGCGAGCGCGATGCCGCCCGCTCCGTCGGATCCCGTGAGCGCGGCGGAGATGCCGTCGTTGAGGTAGCGCAGCGGAAGCACCCTGGACAGGTTCTGCATCCAGTCCGGCATGGCGTCGAGCGGGAAGAACGATCCGGACAGGAACGCCATGGGAATCATCAGGCAGTTCGCGACGGCGGCGACGGCCTCGGGAGTCTTGGCGTACGAGCCGACGATGACGCCGACGGCGAGGAACGCGGTGATGCCGAGCACCAGCACGGGCAGCGCCAGCGGCCAGCTGGCCGACAGGCTCAGGCCGAAGAACGGCAGCAGAGCGACGGCGACGAACAGCACCGCCTGGACCGCTCCGATGAAGAGGGCCAGAACATAGCGGGAGGCGAGCACGGCCGGCAGCGGGGTGGGTGTCATCCGGATGAGCCGCAGGATGTCGTCGCGGCGCCACTGCATGAGGACGAAGCCGACGCCGAAGACCGCGGCATTGGCGACGCCCCAGGACAGCACGCCGGGGGCGATGTAGTTGATGTAGGGCTTTCCGCTCTCCTCCACCTCCTGCCCCTGGAAGATCAGCCCGAAGACGATCAGGAAGAGAAGGGGGAAGGCGAAGGTGAAGAAGAGAGTGGTCTTGTCGCGGGTGTAGGCCCGGTACCCGGCCTCACTCAGCGCGGTGTATGCGCTCATGGTCGTGTCTCCGTATCCGGTGGAGCGGTGGAGCGGCGGATGCTTGGCGCCGGGGGCGCCCTAGGGCGTGTTTGAGAAGTAGCGCCGTCCGCCCGGTAGGGCGGGCCCTGCGGCGTCTGGTGCGTGCAGTCGCAAGGCGGTGGGGGCACCCCCAGGCGGAGCTCTGGGGGAGTACTTGGGCGACTCCGACAACACCGCGAGTGTGCGTGCCAGGCGTCGCGGGGCTGGGGGTCCTCCCCCTGGCTTCTCCCCCGTGGCTTCGCACGGGAGGTGCCCCCAGGGGACCCCCACCGGACGAAGTCCAGGGGGAGGGACTTCTCAAACACGCCCTAAGACTGGGAGGCGCCGGTGAGTTCGAGGTAGACGTCTTCGAGGCTCGCGGTGCGGGTCTGTACGCCCTGGAGTCCGGCGATCTGGTCGATCGCGGCCAGCACGGGCCCGGACTGGAGGGTTTCCAGGATGATCGAGTCGGCCTCCTCGGTGGCCCGGTCCACACCGGGAATGGCTTGCGCGGCTGCCAGCGTCAGCCGCCCGGAGGGGACCAGCAGCCGGGTCGTGGGGCTGCCCGCCGCCACCAGTCGGCTGGGGCTGTCCAGCGCGGCGATCCGCCCGTGGATCATGATGGCCACCCGGTCGCACAGCGCCTCGGCCTCATCGAGGTGATGCGTGGTGTAGACGATGGTGCGGCCCGCCTTCTTGAGGTCGCGCAACACCTCCCACAGGGCGCGGCGGGCCTGCGGGTCCAGGGCGGCGGTCGGCTCGTCCAGGAAGATCAGTTCCGGGTCGTGGCCCAGGGCGGAGGCGATGGCCAGCCGCTGGCGCTGCCCGCCGGACAGGTCGTCCACCCGGATGTCGCCCTGTTCGGTCAGGCCGACGCTCGCGAGGGCGCGCTCGGCCGCCTCCCGGTCGGTCCGGTAGAGGGCGGCCATGGTCCGCAGGTGTTCACGGGCGGTCAGCCGCACGAAGAAGGCCGAGGCCTGGGTCTGTACGCCCAGCTTGGGCAGCAGTGCGACATTGCGGGGCCAGGGCTGGTGGCCGAGGACCGAGAGCGAGCCGGAGTCCGCCTGCCGCTGCCCTTCCATGATCTCGATCAGCGTGGTCTTGCCCGCGCCATTGGGACCGAGCAGTCCGAAGAACTCGCCACGTGCCACGGTCAGTGAGACCCCGTCGACGGCCTGGATGCTCCCGTAGCGCTTGTGTACGCCGTCGAGGACGACGGCCGGGCCGTCCTGGGATGTGGTGGTGCGGGTCATGGAACGCTCCTTGATCGTGGTGTCCGCGGTGCTGCTCATGGTGCCGTCAACAGGAAGTGGGTGAGGGACACAGCGGCCGCGACGAGTGCGCCGAGGACGAGCAGGTAGCCCAGTACGTAGGCGGGGTAGGCGATACGGGCCCGGCGCGGATAGCCGGCCGCGGCCGGGTCGCGGCGGATCAGCAGACGCAGGTACGTGCGGCTCGACGTGGCCAGTTCCGTCGTGCCGAGGAGCTGGCTGACGATTTTGTATCCGTCGAGTGGGGGGACCGGGATCAGCATGGCGAACGCCTGGACGCTGCCGAGGAACAGCAGTGCTCCCAGGGCGCTGTGGGTGGCATCGTCGAGCGGGGCCAGCAGCCACAGGGCGAAGAACGGCAGCAGGAACAGCAGGTTCATCACCGCGCCGGCCAACGCGGTCGCGATCCGGTGCCACCGGGTGCGCAGATAGAGGTAGTTGTCCACGGTGCAGTACATGATCACCGCGGGCAGCCGCCAGCGCAGGCCGATCTCGGCGACCCGTCCGCCGTAGTGCTGGGCCACCACCCCGTGCGCCAGCTCGTGCAGGGCCGTGCTCAGCCACAGCAGGGCGGCCGTCGCCGTCAGCAGCACCGGGTTCCCGAACGTCTCCCGGGCGGCCAGGGCCAGTTCGCCCGTGTGCAGGGCCGCGACGGTCTCCATCGCGGCCACCACCGCCAGGAGCGGCACCATCCACCAGGGGGACAGCAGGAAGCCGACCGCGCGGTGCAGCCGGGCGGTGGTCGCGTCCGCGTCGGCGACGAGGGGGAGGGTGCCACGCAGCAGCCGGCGCCCGGGCTCCGGCGCCTGCCCCGGTACCGGGTGGTCCGGGTCCGAGGCCGGGTCCGGGGCCGCCGCGGGAGCGTCGGTCAGCAGGCCGCGCGTGCCCAGCATCCGCAGGAGCTGCTGCCAGTTGGTGTCGGCCAGTCTGCGTCCGTACTGGCGCGCGTACTCCGTGCCGATCTCCTCCAGGCTGTGCGAACCGTCCATCCGCGAGATGAGGAAGTGCTCCTTGACGCCGACCTTGAAGGACTGGCCGCTGTCCGTGTTCTTGATCAGGTGCACGGTTCCGGCGCCGACCAGCAGCCCGTCGCTGATCAGCACCTGTGGCCGCAGCGCGGGGCGGTACTGCTCCAGGGAGGAGGCCGGGCCACTCATGTCGCGGCTCCCGGGGCCGGCTCGCGCAGGCAGCGGCCCAGCACGTGCGAGAGATACGCCTCGTCCCGGATGGTGACATGCAGCCTGTTGTTGGTCATGTGCATGTACGGGGAGAGGAGCAGCGGCAGCGCCACCGCCGGATCGGTGACCCGCTCGTCCCGCTCACCGTCCCAGGACCGGAACACCAGGTCGCCGCCCACCGCCAGCGCGTGGGCCCTCTCGCGCAGTTCGGCGCAGTGCTCGGCCCAGCCCGCGAGGAAAGCGGGCAGCTTTCCGGGCTCGTCCCGCGAGACGGCGGCGCGGATGCCTGCGAACCGGTCGGACAGGCCGGGGGCCATCGCCGCGTAGTTGCGGTCGTACTCCTCGCTGCCGATGAACCCGGTGCCGGGGAAGGACCGGTGCCAGAACTCGTAGTAGCTGTCCAGGTAGTCGGTCAGCTCCTGGTCGCCGGGCAGGAAGCACCCGGACATCACCATCATCAGCTGGGCCGCGGTGCCGAGGAGGACCGTGCGCAGATGCAGGTTCTTGGTGCGCAGCGCGTCGATGACCAGATCGCTGGAGTGGCGGAAGTGCCACTCGGCCAGCTCGATTCCGGCCGGGCCGCCGTATTTGCCGTACTCGGGTTCGTACGGCTCCGCGCTGCGGGAGTTGTTGGGCCGGAGGTTCATCCGGCCCTGCTCGTCCTGGTAGTGGCCGCGCTCCGCGCCCGGGAACTCGATCTCGAAGAGCGTGTTGTAGAAGTCGTTCAGGAAGCCCGAATCCACCTCGTACAGCGCGGGGCGCGTGGCGAGGAAGGTGTCGATCGCCTGCTCGGTGCGGCGTCGCACCTCAGGTTCGGCTGCGGGGGAGGACGGCTTCACGCGCAGCCGTACATGCGGGCCCTCCAGCCAGTAGTTCATGAAGAAGTAGTTGGCGAGCAGGCCCTCCGCCTCCAGCTCGTCCACCAGCGGGCGGATGCAGTGGATCAGCAGGGGGCGCGGGTTGGCGGCGTAGAAGACGTGCGTCGCCTGCCATGCGCCGGTGCCGCCGGCCGTGGTGCCGGTGACGGTGGTCCCGGTTGCCGTGGTGCCGGTGACTGGGGTCGTGGTCATGATGCGTTCCTCCGTCGGGTGGAGACAGCCGTCTCCACGGCCAGTTCGGCGACATGGCGGCCACGGCCCGAGACGGCGTGCAGACCGTCCTCGTCCGGCAGCATCTCCCGGAACACCGCACGGGCCTCCGAGCTTTTGAGCATGGCCTCGAACGCGCCCAGCGACAGCGTGCTGTCGAAGTCGAGGTACTGCGGCTTGGCGCCGGTGGCGCCCCGCGCCCCGCTGTCCGAGACGGTCACGAAGACCCGGTCGGGCAGCCGGTGCGCGCGCCGGAAGCGGTGCCAGCCCAGGAACCAGTCCTCGTCCGGGACGCCCGGCGCGTGCAGGGGCAGCACGGACGCGGGTGCGCTCCAGCTGCGCCGGCTGAGTACGACGCTCCCGTGCCGTACCCGAGGACGCCCGGTCACTCCGTCCACCGGCTCGCTCTCCGGGACGCCGCCCCAGACGTTGAGCGGGGCCATCGACGTCGGGGAGAGCAGCAGCAGGGTGCGGGGGAGCTCCGGCAGGGCCAGCGGCACGAGGTAGCCGAGGTAGACAGGGATCACCTCACGGCCGAGGCGCACCGAGCGCAGTACGAGCCGGTCCTGAGCCTCGTCGTGCTCGATGTACAGGTCATCGAGGTGGAGGCCGAACTCGTCCGGCAGCGTGCCCGTTTCGCCGGGGCAGACGATCTCGTACTCCGTCAGCCTCCCGTGCAGATTGAGGTTGCTGGTGACCGGACCGCCCGTGACCTCCGCGAAGACGGCGCCCTCCGGCTGTATTCCGGCGGCGCTCCTGAGCAGGAGCTCCTCGATGCCGTCGAAGCAGTGTGTGAAGCGGCTGAACGGGAACGAAAGACCGCCGTAGGAGCGGTTCAGCACGACCAGCGGCTCCGCGCTGCCGCCGGCCAGCTGGACGTGATGGCTCATCGGCGCGAACCCCGGCGCCACGGGGTCGAGTTCGTCCGCGACGCTGCCGAGGAAGCCGTCGTCGATGACGATCTCCCCGCTGCCGTCCGGCGCCGCCGCGTCCCCCGCTGCGTCCGCGTCCCACATTGCCCACAGCGCCCGCATCCGCTCCACGAAAAGCTCGCGCGCGCTGTCGAGGGACTTGAGCTGGGGCAGGCCCAGCCAGTTCACTTCCGGCTGGTACTGCTTCTCCGCGTCGAAGACGGTACGTCCCGCGGTGAACGAGATGTACTGGTCGAAGAAGTCCTCATGGAAGTCGTGCACCAGCTTGAGCAGATCGTCGCAGCGCCCGCCCTGCCCGTACCGGGCGAGGAAGAACCCCTTGAACGTGATCCGCTGCGGCAGGGTCAGGTCGAACGCGGGCAGAATCCGCTCCACCCCGCTCAGCGACCCGGCCGCCAGCTCCGTCCAGGCACCGAGGCCGAGAGTGACGTCCCGGCCCGCCGCCGCGTCCTCGTACAGCACGGTCTGCGGCACCTTGGCACGCTCGGTGCCCAGCTCCTCCTGGATGGCACGCAGCCCGTCACGCAGCTCGACCAGCAGCTCCCTGCGCCCGGCCGGGCCGGCGGTCGCGAAGCCGTCGACACACGCGACCGGTCCGTCGAGGCGGTCCGCCAGCTGCCCCGCCCAGGGGCGCCCCAGGGCGCGCAGCGACTCCTGGAAGGCGCGCAGCGGGTCGGTGTCGTGCACCTCCGTCCGCAGGCACGGCGCCTGCACCATGCCGAGGTCGAGCAGGGCCTCCAGGTACTGATCCGCCTGCTCCTCGGTGGCGTCCTGGTCGGCGGTGAGCCATGCGGAGAGCTCGCCGTAGCGGAGCGTCCCGCGCTGTTCGAAGAGACCGAGGAGCCGTTCCAGGGTGCCGCTGCGACGGAGGAAGAACAGCCGGTCCTTGACGGCGTCGAAGGTGACCGCGGTGTCGTCGTCGCCTGCGGTCACCCACCGGCGGACATAGCGCACCCGGTCGTTGTCACGGCCCCAGCCGGAGGCGAGGGACACCGGGAGATCCGCGCGGCGGCCCGGGTCGGCGATCACGGCCTCGGCGAGCCTCGCGACGGCGACGACACTGAGCCGCGCGTGGCTGGTCCACTCCTCGTCGATCCGTACGTCCAATCCGCCTTCGGAGGACTCGGAGGACTCGGCGAACTCGCCGAGGGCGACTCCGGTGAAGGTGCTGAACGGGCTGGTCTTGCAGACCGTCCGGTACAGATACGACAGCAGCGAGCGTTCGATCTTGCGCTGCCTCTTGTCGGGGCGGGCCGATGCCGTCCGCACGAAGGCGTCGAGCCGCGAGTCCAGGGTGGGCGAGGCCAGCTGAAGTCCCTTGCGCAGCCGTTCCTCACCCACAAGCCGGTGCAGTTCGGCGCGGCTGCGCCCGGTCTCGGCGGCGAGCAGTTCGGCGCCGTCCGCCCTGCGGACCTCCAGTCGGCGGCGGTCGGCCAGCCACTGGGCGAGCCGCTCGCCCAGCGCGGGGTCCAGCGAGCGTACGAGAGTGAGGGCGGCGTCGCCGTCCTGCGGCAGCCGGTTGTTGAACACTTCGCGGCGCAGCTTCAGCAGCCTGCGCCGGGCCGCGTCGTCATCGTCGCCGCCGGTGCCGCTGCCGCCGATGAGACCGTGCAGCAGATCGCCGATGGCCTCACCGGCGGCCTGCGACTCGTCGGTCATGGCAAGGATTTCGTCGGCCCAGCGGCGGCTGTCGAGGCACCGCAGACCCTGCACTGTCTCGATGGGCAGTCCGGCGACCCGGAGTATGAATGGCATCGGGATGTTCCCCCGTCCGGTAGTCATCGGCTCAGGCGATCTCGTACCGGAAGTCGGCCGGGGCGGGCCGCTCATTGCCGATCATCATGATCAGCAGCGGTGCTTCGCCCGTCTCGTCGAGGCCGAGTTCTTCGATGTACGAGATGTTGTCGAAGCCCAGTGCCACGCCACAACCGAGCTCCAGCGCGGACGCCGCGGTGTAGACGGCCTGGGAGACGGCGCCGATGGTGGCGTTGACCAGCCGGTAGCCGCGGTCGCCGACACTGTCGAGGACGGCGTTGGTCCGGACCGTCGGCACCAGGACCGCGCCGGCCTGTTCCAGGTTGTAGTTGGCCAGGAAGTAGTTCTTCTGCAGGAACTCGCCGGGCTTGCCCTCCCGTACCCGCCGCAGGCTGTGGGTGCCGGGGTCGTACTCGTACGAGCCGGGAGCCAGCCCCTCGACGTGGTTGACGAAGGCGTACAGCTTCGCCAGCAGGACGTCACCCGTGTCGCCGCCGAGCCCCGCCCCCGCCACGGCGGCGGCCAGACAGGCGGCCAACTGGTCCGCGGTCACCGGCCGCTGAGCGTCGAAGCGGCCGAAGCTGCTGCGGCGCCGGCGCAGCGCGCTGCGTACATCGGTGTCCAGCGGCCTGGCGGCGGGAAGTGGCACCTCGGCCCGGCCCGCGTCGGCGGGCAGGGCGGCGGCCGGGGCGAGCGCGCCCGGAGCGGGCCGCTCGGTGGCGCACCGGGAGGTGGCTGCCTGCATCTCCTGTACCGCGTCGAAGGTGAGGACGGTACGGGAACGCTCGACGTCCTTGTGCCGTACGGAGCTCTGCACGGGTTTGGCGGGCGGGGCAGAGACGGACGGGGTTCCCTGCCACCTCAGCGGGACGACCGCGAAGATGCCTTCCTCCTCGCCGCGCACCCCGAGCAGCCGGGCCAGCCGCTCCTCGTCGAACCACAGCGCCGGCTCGATCCCGAGGCCCCGCGCCCGCGCCCACATCCGCCAGGTCCCCACGATGGTGCCCACATCCATGGTCACCGCGTGGAAGGAGAAGCTGTTGTACTTGAAGGCGTTCTGCCAGTACTTGACGCCGAGCACCAGGTACTGGTCGGTGGCCGCGCCGGGAGCGTCCTCGCCCAGCGCGTCTCGCACCTCACCCGACACATCGCCGGTCAGCAGCCGCCGCATGGCGTGGTGCCGGGGGGAGTAGTGGTGCACCCCCGGAGCCACCGGCCCGCTCGCCCCGGAGACCCAGTACACGCTGACGGGGTAGAGACCGCCTCCGGAGGCGGTGCCCCGCGACCAGTTGGCGAGCGGGTAGAAGGGCAGCGCGCTCAGGTCGGTGTTGGCCTGGACGCCCAGCCGGCGGCCGATGATCCCGTACGAGTCGCGCAGCATGCCGGAGAGCGCGCCGAGTCCGAACGGTTCGCCATGGCCCGGGACTTCGCGCAGTCCCCGGTCGACGGTCGCATCCGCCGGATAGCCGGTGTCGGGCAGCGGCATGCTGTCCGTGCCGGGGTAGTGCTTGGCCTTGCGCGGGCCGTCGGCCCAGTTCGGTACGAAATCCGCCGGCTCCATCGGAACCCGGCCGCGCTGCAGGATGGCAGCGGCGTAGTCATGGGCGTACCCCATGGTGAACTCCTTGGTCACGTCCGCTTTCGCGGTCACGTTCGCGGTCACGGGAAGGCGCGGTCACGGGAAGGCGACGCGGTCACGGGAAGGGATGGGGCGCGGGGTTGAAGTCGCCGGGAACGAGATCGCGATCCCGCAGTCCGGCCTCCCGCAGGGCGGTGCGCAGCCGCGGCATGCCCAGCGCCCGCTGCCGCGTCCGCCCGAAGTCGATCGGCAGCAGCCCCGGCACGATCACACCGACCGTCGTCAGCCCCAGATCCCGCTGTTCCGGCATCGTCTGATCGACCACGATCACGTCGAACCCCGCGTCCGTCACCGCCCCGACGCAGCGCGTCAGGTCCTCGTGCAGGTCGTCGGAGACGGGCAGCACAGAACCGTCCCCGTAGAGCTCGGCCATGGACCGCTTGGGCGGGCGGGGCGCGCCCGGTTCGCCGATCAGGAAGTGGGCGTGGTCGCCCATCTCCGGAATCCCGTACGCGAGCGGGTGGTCGTGCAGCGCCTCGACCTTGTCGAAGTCGGTGGCCATGGCGCGCAGGCGCGCTTCGTCACGTTCGGCGCGGCCCTGGAGGTTGACGGCGTCGGTGCCGATCTCGCAGAGCGCGGCGGCCATCGCGGACTCCGGGTCCAGGCCGGCGCCCGCGCCGAAGCACATCCGGCCGAGGCCGCCGTCGGGACGTACGGCGACACCCGTGACGACGGGGATCGGGAAGGAGATCCGGGTGTCGAAGAACCGGGCCTCGTAGCCGTACATCTCCAGCCGGTCGACCATCTGCCGGGTGGCGGGGCGCTTGCTGGTGCGCGGGTCGATCTCGGGGAGGGCGGCCTGCCCGTACCAGGTAAGGAGGAAGGCGTCACGCTCGACGACCTCCATCAGACCGCAGTAGACGGCCTCCTCCAGACAGCCGCCGGAGGCGCAGCCGTTGGAGCTCTCCTGGACGAAACGATTCTCCAGGCCCGGTGCGTGGTAGTACGTCAGCACCTCGGGGACCAGGACCGGCTTGCTGTCGCGCAGGGAGTATCCCCACACCCAGGGGATCTCGCGGTCCGGGGCGAAGGGGACGACGTGCGGGTTCGCACGGTGGAAGTCCGCCGAGTACAGCCCGCACTGCCGCGGGTCGAGGGCCCGTTCGCCGCGCGCCCGCAGAGCGGTCAGGGATACGCCCGCGGCCTTGACGCGGGCGCGCATTCCCGCGTACCGCTCCAGGCCCTCCAGTACGCCGATCCGCTCGCTCTGGCGGAAGGTGTCGGCGTGGCCGCCCCAGAAGGTCTCGCGCAGATACTCCCCGGACCGCATGGAGAAGCAGCCGATGGTGGCGGAGGTGGATGTCGACGCCACATCGTGGATCACGGAGGGTCCGAGGGATCCGCACACCGGGTTGGCGTACGGCTCGACGGGCAGCTCGTAGGCGCTGATGTCCCGGACCCTGAAGGCCCCGGGCTTGTGCTTGGGCGCGGGGCGGAGGGTCAGAACCGCCGCCTCGGCGGTGTCCTGCTCGCAGCGCCCGCAGCGCGGGCACTCCGGATCGGGCACCAGCGGGTAGTGACGCACCAGCAGGGACCTCAGGTCCACGAGGTGGATGGCGGGAAACGTTCCGGTACGGGGTCCCGCGCCGCCGAGCCGGGCGGCGATCAGCCCGGCCAGCGCGGCAGCGGTGAAGGGGGTGAGGTAGGGGGACTCACCGGCGGCCCGGGTGCCGGAGCCGAGTTCCAGCGCCTCCCGCAGCGCGACGGAGCGCACGGCCTGCCAGCGCCGCGCGAGACAGCGGGCGCAGGGCCTGTCTTCCGCGTTTCCGTCGCGGGCGGGAAAGGGCCCGAGGATGGCGTGCCGGCCGTAGAACCGCACGGGTACGGAGCCGGGCGCGGCGGCCGGTCCTTCGTCGTCGGCGAAGGCGTCGTCGGCGAAGGCGTCGTGGACGCCCAGGGCCGCGACATCGAGCGGTGCCGGCGTGCCGTGGTCGGCGAGGCCGCGGTGGAGCAGGTCCGCCAGGTCCCGGCAGGACCGCTCCCACGGGGCCTCCTGCGGGACGGTCGTTTCAGCGGGCATCGTCGCCGCCCGCCGCTCCGGTGGTGCCCGCTGTTCCGGTGGTGAGCAGGATCCGGGCCGTGCTGATGCCGCCGGCGGGCAGGTCGGCCGGGGTGGTCGGAACGTACAGGACGTCCCGCCCCGCGTCGCGGAGCCGGTCGAGAACCGCGTCGAACGTGGTGGCCTCCCCGTCCGCGGCGACAGGCCCGCTCGTCACCGCGATCGACTCGGCGGCGAGGTCCGCCACCAGCGGGTCGCCCGTGTCGACGGCCTCGGCCGGATCCTCCACCGCGAGCTGAACCTGCCCCAGCAGGTCGCGCAGCGCCGCACAGGCCGCGCCCCGGCGGGACAGTTCGGCGCCGATCGCCCAGCGCCCGCCGGTCTCGCGGACCAGCACCACCTGGGCCGAGGAGCGCTCGCCCTCGCCGAGGTCGAGCAGTTCCGCCTCGATGCCCAGGTTGACGGCGGACTTCAGCAGGAAGACCAATTCCGGGTCGGCGGCGCTGGTGGTGTCGGCATCGGCGTTGGCGGCGTCGGTGGTCACCTGGCCGACCGCCGTGTCTCCCCGGACCGCGCGCAGCAACGCGTCATGGGCCAGAGCCGACAGCAGACCGCGCCCCGCCGCCTCCTCCGCCGTACCGCCGGCGCCCGTGCCCGCGCTGGTCGCCTGGTGCAGCCGGTCGCGGTTGTACGCGCCGAAGGGACGCACCGCCGCGGCGGGCACCCGTACCGGCTCCTTGGTGAGCAGCGAGGTCGCGGTGATCCAGGCGGTGACTTCCGCCTCCGTGCCACCGGTACGGCCACTCGTCGTCAGCGCGTACGGCTCGAAGACGGCCGCCGCCGCGGGCGAGGGTCCCGAGGACACGAGCGGCACCGCATGCTCGACGTACACCTCGGCCGCCGCGTACAGCGCCCGCATCCGCGCGCCCGCGACGTGATGCACGTCGAACGCGGCGATCTTGCGCCGTACGCCATGGCCCAGCGCCACCTCGACCCGGCTGATCTTCAGCGGAGTCTGCGTCAGCTCCTCGTCGTCGTAACGCCGGAAGACCCCGGTGTACGGGCGCACCAGCGCGGTGCTGACCCGGTTCAGATCCGCGACGACGGCCTCCGCGTCGCGCGCCGTCTCGACGGTCGGGGTGACCGGCACGGTGAGCGGTCCTGGCAGCACCGCCACCGGACCGTCGGCGAGGGAGGCGCAGCGGCGGCAGCGCGGGTGGGCCTGGACAGGCTCGGCCATCACGTCCAGCGACTCCAGGTCCTGGATGAGGACCTGACGGTCCGTCTCGGCGGGCAGCGCGCCCGTCACGAGCCGGAAGATCTCGTAGCCGAGGAGATTGCCCGACATCGCGGCGACCGGGCCGGTCAGCGGGGAGTCGGCGTCCGGTGCCAGCACGACGGCGCCGCCCGCGACCAGGCTCCAGATGTCGGCCGCCGCGCCGGAGTCGACGTTCCCGCCGAGCCGCAGCACCGCGCAGCACAGGCAGCCGGTGGAGGTGGAGGTGGAGAGCGGTCCGGTGACGGCACGGTTGCCCAAGGTCCAGGCGGGGATCACCGTCTTGCCCTGGGGCACGCCCTCGGACAGCAGCCGTTGGGTGCGGGCGGCGGCGTCCGCACCGGTCACGACGACGACGTCGTACTCCGTGAGCGCGTCCCATCCCGCGCCGGGGCCGATCCGGTCGAGCCGCACCTCGCAGCCGTCCTCGGCCGACTCGCGCGCCTCGGATTCCACGTCGGGGAAGCCGGCCGCGACACCGATCCGCGCGGAGCCGTTACGTACCAGGCTCAGCGCGCACCAGCGGGCGACGGCGTCGCCGCCCAGCACCGCGACCCGGGTGTCCCGGAAGCGCCGGAAGCGCTCGGGCGCCCCGTCGACGTAATGGTCGATGTAGGCGATCTGCGCGCCGAACCGCCGCTCGGTGTCCGTTTCCGGGCCCGTCGGGTCCCCGGCCTCCGACTCCGGTATGTCGCGGGCGAACTCCTGCTTGTACAGCGTCTTGACCAGCTCGGCCGCCATGGCCTGCTGCGCGGGGCCGAAGCCCTGGCAGATGTCGGCGAGCCGGTGGCGCCCGGCGAGGTGCGGAACGATGAGGGAGGCGAAGCGGTACGCGGTGCGACCCGTGAGATGGAAACCGCCGTCGGCGTTGTGGAAGAGCACACCGCCCGGGGTCTCGGTGAAGAGCACGTCCCGGCGCATACGAGGCCGGGTACCGGCGAGCGAATCGAACGCTGCGGTGCCTTGGTCAGCCATGGAGGATCACACCTTCTCTGTCGGTCGAAGCGGTCGAAGCGGTCGAAGCGGTCGAAGCGGTCGAAGCGGTTGAAGCCGGTCGCATGCGGTCGGCGGCGTGTCGGCGTGCGTACAGGCGAAGCAAGTCGTGCATCAGATAGGGGCCGGGTGGCCCTTCCTCCAGGAATCCGGCGTCGGCAAGGCGTTCCAGGACGTCCTCGGCCTCGGCGGGGGCTGTCCGGAGCGGCTGCGCGCAGTCCTCGGCCCGGAGCACGTCCAGGGGCAGACCGCCGATCCGCATGAAGGCATTGGCCAGCCGGGGATCCAGCCGGTCGAGTGCGCCGCCGAGTACGTGTTCGACGGACATCCCGGGAGAATCGGCCAGGGACAGCCGGGCAAGCGGGTCGTCGGCCATCCAGCCGACGCCGTCGGAGAGCCGCAGCCCGGGACGGGTCAGCAGCCGGGCCGTCAGGATCCGCAGGGCGAGCGGATAGTGCCCACAGGCCACGGCCAGCCGGCGGGCCGCTTCCGGCTCGGCCTCCACCCGCTCGGCGCCGAGCACGGCGGTCAGCAGCCGGTACGAATCCTCCGGGCCGAAGGCGGAGAGCCGGTGCACCCACCCGCCGTGGGTGGCGATCAGGCCCGCGAGCCCCATCCGGCTCGTGACGATGGCGGCGTCCCGCGGCCCGGCCGGCAGCAACGGCCGTACCTGGTCGGCGTCCACCACGTCGTCCAGTACGAGCAGTGCCCGGTCGCCGGGCCGGCGGCCCCGCAGCGCCGCCGCCACTTCCGCCGCGGCCTCCGACGGGCTGCGCGCGACCCCGTCCGGACGGACCATCCGCACCAGCAGCTGCCCGGCCGGGAAGCTGTCGCGCACCAGGTGGGCGACGTGGTGGGCGAGTGCCGACTTGCCGATGCCGGGCGCCCCGGACACCAGCACGGTCACCGGTTCGCCGGCGCCGTGGCCGTGGCCGTGGCCGTGGCCGTGGGAGGTGAGCCGGGCCACCATGGCGGTGACCTCGGCCGCCCGGCCGGTGAAGGATGGAACGATCGGTACGGGGACCACCGGCGAAGGCACTGAGGACGCGATGGCCACCGGCTGGCGCTCCGCGTGCAGCGCCGGCCGTCCCGCGCCGGACACGGGACCCAGGTTCTCGCCCCGCAGAATGGCCAGTTCCAGTTCCTGGAGCGCCGGCGACGGGTCCACCCCCAGCTCGTCCAGCAAGTACTCCTTGACGCGCCGGTACTCGGCCAGCGCCTCGCTCTGCCGGCCCGTGCGGTACAGCGCCTCGATCAGTTGCTCACGGAACCGCTCGTAACCGGGATGGGCCCGGGTCACGCCCCACAGCTCCACGAGCGCCTCGCCGCAGCGCCCCAGCCGCAGTTCGAGATCGCAGACGCGTTCCACGGCCCGCAGCCGCTCCTCCGCCAGCCGCGGCGCCTCGTCCCGCTGCAGCACATCGGAGCGGACATTGGCCAGCAGCGGCCCCTGCCACAGGGCCAGCGCGTCCTTGAGGATGTGGAGCTCCGCCTCCGGGGTGTGCGCCGACTCTCCGACGCGGGCCACCCCTTCGCGGAACCCGATCAGATCCAGGGACAGCGCCCCGGCGGTGATGCGGTAGCCGCCGGGCACCGCCTCGATCGGAGTCTCGGTCACCCCGTGCTTGGTGAAGAGCTGCCGTAGCCGTAGTACGCAGGTCTGGAGAGCGGCCCTGGCCGTGGCCGGCTGCTCCTCTCCCCAGATGGCCCGCTGCAGATACTCGGCGGAGACCACGCTATTGGGGTGGAGCAGAAGCGCTGCCAGCAGAATGGTCGGTTTGGAGGGCGGGAGTACGACGCTGTCGGAACCGTCCGTGATGCTGAGTGGCCCGAGGATTCTGAACCGCATCGATGCTGCCTAGTCCCAGCCATTGACCAGCTTGCGGACCGGCAGGGGCTGCGAACCAGACGGAGATTCCTCGGCGGCGGACGCCACTGCGGCACCGGCCGAAAGTGCCATGGCGGTGATGGCGAACACCAGCGAGGCAGCGACACGCGCCGGGACGGACGGTTTACTGCACGGCAGACTCCTGATCACACTTTCCCCCTTGAATTCAACGCCTTACCGGATGGCTTCCGGCCAAAAATGACCATGCCAGTGCGGGGCGGCCAAAAAGGGGTGGAGGGGTGTCAGCTTGCTGCCACGGTCTCGCAGCAAGCTGACAGACGGCTGTACCGAGCGGAGTGCGGCCCCGGCCCTGGCCACGGGCCGGGGCCGCGACTCGTGCCGAGGGCCGCCGATCGGTGCCGAGGCCGCCGCGGGACAAAGCTCACTGGAACGCGTTGACGCCCGTCAGTCCGGCGGAGACGGCCCACAGGCGGGCAGCCTGCGCGGGGTCGGTCGCGTAGGCGCGTACGCCTGCCCAGGCGTCGTCGCCGGGCGGGGCGGGCTCGGCGATGTCGCAGTCCTCGCAGTAGACGCCGCCCATGCCGTCCAGTTGCCGGGAGGTGGCGGCCCACACCTGGGTGGCCGCGCCCTGCTGAGGTGTCTTGAAGCTGTCGCTCACGTTGCCGTTCTCGTCGATCCAGCCGCGCTCGATCATCTCCTCGCGGGGCGTGTGACGGACCAGTTCGGTGAGGATTTCACCGGGATGCAACGAGAACGCCCGCACTCCGGACTCCCGGCCCAGCGCGTCCAGGTGGACGGCGAACAGCACGTTCGCGGTCTTCGCCTGGCCGTACGCCGCCCACTTGTCGTACGTACCGCCCTCGAAGTGGATGTCGTCCCACCGGATGTCCGACAGGTGGTGTCCCCGGGATGATACGGAGACGACCCGGGCGCCGCCACGCGCGATGGGTGCCCAGAGGCGGTTGACGAGCGCGAAGTGGCCCAGGTGGTTGGTGGCGAACTGGGCCTCCCAGCCTGCCGGGCCGACCCGGGTCTCGGGGCAGGCCATGATCCCGGCGTTGTTGACGACGATGTCGATGTCCCGGCCCGAGGCGAGGAACCGCTCGGCGAAGTCCCGGACGCTGCCCAGGTCGGCGAGGTCCAGCTGGTCCACCTCGACCCCCTCGATGCCGCCGACCGCCTTCTCCGCGACGTCCCGCCTGCGGGCCGGGACGACGACCCGGGCCCCGGCGCCGGCCAGCGCGCGGGTGGTCTCCAGACCGAGACCCACATAGCCACCGGTGACGACGGCGAGCTTGCCGGTCAGGTCGGTGCCGCGCAGGACGTCCTCCGTGGTGCTCCTGGCGCCGAAGCCGGAGCCGATCTTGTGCTGGGGTGTCGTTGTGGTCGTTGTGTACGTCATGCCTCCGACGCTAGGACTTGGAGGGCGCTCTATCGCAAGGGGCGCAGGTCAGCCCGTCGCGGAGCGCGGCAGCCCGAACCACGGGAGCACGCTGTTCTCGAAACGGGTCAGGGCGCGGATCCGGTCGCCGCGAGCCTGTCGGGCGGGTGCCGTGCGTTCCGATCGGTGGCTATCTTGCGGTGGTGACCGGTTCCGCGGAGCGTCCGCTGCTCTTCCTCGATGTCGATGGACCGCTCATCCCGTTCGGGGCGGCGCCGCACCAGCATGTGGGTGGGCATCCGGGCTCGAACCCGCTTCTGGCGAGGATCAACCCTGAGCATGGGCCCAGATTGGCCGCGCTTCCGTGCGACCTGGTCTGGGCGACGACGTGGATGGCGGATGCCAACGAGTGCGTAGCGCCGCGACTGGGGCTGCCGGAGCTGCCCGTCGTCACGTGGCCTGAGCCGTCCGAGGACGAAGAGCGAGATGTGCGGGCGGGGCTGCACTGGAAGACCCGCGCACTCCTCGACTGGTCGGCCGGGCGGGTATTCGCCTGGGTTGACGATGAGATCACTGACAGGGATCGGGCCTGGGTGTCCGCTCGTCGTGGCGAGCGAGCTCTGCTCCACCGTGTCGATCCCCGCTGTGGTCTCACGGACGCGGATTTCAGGCTCCTCGACGAGTGGTTGGGCCGCTGGTGAAGCCCCGGGCGAACCCGGGCTCCGCGCGGCGCGGCCGTGCTACGCGATCTTGGGGCCGCAGCGCATGCCGATGTAGACGCAGCCCGTGCCGTCCTGCAGCGTGGCGAAGACCACGGGCATGTAGTCCTCGCTGAACGCCGCGCCCACCCCCGTACCGGCGAAGACCGTCTCCGTCACCGGCACCAGGTCGATCTCCAGGGGCTCGGAGAAGTCCTTCATGCCGTCGACGAACTCGTACACCGCATGCCCCGCACCGTCCCGCTCGGTCACGGTGATGACCACGCCCTCGCGCCGGTACGTGCCGATGAGCGGCGCGAAGTCGATCACGGGCGGCATGGCCGGCGGGGCGAAGGGCTCCGGCATGACGCGGAGCCGGACGACGGGCGGCATGGCGTCGAACTCCCAGGCGGGTAACCTGAGTCACGATCTTCTCGGGGGTGGGGAAGGCGACGGGAGGCCTCATGGGGGAACGGCTCTGTTTCAGGATCCTCGGCCCGCTCACGGTGACCTCAGGAGACCGGAAAGTCGCAGTCGGCGGGGCCCGGCAGCGCACAACCCTCTCGCTGCTGTTACTCAATCCCGGTCGGATCGTATCGGTGGACACACTCGTGCACGAGGTGTGGAACGGGAAGCCGCCCGCAACCGCCCGCACCCAGATCGCCATCGTTATTGCCGCGCTGCGTAAGGCATTCAAGGCGCAAGGAGCCACCGAAGACACGATCGTCACCGCCCACCCCGGCTATCTCCTCAACACCGAGGGCCACTATGTGGACTCGGTGGACTTCACCGAGCTGATCACGCAGGCCGAGCTCGCGACCAGGGAGCAGCGGCTGGAGGACGCCGACCGCCACTACACGCGGGCGCTCGCACTGTGGCGCGGCCCCGCGCTCACCGGTGTCTCCGGTCGGGTGGTGGAGGAGGAGGCGAACCGGCTGCGAGAGCACCGGCTCAATGCCTACGACGACTCGACCGCCGTACAGCTCGCGCTGGGGCGGCACTATGAGCTGGTACCCGAACTGAGCAGTGTGGTGCGCGAGCATCCCCTGCGCGAGTGCACCCGGCACCATCTGATGCTCGCGCAGTACCGTTCGGGCAGACGCGCCGAAGCGATGGAGTGCTACCGCGACGCCCGCGAGCAGTTCATCGAGGAACTCGGTCTGGAGCCGGGGCCCGATCTGCAGGAGCTGCACGATCTGATCCTGCGCGACGACCCCTCGCTCATCCCGGCTGCCGCCCCCCTGCCGGCGGCCGTGGCCGCTCCGCTGCCGGACGTCGTCGTCGTACCGTCCGAACTACCACCGGACGTACCGGGGTTCACGGGTCGCGAGCGCGAACTGGCCGTGCTGGACGGCCTGGTGGTGACGGGTGCGAAAGGCGGCCGGCAGACGCCCACCGTCGGCCTGATCACCGGAGTCGCGGGCGTCGGCAAGTCCGGTCTGTCGGTGCACTGGGCGCACCGGGCAGCCGACGACTTCCCCGACGGGCGGCTCTTCGCCGACCTGCGTGGCTACGACGGGCAGCACGCCCCTGTCTCTGTCAGCGATGTGCTCAGCCGCTTTCTGCGGTCCCTGGGCGTGCCGGGCACGCAGATCCCGGACGTACTGGAGGAGCGGATCGCGATGTACCGCAGTCTGCTCGCCGACCGGCGCGTACTGATGGTGCTCGACAATGTGCGCACCTTCGCCCAGCTGCGTCCGCTGCTGCCCGGCAGCGGACGCAGCTGTGTGCTGATCACCAGCCGCGACCAGCTGGAGCAGCTGGTGACCTGGCCGCAGGAGGCCCGGATCCATCTGGGCGTGCTGCCGCCGGACGAGGCGATCGAGCTGGTCGGGAAGATCGCGGGCAGGAAACGGATCGTCGCCGCCCGCGCCGATGCCGCCCGGCTGGTCGAGCTCTGCGACCGGCTGCCGCTCGCGCTGCGTATCGCCGCCGCGCGGCTTGCCTCCAAGCCGCACTGGTCGTTACGTCACCTGGTGGTCCGGCTCAGTGACGAGCGGCGCAGACTCGACGAGCTGAGCCAGGGCGATTCGCAGGTGCGGGCCGGGTTCGAGCTCAGCTATCGGTATCTGTCCCGGGACGTGGCGCGACTGTACCGGCGGCTGGGACTGCTGGACGTACCCGACTTCACCTCCTGGGTCGGCGCGGCGCTGCTCGACATGGACGTCCTCGACGCGGAGCTGCTGGTGGAGGACCTGGTGGACGCGCAGTTCCTGGAGGTCGTCGGCACAGACACCACCGGCCGGCTGCGCTACCGGTTCCAGAACCTGCTGCGGCTGTACGCGGCGGAGCGGGCCAGGGACGAGGACTCGGCGGAGGAGCGGCGGGCCGCCTGCGAGCGGGTGTTCCGTACGCTGCTGACGATCGCGGAGGAGGGCCACCGGCGCGAACACGGCGGGCACTTCTCCATCATCCACAGCGATGTGGAGCGCCGCCCCCTCGACCCCGAGTTCATGGAAGAACTGCTGGCCGACCCCCTGGAGTGGTTCGAGGCCGAGCGGCTGTGCCTGGTGGCGGTGGTCGAGCAGTCCGCCGCGCTGGGCATGGCGGCGCTGGCCTGGGACCTGACCGTCTCCTCGGTCGTGCTCTTCGAGACGCGTAATTACGTCGACAACTGGCACACCTGCTGCGAACGGGCGCTGGCCGCCGCCCGGTCCGCAGGCGATCTGCTGGGCCAGGCAGTGGTTCTGGACCACATGGGCACGGCGGCGCTGCGGCTGCGCACCCTGGATACCGCGGCGGAGCTCCTCGAAGAGTCGCTGACGCTGTTCCGGGCCGTCGGCGAGGATCTCGGACGGGCCCTGAGCCTGCGGAGTCTGTCGATCGTCTACCGCATGAAAGGCGAACTGGACCTGGTCGAGGACTGTCTGTCCGAGGCGCTGCCGATCTTCCGAGCGGCGGGCGACATCTCGTCGGAGGCGTCAACGCTGCAGAACATGGCGCAGTTGGCGCTGAGCCAGGGCGATGCGGAAGGGGCTCTCGCGTTCGGTCTGGACTCGGTGCGGGTGTCGGAGTCGATGGGCCCGAGGTCCTCCCGCAATCTGGCCCAGGCGCTGTACCGGGTCGGCAACGCGCAGCTCGCGCTGGAGCGGTTCGAGGCAGCCGAAGAGACCTTTCTGCGGGTTGAGCGGCTGGTCAGGGCGAAGTCCGACACACACGGGCTCGCCCATGCGCTGTTCGGTCTGGGCCAGGCCAGGGCGGCAATCGGCGGGGTCGAGTCGGCCGAGGCGCTGTTCGTCGAAAGCCGCTCACTGGCTCAGCTGGCGGGAGCCCCCGCGCTCGAGGGGGAGAACCGCCTGCAGCTCGGCGTACTGCTGCGCGACCTGGGGCGGGACGGGGAGGCCCGCAGCGAACTGCGGGCGGCGGAGGAGCTGTTCACCCGGATCGGCGCGCCGCCGTGGCAGGAGAAGGCGGCGCGGGCGTTGGAGAGCCTGGGAGCCGAGCACGCGTGAGGCGGCCGTGGTTGGCGTGGCCGCTGCGCGGGGCCTGTTCCCCACCCCGCCCGTTTCCTCAACCAAGGGGCTTCACCCCTCGGACCCTCCCCCTACGCCCTGGCGGGCGTGGGGGAGGGTCCTCAAACGCCGGACGGGCTGGAAGTAGATCGGCTATAGAGACGTGGGGGACGCTCATCTCGATGCCATTGCCCCCGGAACCGCACTATGGAAGGGACTGGTCGCACGTGATGACCGAGATGAGCCGTCGTTCCCAGACTGACAACGGCTACAGCACCGGCACCCGGGGCCATGCCCTGCGCTTGGCCGACGTGACCAAGGTGTACGGCAAGAACGGCCGCGGCGTCCGCGCCCTCGACGGGGTCTCGGTGAGCATCGAGCGAGGTTCCTTCACCGCCGTGATGGGCCCTTCGGGCTCCGGCAAGTCCACCTTCCTGCACTGCGCCGCGGGCCTCGACCAGCCGTCCACGGGGTCGTCCTACATAGGCGACACGCAGCTCAACGACCTGAATGAGACGGCGCTGACCAAGTTGCGCCGCAAGCGCATCGGCTTCGTCTTCCAGGCCTTCAACCTCATCCCCTCGCTGTCGGTGCTCCAGAACGTGGAGCTGCCCCTGCGCCTGGCGGGCGAGAAGCTGGACAACGCCTGGCTGAACGAGATCCTGACCCGCGTCGGCCTCGGCGGACGCGCCGCCCACCGCCCCGCCGAACTCTCCGGCGGCCAGCAGCAGCGCGTCGCCATCGCCCGCGCCCTGATCACCCGGCCGGACGTCATCTTCGGCGACGAGCCGACCGGCGCCCTGGACACCGTGACCGCCAAGGAGATCCTCTCCCTGCTGCGCTCCTGCGTGACCGACACCGGCCAGACCGTCGTCATGGTCACCCACGACCCGGTCGCCGCCTCCTACGCCGACACCGTGCTGTTCCTCGCCGACGGACGGCTCGCGGGCCGGCTGGACGCCCCGACCGCCGACCGTGTCGCCGAGCGCATGACACACCTGGGAGCGTGGGCCTGATGCTGCTGCGTTACGCACTGCAGACCCTGAAGGCCAGGAAGGGCGGCTTCATCGGCGCCTTCCTCGCCCTCTTCTGCGCCGCCGCCCTGGTCACGTCCTGCGGAATCCTCCTGGAGACCGGGCTGCGCGGCACCATCGGCACCGAGCGCTACGCGGCCTCTCCCGTCATCGTCGGCGGCGACCAGAACGTCCACCAGACCACCGTCAAGAAGAAGAAGGGCAAGACCAAGACCAAGCACAAGGCCAAGCCGCTGGCGGAGCGCGTCTGGCTGCCGGCCGCGACCACCGGCAAACTGGCCGGGCTCCCCGGCGTCGAGCGGGCGGTCCCCGAGCTCACCTTCCCCGCGTACGCGGTCTCTCCCGACGGCCGGGTCGTGCCCGGCGTCGACGACAAGCCGTCCTACGGGCACGCCTGGACCTCGGCCGTCCTGACCCCCTTCACGCTCACCGCGGGCACCGCGCCCAAGAGCGGCGACGAGGTCGTCGTCGACCGTGAACTCGCGGACCGCGCCGGGCTCAAGCCCGGCAGCGAGCTCGTCATCCAGTCGACCGGCGCCCCCGCCACGTACAAGGTCACCGGCATCGCCGCGGCCAAGGGCGGCGATCTGAAGCAGCAGACGGCGCTGTTCTTCTCCGACGAGGAGGCCCAGGCCCTCGCGGACCGCGAGGGCCTGGTCGCCGCGGTCGGCGTACTGCCCAAGCCGGGCGTCTCCACCAAGGATCTGTCCGGACAGGTGAAGGAGGCCCTGAACGGCACCCCGTACAAGGTCGCGACCGGCGGCGAGCGCGGCCCGGTCGAGTTCCTGGACGCCGGCAAGGCCAGGATCAAGCTGGTCTCCATCGGCGGCGCCATGGGCGGTACGTCCCTGCTCGTCGCCATCCTTGTCGTCGTTTCCACCTTCGCCCTCTCCATCCAGCAGCGCTACCGCGAACTCGCCCTGCTGCGCGCCATCGCCGCGACCCCCAAGCAGGTCCGCCGGCTCATCGGCTGCGAGGCCCTGATCATCGGCGCGCTCGCGGGCGTGGGCGGCTCGATCGCCGGACTGCCTCTCGGGTACTGGCTGCACAGCGAGTTCATCGACCTCAAGGCGATCCCGAACACCCTGGAACTGACGTACGGCGTCGTCCCGTTCTTCGCCGCCATCGGCGCCTCTCTGCTGGGCGCGTGGGCCGCGGCCCGTATCTCCGGCCGGCGCACGGCCAGGATCCGCCCGGCCGAGGCGCTCTCCGAGGCGGCCATGGAACAGCGCCACTTCGCCTGGGGCCGGATCCTGGCCGGCGTGGCCGTCCTCGGCGTCGGTGTCGGGCTTCTGGTGCTGCTCGGCTTCCTCCGTACCGAGCCGGCGTCGTCGCCCGTGACCTTCCTGGCCGTCATCGTCCTGGCCGTCGCGGTCTCGCTGCTCGGCCCGGTCATCTCCCGGGTCGCGGTCGCGATCCTCGGCGTCCCGCTGCGCTTCTCGCGCGTCGGGGGCCACCTCGCCGCGGCCAACGCCCGCGCCAACGCCAAGCGGATGGCCGCCGCGGTCACCCCGCTCGTCCTGCTCATCGGCATGACCTGCACGGTTCTGTTTGTGCAGACCACGATGGGCGACGCCGCCAAGGCGCAGGCCAAGGACGGAAACAAGGCGGACTGGGTGGTCGGTTCGAGCGGACCGGGCGTCCCCGGCGAGGCCACTGCCGCGCTGCGGCAGGTCCCCGGAGTCACGGAGGTCACCGAGGTCGTACGCACCACGGTCCGCGTCGGCCTGGAGAAGTACCCCGCACAGGGGCTGACACCGCAGGGCCTGACCACGAACTTCGACCCGGACGTCTCCCGAGGCACGATCAAGGGCTTCGGCGACCAGAGCGTGGCGCTCAGCGACGTATCGGCCGACAGCCTCGGCAAGAAGCCGGGCGACGAACTCAAGCTGACTCTCGGCGACGGCACCCCCGTCACCCTGAAGGTCGTCGCCGTCTACGAACGCGGTCTCGGCTTCGGCGACCTGACCATGTCGCACGCCCTGGTCTCGCGGCACGTCGACAACCCGCTCGCCTCCTCCGTACTCGTCAAGACGGCGGGCGACGGCAGGGCGGGACGGGAACAGCTGGCCGCCGCCGTCAAGGGCTTCCCCGGCATCGCGGTCCTCGACCGCGATCAGGTGGACGACCTGGCGGCCGAGGCACAGCAGTCCAACGCCGAGGTCAACTACCTGGCCATGGCCCTGATCATCGCGTTCACCGCGATCGCCGTGGTCAACACACTGGCCATGTCGGTGACGGACCGGACCCGTGAGTTCGCGCTGTTGCGGCTCATCGGCACGACCCGCCGCCAGGTGAAGTCGATGCTGCGGATCGAATCGGCGCTGGTGATCCTGGTCGCCGTGGTACTGGGCAGCGCCATCTCGGTCGCCACGCTCACGGCCTTCGCCATCGGCATGACGGGCTCGTCATCGATCTCGGTCGACCCGGTGATGTACGCGGGTGTGATCGGCTTCGCGGCGGTGCTGGCGGTGCTGGCCACGGTGATCCCGGGCCGGGTCGCGCTGGGCGGCCGTCCCGCGGATGTGATCAGCTCGGGCGAGTAGCGGCGAGTAGCGGCGAGTAGCGGCGGGTTCGCTTGAGGGGCGTACGGGAGACTCCCGTACGCCCCTCAAGCGTTGTAGCGCGTCAACGGCCGAAGGACCCGCCCTTCGGCTTGTGGACGCTCACCGGATCACTCACCGGATGATTCACCGGACCGCTCCGGCGTTGTCGTGCGTGCCCGCCGACGCCGCGTACAGAAGCACCAGTTCGTGGCACCGGTACAGCGGCAGCCCCTGCGGGTCCAGGCCGGACAGGTCCAGCAGCGCGGCGTCCACCAGCGACTCCAGGGCCCGTTCGGCGTCGTCCTCCGACAGCGCGAGCCGTGTCGCCGCGTCCCGCGCGGAGAACGGGTCGGTGCCGGTGCCCGCCAGCGCCACCAGTACGCTCCGCCCCTCGGGCGCCAGCCGGTGCACCGAGGGCAGCAGCGCCCCGGCCACATCGAGGTCGCCGAAGGACAGCTCGGCGAGCCTGCCCGCCGGGTCCGCGAGCCGGTTCGCCAGCCGGGCCGCCGGCCAGTGCGGCCGGGACGCCAGCCTGGCGCCGGTGACGGCCAGGGCGAGCGGCAGCCCGCCGCAGTACGCCACCAGGTCGTCGGCGGCGTCGGGATCGGCCGTCAGCCGCTCCTGGCCCGCCGCGGCGGCGAGCACCCCCAGCGCCTCGTCGTCGTCCAGCGGGGCCAGCGCCACCGTGTCGGCCCCGGCCACCCGCACCAGCCTGGCCTGGCTGGTGATGAGCACGGCCGACTCGGACCCGGCGGGCAGCAGCGGCGCGAGCTGAAGATCGCCTGCGGCGTTGTCCAGCACCACCAGCAGCCGCTTGCCGGCGGTCCGGGTGCGGAAGAGCCGCACCAGCTCCTCCCGGTCGGCGACGAGCGCCCCGCCGCGTCCGGGCTCCGGCTCACCGAGCGCGCGCAACAGCCGCACCAGCACCTGGCCGGGGTCCTTGGGGGTGCCGTCGGGGTGGCACAGCTCGGCGAAGAGCTGCCCGTCGGGGAAGTGCCGCGCACTACTCTCCGCGGCCCGGACCGCGAGCGCGGTCTTGCCGATGCCGGCCATACCGGTGATCAGCAGCCGCCGGGGCTTCCCGGTCGGCAGGGCGAGCCGGTCCGTCAGCACGGCCAGTTCGTCCTCCCGCCCGATGAACTCCCCGTCGGCGGCGGGCAGCATGGCGGGAGCGTCGGCCGCCGGCTGTACGGCCTGGACCGCGGGCTCCTGTAGGGCCAACCCGCCGCCGAGCACGGCCTGGTAGGTCGCGCCGAGCGTCTCACCGGGGTCGACCCCGAGCCGCTCGACGAGCACCCGCCGCCCCTCGTAGTACGTCTGCAGGGCGTCGGCCTGCCGCCCGCACCGGTACAGCGCGGTCATCAACTGGGCGCGCAGCCGCTCCCGTACGGGGAACTCCGCGACAAGCCCGGTCAGCTCGGCGGTCACCTGCTCATGCCCGCCGAGGGCGAGATCGGCCTCGATCCGGTTCTCCAGCGCGAACATCCGCGCCTCCTCCATCCGCGGCAGCTCGGCCTCCAGCAGGAACTCCGTGACATTCGACAGGGCGGATCCGCGCCACCAGCTCAACGCCTCGGTGAGCAGGGCCTGCGCCTCGGCGTAGCGGTGCTCACGCAGTGCGTCGCGGCCGAGCCGGTCGAGGCGCACGAACTCCACGACGTCGATACGCGCACCGGGGGCCCGCAGCACATAGCCGGGCGGGCGCCGGACGATCTCGACCTCGTCACCCAGATGCTTACGCAGCCGGGACATGTACGTATAGATCTGAGCGCCGGCTGTGACGGGCGGGTTCCACCCCCACAGCAACGTACGGAGCCTGGCGTCGGCGACGAGGCGCCCTCTGGCCAGCAACATCGCCGCGAGGACCGTGTGCAGTTTGGAACCGGACAGGGCGATCCGTTCTCCGCCCCGCCGCGCCTCCACCGGCCCGAGAATCCGGAAGTCCATGCGGCACCCCCTTTCTGATGTGAGCGTCCTGCATGGACTCAGAAGGTAGGCAGGGGCTTTATCCACTCGTTATCGCCTCACCACCGATGCCAACTGCGAGCCGGAGACCGGCACATCGTGGGAGCCCGCGGCCGTAGCCGGTTAGGAACAAATCTCGCCAACATCGAGATTTCTGGAGAAGGAGTCCCTGGAGGGGGAACATCCGTGCGGTGAATGTTGCTGTCCGTGCATGAGCGCGGACAGAACCGACTGGATAGCCAACGTCACCGGACAAGCCTGGTTCGGTGGCGCGGTGGCGATCGGCCTTTCCGTGTTGTCCGCGCTCGCGTACGCGGTCGCGGCGGTCCGTCAGGAGCGCGTGGCGAGCCGCGTCCGCTCCGCCCCCTCTGTCTCCTCTGTCCGTCGCACCGGGTGGGCCGCCACATTCACCTCGTCCGCCTGGTGGCTCGCGGTGGCGCTCAACGGCGTTGGCGCCCTTCTGCATGTGATCGCCCTGCGGTACGGCTCGCTCACCCTGGTACAGCCGCTCGGCGCGCTCACACTGGTGCTCGCGCTGCCCCTCGGCGCCAGGTGGGCCCGGCGCCGGGTCTCCGCGGACGAGCGCCGCGGTGTCGTACTGACCCTCACCGGGCTGGCGGGCGTGCTGCTGCTCACGGCCACGCAGGACGGGATCGGCGCGCTGACCGCGTCGCAGGTCGACCGCGTACTCGTCGCCACGGCGCTGCTGCTGGCCGCGCTCTGCGCGACGGCTTTCACGTACGCGGTGCGCAGGCCGACCGTCCACGCGCTCCTGCTCGCGACCGCGTCCGGGGTGGCGTTCGGCATGGGGTCGGTCCTCAGCCAGACCGTCGCCGTACGCGTGTCCGCCGCGGGCGTCGGCGAACTGCTCGGTGTCAGCACCCTCGCCGTGGTCGCCCTGTCGGTCGGCGGTCTGCTGCTGTCCCAGTCGGCCTACCGCTCCGGTGGCCTCGGCGCGCCGCTGGCCACGGTGACCCTGGTCAACCCGCTCGCGGCGGCGGCGGTCGGCCTGACCCTTCTCGGCCAGGGCTTCGCGGCGGGCACGGCGGGCATCGCCGTCGCGGTCGCCTCGCTGGGGTTCGTGGCGGCCGGAGTCGTGCTGCTGACCCGGCCCGCCGCCGCGCCGTCGTCGGTGGTGCCCCTTCAGCGCCGGGCGGGCAACCGGCAGTTGCCGCCGGGGTTCGGCGCTGCCGCCTGAGCGGAGTCGTTCAGTGGCCCGCCTGTCGTGTGCCGTGGCCGCCTCCGGACGCGTACCGCTCCGGCCTGCGGGTACTCGCCTCGGGCAGATCACAGGAGAACCGCAGGGGGGCCATAGGAACCGCAGGGAGATGAAACGAGATGATCTCCGACATGGTGATGGTGCCTGCCGGCAAGGCGGTGCTGACCGGCGATCTGGTCGTACCCGGTCCGATCCGGTCGGTCGTGCTCTTCGCCCACGGCAGCGGCAGTTCCCGCCACAGCGCGCGCAACCGCGCGGTCGCCGCCGAGTTGCACGCCAAGGGACTGGGCACCCTGCTGCTCGACCTGCTGACCGAGCGCGAGGAGCGCGAGGACGCGGTGACGACCAGGCACCGCTTCGACATTCCCCTGCTGGCCGGGCGGCTGGTGGCCGCCATCGACTGGCTGCGGGAGGAGCCGGACACCCGCGGCGTGCCGGTGGGCCTGTTCGGCGCCAGTACGGGAGTGGCAGCGGCGCTCGTGGCGGCCGCCGAGCGGCCGGAACGGGTGTACGCGGTGGTCAGCCGCAGCGGTCGGCCCGACTTGGCGGGCGATGCGCTGGAACGGGTACGTACGCCCGTCCTGCTCATGGTCGGCGGCCACGACGAGATTCTCCTGCGGCTCAACAAGGAGGCCGCGGGGCGGCTGTCCGGGCCGCACAAGGTTCACATCGTGAGGGGCGCCACGCATCTGTTCGACGAGCCCGACGCGCTGGAGCAGGTGGCCGCCGCCTCCTGCGACTGGTTCCTCGCCCAGGCGATGAGCAGGACGAACGGGATGGGCAAGGGGGCCGCGGTATGACCTTGGCGTCCGGAGTCTCCGCCGCCTCGGACATGGCTGCCGCTTCGGACATGGCTGCCGCCTCGGACACGGCTGTCGCCCCGGACGTGGCGGCGCGGATCCGTGAGGACGCGCTGCCGCTGGCCGGGCCGGAATCGCTGGACGCGCTGCTGGAGCGGATCGGCGACGCCCGTTATGTACTGCTCGGCGAGGCGTCCCACGGCACCGCCGAGTACTACCGGTGGGGGGCCCTGCTGACCCGGCGGCTGATCGAGGAGAAGGGGTTCTCCTTCGTCGCCGTGGAGGGCGACTGGCCCGACTGCATGGCCGTTCACCAGTGCGTGACCGCCGCGCCGGGCGCCCCCGACGATCCACTTGAGGTGCTGGAGGGCTTTACCCGCTGGCCCGCCTGGATGTGGGCGAACACCGATGTGGCCGCCTTCGCCCGCTGGCTGCGGCAGCACAACGCGTGCCTGCCGCAGCGCCGCCGGGTCGGCTTCTTCGGCTTGGACGTCTACTCCCTGTGGGAGTCGCTGCACGCCGTGCTGAACCATCTGCACACCCACGACCCGGGCCAGGTCGAGTCGGCGCTGGAGGCGTATCGCTGCTTCGAACCGTATGCCGAGGACCCGCAGGCGTACGCCCGTGCCACCCAGCTGATCCCGGCCGGCTGCGAGCCGGAGGTCCTCTCGCTGCTCGTACGGTTGCGCCGACAGGCGAACGAAGCGGCGGAAGCGGCGGGGGCGGCTGAGGCGGCGCCGCACGACGGCGATCTGGCGGAGTTCGCGTTCCGGCAGAACGCCGAGGTGCTGGCCGGGGCCGAGGCGTACTACCGGGCGATGGTGCACGGCGGCCCGGCGTCGTGGAATATCCGCGACCACCATATGGCCGACACTCTCGACCGTCTGATGGAACACCACGGCCCTGAGGCCAGGGCGGTGGTCTGGGAACACAACACCCACATCGGCGACGCCCGCGCCACCGACATGGCCGACGCCGGGATGGCCAACGTAGGACAGCTGGTGCGCGAACGCCACAGCGCCGAGGGTGTGGTGCTGGTCGGCTTCGGCGGGTACGAGGCACGGTGATCGCCGCGGACTTCTGGGGCGCGTGTCCGCGTGTGAAGCGGGTACCGCCCGCGCGGCCCGGCAGCGTAGAAGACGTGCTGCACCAGGCACTGCGGGCACGGCCGTCCGAGCAGGACGCCCTGTTCGTCTTCCCGCCCGCGCGCCACGGTCTGCACCGCGACCGCGAGGGGTGCGAGTGGTACGCGGCCGAACGCGAGCACCGGGCGATCGGTGTGGTCTACCGGCCGGGTCGGGAGCGCTGGGGCAACTACGTACCCACCGTCCTTGCCGAGCGCTACGACGCCTTCTGCCACCTCGACCGTGCGACGGCCCTGAGCCCGCTGTATACCCTGCCGCCGGACACAGACGAGGACGAAACCTGGCCCACCGGTCTGTGAGTCTCAGCGAGTCTCAGCGCTGGTAGACGGCCACCAGAGTGCCGCTGGCGAGCTCCCTCTTCTCGATCGCCTGATGCACCTGCTCGGCGGACGGCGCATCCGGGAGCGCACACGGCTCGGACAGAGCGTAGAGGTGGAAGAAGTAGCGGTGCGCCTCATCGCCGGGAGGCGGATGCGGCCCGCCCCAGCCACGCTCGCCGAAGCCGTTGACCAGCTCGGTGCCGCCCGGCGGGCACTGCCCGGCCTCCGCGCCGCCGCTGCGGGGGTCGATGCCGACCACCACCCAGTGGACGAAGGTGCCCGAGGGGGCGTCGGGGTCCTCGCACAGCAGCACCAGTTCGACCGCGTCGTCCGGCACGCCGGACCAGGTCAGCGGTGGTGAGGTGTTGTCCCCCTCCCACGCGTAGGTGCGCGGGACGGGGGCGTGGTCATTGAATGCGGAGCTTCTGAGATCAATTCCAGCCATGTGGGGCGGGGTACCCCTGAGAGACCGCCCTAGTCTCGTGGTCGCTGCCGCTCAGTCGCTCAATCGCTCAGGTCGGCTTTTCCGAACAGCACGGCATAGCCGGAGGGCAGCTGGCTGATGATCTGGTTGAGCTCCCCCGGGGAGACGGCGTCGGCGAGCGTTGACAGGACGGCGCTCGCATCCCATTGCGCGGTGCGGTCGTGTGCCCCGGTGCGCTCGGCGATCCGCCGGTAGAACTGCTCGACGCCGTACGACTCACCCCGCTCCTCCATATCGACCTCCAGGGCCTCCTTCAGCGGCGCTGCCAGCTGGGAAGCCAGGTCCTTTGCCTCACTGGGCGTGATGCGGTGGGCGAGCACCTGCAGGACGGCCTTCGCGACCTGCGCGGCCTCGTCCTGGTTGGCGTACTCGCCGCGCTCTCTTACGCGTGCCAGGAATTCGTCATACCTCATGAGTCTCCTCCTGGATCGAAACGGATCGACCGAGAGTGTGACGTGGGTCATTGTGTACATCAGGCGATATATGCCCACCATGAGGGACGATCCCGGGAAGAATCTGCCCCTGCGAAGAGCGGTCCCTATGAGTAAGCATGTGCACGTCCGCCTCAATCGAGGCATGTCCGTCTCCGATGACGGCGAACTGATCGAGCAGTTCCACTGCCGGTGCGGAGCCACCTGGACCAAGAAATACCAGACCGAGGGCCCGGAGTCGGAGTAGACGTGGCCTCCCGCGGGCTCAGGGCCCCGCGGCCGTCCCAGGGCGCCCCATGGCGATTGACGCAGCGGATTACGCCGTCTCGCCGGTGATCTGGCGCTTACCGCCGATCGTGATCTTGCGGCGCTTCGCCTCCGCCGTCTTCGGGATACGCACGGTGAGAATGCCGTCCGTCAGGTCGGCGTCGATATTCTCGGCGTCCGCACTGCCCGGCAGGCTGGTGCGGTAGGGGATTTCCCGGTCCGGCGGCTGAGCACCTTGCCGCGCTTTTCCTCGCTCATTTCCCCGCTGATGGACAGCTCGTCGCCTTCGAGTTCGATGTCCACGTTCTCCGCGGGAATCCCGGGCAGTTCCGCCCGCACGATGTATGCGTCCTCGGTTTCTTCCTCCTCGGCCACCGGCAGCCATGCCGCCACAGCGCCGGCTCCCATCGCCGTGTCCGGGCAAGCTCCTTGCCACCGGCGGGTAACCGCCCCCTGGGCTGCTAAACAGGCTCTTTGGATGTGTGTACGCCCCGCGTCGACGCGTTACGCGGCTACGCGGGGCGTACATCAGGTGGGTCCTGGTCAGGCGGGGGTGACGCGCTCTGCCTGCGGTCCCTTCGGTCCTTGGACGACGTCGAACTGAACCTTCTGGCCCTCAGTGAGCTCGCGGTATCCGCTGCTTTCGATGGCGGAGTAGTGCACGAACACGTCCGGGCCGCCGCCGTCCTGCGCGATGAAGCCGAAGCCCTTTTCCGGGTTGAACCACTTCACAGTGCCGGTAGCCATTCTGATCTCCTTCAAGGGGCGGGAGCGCGGAGCGCGTCCCGCTTTGTGCGGTTGTGGTGCGATAGTCACGGGTTCCCACCGACAGCGGCGGCAGACACGCCCATACGGACTCAGTACAAGGTGATCGGGTGAACACGCGGCGACGGTGGCGACGGCGGTGACGGGCCGGCTACGGGGCGGTTACGGCCCGATGGCCGACTGCCTCAGAGCGCGGCGTTGAGCAGATCGAGGGCGCTGTGCTGGCGGGCGGCATCCGCCCGGTCCAGCGGGCCCGACCAGCGGAGACCGTACTGGTCGAGGGCATTGCGGTCCCGCGCGTAGGCGCTGTCGGCCTGGCGCTTCAGATAGTCGCTGTACGGCCGGCCGGCCAGTACAGCATTCAACTTGCCCAGGCCCCGGACGTGCGCGCCCTTGAAGGAAGGACCGTCGGCCGCGCAGTCACCCGACTCGCACGGCTCGCGGAGGATGCCCGCGGAGGTGTGGAGGGAGGAGGCGGTGGTGGCCGCGTCGGCGATCTGCCGGGCGGTGGTCAGCGTCGGGGCATCGCGGGTGGCGCGGTAGAGCTCGGAGAGGCCTCCGAGGAGCACGCCCTGGTTGTACGTCCAGGCGGTGCCGCCGTTGTTGCGGCAGGTGGACAGATCGATGCCGTCGTTCACCAGGCGCGAGCTGTTGATCATCCCGGTTCCCTGGAACCATGACCAGTCGGCCGTGGCGCGCTGAAGATGGACCGTATCGCCCGCGATGCGGTTGTGCAGAGCGGCGTTGAGCTGGATGTAGAGCGAGTTGGTGATGGCGTTCTTGTATGTCTTTCCCGTGGTCCACCACACCCCGCCGCCGCAGGTGGTGTCCCAGTACGCGGCCATGTGGTCGGCGTCGGCGCGGGCGGTGTTCAAATAGCGGGTGTCGCCGGTCAGGTCGTACGCGGCGATCCAGGCGAGGCCCCACCAGCCCGTGTCGTCCAGGTATTCGTTGCGGAACTGCCCCTGTAGCACGTTCAGTTGGCGGTTGTAGGTGTTGGCGATGGCGTACCGGTAGCTGTCCATGCCGCTGACCCTGATGTTGTCGATGACCGCGGTGAGGGCATTGGCGGCGTTCCACCAGCCGGTGGTGTCGAACAGGCCGTTGCCGTTGTTGTAGAACATCATCTGCGTGGTGGCCGCGGCGGTGCGCGGGTCGCTCGCGTTCGCTGTGGCGCGCGCCCACTGCGTACAGGCGATCTCGGGGCGGCCTGTGGCCTTGCCGCAGGCGCGCAGCGCGCCGACGCCGTGGTTGGCCCGGTCGTCCACGTTGTACATCAGCGTGCGCCAGCCGCGCTGCCCCGTGGGTACGGTCGTATCGCCGAGGCGGCTGCCGGAACTCCAGGTGCGCCCGCCGTCGAAGGAACGGTCCAGCCATACGCCGTCACCCGGGCTGCCATTGTCGATCGAGGCCCAGCCCATGGCGTCCGGGTCGTCGAAGTGCAGGGTGATGGTGCGGGAGAAGAGGGTGGCGGTGACGGGGGTACGGTCCGTAGGCGAGAGCGCCGGGTCCCGGCCGTCGCAGTGCGTGTTGCAGATGGCTGCTGCGGGAGAAGCGGCTGCTGGGAAGGTGGCTGCTGGGAAGGTGGCTCTGCCCGCTTCCGCGGCTTCGGCCGGTACGGAGGTGAGGAACAGCAGCGTGGCCGCAACCAGTGCCGCCTTCACCGGGCTCGGTCCTGATCCAGCCATGCGGAAGACATCAAACTGCCCCGGGGTGTTGGTCCATACCTTGTCGGGGGGAAGTGAACTCCCCGGGTGATGCCCTGTCAATGACCGGTGCGCTCCCCGCGAGTTGATGGGCAGTGCGGCTCAACGACCGCACTGCCCATCAGGTTTTGCTCTGTACGGGTGTTCTTTTCAGGAGGGGGTGGGGTGCCTCACCGACTCCTCACTGCACTGACTCCTCACTTGTTGAGGGTGCAGGGGGCGAGGCTGTCGAGGCCCTGGGGCTTGGCGGCGGTGCGGCCGATGGCGGTGGCCATGCGGTTGATGGTGGAGACGCGCTTGTCTGCCAGGGGGCCGAGGATGGCGTTCTGGATGAAGTTGGGTCCGCCCTGGCCGACGGTGTCGATGAGGCGCTTGTTGGCCTCGGCGATCTGGGTGTTGAGGAGGGCGAGGTTGCGGTCGATCTCTGCCTTGGCGGAGGCCGGTACGGCGGGGAGGCTCGGTGCGACGGCGGGGCAGTTGACGGTGCCCGGGGCGCCGGCGCCGTTTCCGGCGCCCGCGTTCGCCCCATTGCCCGCCCCGTTGCCCGCCCCGGCGTTACCGCCCTGGTTGGCGGGCGGGGTGCTGGGGTTCTGGGCTTGACCATTGCCCGCATTGCCCGCCGCGCCTGTGTTGAGGGTGCAGGGGGCGAGGCTGTCGAGGCCCTGGGGTTTGGCGGCGGTGCGGCCGATGGCGGTGGCCATGCGGTTGATGGTGGAGACGCGCTTGTCTGCCAGGGGGCCGAGGATGGCGTTCTGGATGAAGTTGGGTCCGCCCTGGCCGACGGTGTCGATGAGGCGCTTGTTGGCCTCGGCGATCTGGGTGTTGAGGAGGGCGAGGTTGCGGTCGATCTCTGCCTTGGCGGAGGCCGGTACGGCGGGGAGGCTCGGTGCGACGGCGGGGCAGTTGACGGTGCCCGGGCCGGCGGCCTTCGTGGTGGCTGTGCTCGTGCCCTTGTCCTGCCCGGCCATGGCCGAGCTGACGATCACGGCTCCGGACAGTACGAGCGCGGCTGCGCCGCCGCCGATGATGACACGCCGCTTGCGGTACTTCGGAAGAGCCCTGGACATCGCAGAAACCTCACTCGGTCAGTGTGGGGAAGCCGACCGGCGAGTGATCGGACAGCTTCCGTTACGGGGGGTGGGAACGAGGCGCCTGCGTTCGGATGGGATTACGGAGACGGTCGGCCCGATGTTCATCCCTCAACGAGATTTTCTGATCACGGTGACCGCCCCTGCTCTTGATCTCAGGCGATCTTGGGTAATAGGTGCATATGGTGCATGCATATAAATCGGGCAGTGCAGGCAGCGCATATGAGGAGCAGCCGTGACGGAGCCCTGTGTCACCTGGCTCTACGCCGTCGCTTTCGGCGATGGGCGGGACCCTCTCGCCGGCATCGGCATGACCGGAGTGGCCGGTGAGGAGGTGCGCGCCGTCGAGGAGACAGGTCTCGTCGGCATCGTCGGATCGGTGCCGGTCAAGGACTTCCGCGACCCGGGTCGGCTGGAAGGGGCCGTCGAGGCCCACGACCTGGTGATCCGCACACTGGCCCGGACGAGAAACGTCGTCCCTCTGCACTTCGCGACGGCCTGCGAGGACGACGACCACGTCCGCTCCCTCCTCGCGAAGCGGCGCACGGAGTTCGTGTCGGCGCTCGACCGGGTCGCGGGGCGTACGGAGTGGGGCGTCAAGGCCTACGTCGGCACTTCGGCGGAGGGCGCAGCCGACCACCACCACGACAGACGGGACGACCAGGACGACCAGTCTTACGTCGGCGAGGGTCCTGGCACCGCGTGCCTCGTACGCCACCGGGTCCACCAGGAGCGACAGGCGCACGGCCAGCTCCAGAGCCAGGAAGCGGCTCTCACGGAGGAGGCCGAGGAGATCGACGCCGCCCTCCAGGAGTTCGCGGTGGAGTCGGTGCCCAGCCACCCCAGGCCCGCGGGCACGATGATCCTGGACACCGCGTATCTCGTGCCGGACATCCGTGCGCAGGAGTTCGCCGCCACCGTGGAAGCGCTCGGCAGGCGCTTCCCCGACGTACGGATCGAACTCCTCGGCCCCTGGCCCGCGTACACCTTCACCGGCGGCGACATCACCGGCATCACACCGGAGGGCGGTGGTGCTCCCTCAGTCCTCGCCCCCGGCGAACTGGAAAACGAACCCGAACACCCCGGCCGCCAGAATGCCGAGACCGATCAGCGCCAGCCATAGGCCGTAGACGACGCCGACGGCCAGTACGGCACTGCCTGCCGCGGTCAGCACGGGATAGGCGCTGTGCGGCGCGAAAAATCCCCGGGAGCCGAAGCTCTCGCGGATCTCGGCGTCCCTGCGGTCCTCCGGCCGAGCGCCTTTCGCCCGGTAGTTCCTGCCGAAGAAGAACGAGACAAGGCACGACATGATGAAGGCGACGGTGAGCGCTGCGATACCGGCGGGCTCTTTCGACCACACCCCGTACAGCACGTCCGTCACCAGAAAGAACAACGCCACCCCGGCGAACAGGTATGCCTCGGTCCTCATGCCGTCACCTCACCTCGCCTCGTGTTCCGTGCGCTGGATGGGGCACCGTCGCCACCTCGGGATGGTTCAGGTCGAAGGCCGGTGAGTCGGTACGTACGCGGGGCAGGGCACGGAAATTGTGCCTCGGCGGCGGACAGGAGGTCGCCCACTCCAGGGAGCGGCCGTACCCCCACGGATCATTGACTCCCACCTTTGGCCCATGGCGAGTGGTGTGCCACACGTTGTAGAGAAACGGCAGGGTCGAAAGCCCCAGCAAGAAGGAACCGATGGAGGAAATGGTGTTCAGGAGAGTGAAACCATCGGCGGCTAGATAGTCGGCGTACCGCCGGGGCATCCCCATTTCGCCGAGCCAGTGATGGACCAGGAATGTGGTCTGGAATCCCAGGAACAGCGTCCAGAAGTGCACCCGCCCAAGCCGCTCGTCCAGCATGCGCCCGGTCCATTTCGGCCACCAGAAGTAGAACCCGCCGAACATGGCGAACACCACCGTTCCGAAGAGCACGTAATGCAGATGCGCCACGATGAAGTACGTATCCGTGACATGGAAGTCCAGCGGCGGTGATGCGATCATGACGCCGCTGAGCCCGCCCAGCAGGAAGGTGACGAGAAACCCCAGTGCCCAGAGCATCGGCGTCTCGAACGAGACGCTTCCGTTCCACATCGTGCCGATCCAGTTGAAGAACTTGACCCCCGTGGGCACCGCGATGATGAACGACATCAGGGAGAAGAACGGCAGGAGCACAGCTCCCGTGGCGAACATATGGTGCGCCCAGACCACTGCGGACAGCATGGTGATCATAATTGTGGCGCCCACCATTCCGACGTATCCGAAAATCGGCTTCCGGCTGAAGACCGGAATGATTTCGGTCACCACGCCGAAGAAGGGAAGGGCCACGATATAGACCTCGGGATGGCCGAAGAACCAGAACAGATGCTGCCACAGCAGCGCGCCGCCGTTCGCCGGGTCGTAGATGTGCGCACCGAACTTTCGGTCCGCCTCCAGGGCCAGTAGAGCCGCCGCCAGCACCGGAAAGGAAACCAGCACCAGAATGGAGGTGAACAGCACGTTCCAGGTGAAGATCGGCATACGGAACATGGTCATCCCCGGCGCGCGGAGGCACACGATGGTGGCGATGAAATTGACCGCGCCGAGCGTCGTGCTGACTCCGGTCAGTACCAGTCCCATTGCCCACAGGTCCCCGCCCTCGCTCGGGGAGTACACGGGGCCGTTCAGCGGGGCATAGGCGAACCATCCGAAATCGGCCGCCCCGACCGGCGTGAGGAAACCGGACACGACGATCAGCCCGCCGAAAAGGAACAGCCAGTAGGTGAAGGCGTTCAACCGGGGGAAAGCGACGTCGGGCGCGCCGATCTGCAACGGCATGACCGCGTTGGCGAATCCGGCGAACATCGGAGTCGCGAAAAGCAGCATCATGATCGTGCCGTGAATGGTGAACAGCTGGTTGAACTGCTCCCTGCTGACAATCTGCAGGCCGGGGCGCGCCAGCTCGGCCCGCATCATCATGGCCATGACTCCGGCGAGCAGAAAGAACCCGAACGCCGTGACCATGTACAGATTTCCGATGACCTTGTGGTCCGTCGTCGTCAGCCAGTCCCGGATGCGGTTCCCGGTCGCGTTCCGGTCGTTCCCCGGCACGGCTTCCGTAGCCGCTTCAGCCGCCTCTGTGGAGCCGTGGACCATCCGGGTTTCTCCGTTCGCCGCCGGGACACAGACCGCCCGTCGCGGAATTCCGCGACGGGCGCCGCATGCTATGTCCCTTTTTCCCGGGCGACGGGCGACAGCCGGTGACTGCTCCGTCCGGCGTCGGAAAGTGCCCTCGTACGGCGGATAACCTGCCGATCCCCGAACCCTGTCGTGCCCTCAGCCGCCGACGCCGCCGCTCCCGAAGCCGCCGCCCTTGTTCTGGTCCTTCTCGGGCACGCCCTTCTCCGGCGGTTCGACGCCGTGGCTGCCGTACTGCTTCAGCTCATAGGGCATGAGGCGGTGCCCGTCGGCCGGGAACGCCTCCTCGTCCGCCTCCCGGATCTCCTCGACGTGCGTGCGCAGGGAAGGCGCGTGCGGCTGCTCCTCCGGGGTCGGCGGCGGCGGCTCCGACGCCCGCCAATTGATGCCCAGCCGCACCGCCAGGATCAGGACGATGGTGACGACGATCCCCGCGATGAACGGGCCGATACCGATGATCAGGTCGCTTGCCGCCGTCTCGACGAGCGCGTCGAGTGCATGCTGCTGCGTTCCGCTCAGCGCGTTCATGTCTCGTGCCTCCCTACCCTCCCTGCGCGGTTCGCGGCCCTACCCCTCGCGGATACCTCAGCCGCGCCGGATCAAACGGCTCAACGGCCCCGCGAAACACGCCACCGTGCCCTTCCGGCCCCCTGACCACCCGCGCCCGTACGCTCGCTGCGCAGGACGCACCGACTCCGCTGGAGCACCCCGGAAGGCAGGAGCAGCCCCGTGATCTTCTTCCGGCGGACACGGCTGAAGACACACGCCGCGAAAGGGACCGCCAGGCATGCCGCCCACCGGACCGTCGGCCGCGTCGCCGAAGGGCTGGACGCCCGGCTCCCCGCCTCCGAAGGCGGTCAGCTGCTCCGTAAGGCGTTCCCCAACCACTGGTCGTTCCTGCTCGGCGAGCTGGCCCTGTACAGCCTGATCGTGCTGATCGTCACCGGCGTGTATCTGACCCTGTTCTTCAAGCCGGAACTGCGCGAAGTGGTGTACGACGGGTCGTACACGCCGCTCCGGGGCGTACGGATGTCGCAGGCCTTCGACTCCACCCTCAACATCAGCTTCGACATCCGCGGCGGTCTGCTGATCCGGCAGCTGCACCACTGGGCGGCGATCTTCTTCGTCGCCGCGATCGGGGCGCATCTGCTGCGGATCTTCTTCACCGGGGCGTTCCGCAGACCCCGTGAAGCGAACTGGACCATCGGGGTGACGCTCTTCCTGCTCGCCCTGGCGGAGGGGTTCGCGGGCTACTCACTGCCCGATGATCTGCTCTCCGGCACCGGAATGCGGATCGCGCAGGGCATCATGCTGTCGATCCCGGTGGTGGGGACGTACGTCAGCATGTTCGCGTTCGGGGCGGAGTTCCCAGGCGAGGACATGATCACGCGGCTGTACGCGGTGCACATCCTGCTCCTGCCGGGGCTGCTCATCGGCCTGGTCACCATCCATCTCATCCTCGTCTTCTACCTGAAGCACACCCAGTGGGCGGGCCCGGGCCGCACCAACCGCAACGCCGTCGGCAAGCCGTTCTTCCCCCAGTTCGTCACGTCGTCCAGCGGGCTGTTCTGCATCGTCGCCGGCGTGCTGACGGCCCTCAGCGCGATCGCTCAGATCAACCCGGTGTGGGCGTACGGGCCGTACCGGCCGGAGCTGGTGTCGACGGGCTCGCAGCCGGACTGGTACGTCGGCTTCCTGGAGGGCGCGCTGCGGCTCGTACCGCCGTGGGAGACGAACATCGCCGGGCACACCCTGATGTGGAACGTCCTGCTGCCCGCGGTGGTGCTGCCCGCTCTGCTCTTCGCGGTGCTGTACGCGTATCCGTTCTGCGAGGCCCGGATGACGGGCGACCGGCGCGAACACCACCTGTGCGACCGGCCGCGCGACCGCCCGGTGCGCACCGGGCTCGGGGTCGCCGCCGTCGTCTTCTACGGTGTGCTGCTGCTGGCCGGGGGCAACGATGTGGTGGCGTACACCTTCCGGATCTCGGTCAACGCTCTGACCTGGGTGCTGCAGGCGGCCTTGATCGTGCTGCCGGTTGTCGCGTTCATGGTCACCAAGCGGCTCTGCCTCGCGCTCCAGGACGCGGAGCGCGAGCGGCAGGCCAAGGGCGCGGAGACGGGCTATGTGCGGCAGACGGTGGAGGGCGGCTATGAGCAGGTACGAACCGGACCACGCCACGACGCGCGGTGACGGTGGGCCGTTCGAGATGCGGGGGCGCGGAAGCCTTGGTTCGCTGGTGGGGCCAGCTCTCCCAACTGCCCGAGGAGTGACCATGAGCGTCGCAGGCGAGCCCGCAGGCCGAGTGCAGCAGATGCGCGAGAAGGCACAGGAACTGAGCGAAGCCGCGGAGCGCGCGACCGACCCGATCCAGCGTGAGCGGCTTCAGGAGAAGGCACGGCGGCTGGAGAAGCAGAGCAGGCAGGAGCAGAGCCTGCAGGAGGGCGGCTCGACGGGCGGGCAGCAGTACCCGCCCGAGTAGCGCCCCTGGCCCCTGGCCTCGGTGGCCTCCCATCCGCAGCCCGCGGACCGGAGGCCACCGAGGAGCGCGAGGAGCGTGAGGAGCGTGAGGAGAGCGAGGAGAGCGAGGAGAGCAAGTTCAACAAGGAGGACGGCCGCATGCCCATCGCCACGGTGAATCCCGCCACCGGAGAGACGCTCAAGACCTTCGACGAGCTCGGACCCGAGGAGCTCGAACGCCGCCTGGCGCTCGCCGAGACCGCCTTCGCCCAGTACCGGACCACCTCCTTCAGCCACCGGGCCGAGCTGCTGAACCGCGCAGCTGACCTGCTGGACCAGGACCAGCCGGACATCGCCCGCACCATGACCACCGAGATGGGCAAGCCGATCGCCGCCGCCCGCGCGGAGGCGGCGAAGTGCGCGAAGGCGATGCGCTGGTACGCCGAGCGCGCCGAGGAACTGCTCGCCCCCGAGCAGCCCTCGGCCGCCGATCTGAAGGACTCCGGAGCCTCCCGGGCGAGCGTCCGCTACCGCCCCCTCGGCCCTGTCCTGGCCGTGATGCCGTGGAACTTCCCGCTCTGGCAGGTCGTACGCTTCGCCGCCCCCGCGCTCATGGCGGGCAACGTAGGCCTGCTCAAGCACGCGTCGAACGTCCCGCAGACCGCCCTCTACCTGGAGGACCTCTTCCAGCGCGCCGGGTTTCCCGATGGGTGCTTCCAGACGCTGCTCGTGGGATCCGGCGCGGTCGAGGGCATCCTGCGCGACCGCAGGGTGGCCGCCGCCACGCTCACCGGCAGCGAGCGGGCCGGGCGTTCCGTCGCCGCCGTCGCGGGCGACGAGGTGAAGAAGACCGTGCTGGAGCTCGGCGGCAGTGACCCCTTCGTCGTGATGCCGTCAGCCGATGTCGAGCGGGCCGCCCGTACGGCGGTGACGGCCCGGGCGCAGAACAACGGGCAGTCCTGCATCGCCGCCAAGCGGTTCATCGTCCACGCCGAGGTCCACGACGCCTTCTGTGAGCGCTTCACCGCGGGAATGCGGGCGCTGAGCGTGGGCGACCCGATGCGGGAGACAACCGACGTCGGCCCGCTCGCGAGCGAACAGGGGCGCGCCGATCTGGAGGCACTGGTCGATGACGCCCTGCGCCTCGGGGCGGTGGCACAGTGCGGAGCGCGGCGCCCCGAGAAGCGTCCCCGGGGCTGGTACTACGAGCCCACGGTCCTCACCGGAGTGTCCGACAGCATGCGCATCCACCGGGAGGAAGCCTTCGGCCCGGTGGCGGCGGTCTACCGGGTCGCCGGCCTCGACGAGGCGGTGACCGTCGCCAATGACACGCCCTTCGGTCTCAGTTCCAATGTGTGGACACGCGACGACGGGGAAGTGGAGCGCTTCGTGCGCGACCTGGAGGCGGGCGGGGTCTACTTCAACGGAATGACCGCCTCGCACCCGGCGCTGCCCTTCGGCGGCGTCAAGCGCTCCGGCTACGGCAGGGAGCTGTCCGGCCACGGGATCCGCGAGTTCTGCAACGTCACCACCGTGTGGCACGGCCCGGAACCGGACGACGTCAACGCCCCTGTCGAGTGAGCGGGCGTCGAGTGAGCGGGCGTCGAATGAGGGGGATCCCTCCGGGTACCCGCAGTGCGGGCAGGGGGCAGTGAGAGGAGGCTCGTCATGAGTGCCGATATGTGGGGCTATCCCGAGACCGCGGGCTTTGTGCCGGGCGCACAGCTCGTCGGGTACCACGTCGAGGCGGCCGACGGATCCATTGGAAAGGTCGACAAACATACGGAGGATGTGGACCGGTCCTACATCGTCGTGGACACCGGCCCATGGATCTTCGGCAGGCGGGTACTCCTCCCCGCGGGCCTGGTGACACGTATCGACACGGAGACCGAGACGGTGCATGTCTCCTGCATGAAAGAGGAGGTCAAGGACTCGCCGGACTACGAGAGCCGCGGCCACGGACCGGAGAGCGACAACACGTTCATCCAGCTGATCGAGCAGTACTACGTGCACCGGCGACCGTGACGCGACCGCCGGACGCGTGCCTCCTCCCGCAGGCGCGGAAAGCCAAACCACGTGTCGGTGTTGGGCCGAACGGGTGAGGAGCGGGAGGATGGGGTCATGAGTAGGTACGAGAGGTACGACGTCACCGACGAACAGTGGGAAGGCCTGGCACAGGTCGTCCCGTTGCGCAGCCGTAACGAGTGGCCTTCAAGGGTCGACCACCGCGCCGTCCCGCAGGAATACGCGGGGGCCGGGCAACGCCGTTTCATCGTTCTGCGGGTGCAGGTTTTCGCCGACGCGCGCGAGGTCGCCGACCACCTCATCGCCCAGATCCCGGTGCTGCTGGACCTGACCGGCGCCGAGCCCGATGTGGCCAAACGTATCCTGGACTTCAGCAGCGGTGTTGTCTTCGGTCTTGGCAGCGGAATGCACCGGGTCGACCGGAATGTGTTCCTCCTGGCCCCGGTCGGTACGGAGGTGGAAGGCATCGCGGCTGCCGCCGTACCCCGTTCGTAGGAAAGTCATAGAGGCGGAACGTTTCCCGCCTTTCGCGCTGCGTACCGTCCCGCCATGGACACAGCCACCCCCCTCACCAGCGCGAACAGCGCCCGCCCCGCAGTCACCGAACTACGGCTCTCCGCCTTCAAGACCCACCGGGGCGCGGTCCTGCCCCTCGGTCCGCTGACGCTCCTCGCGGGGGCGAGCGGCAGCGGCAAAACAAGCGTCCTGCAGGCGTACGAGGCGCTGGCGCGGCTCGGTGCGGGGCACAGGCTGCCGGCCGCCTTCCCGGATCCGGCGGCGTGTGTGCCGGAGCGGGCGGCGGCCGACGGGCAGGGGCGGCGCGGATTCCGGATCGGCTGCACCGTCGACGGCCCGGCCGGTCCCGTACAGCTCGACCTCGCCGTACAGGCGGAGCCCGAACTGCGTGTCGTGGGGGAGCGGCTGACCGGCGGCGGGCGGACCCTGCTGGCCACCGCGTTGCGCGACCCGGGACGGTCCTCGGTGCAGGCCGCCTGGTACACGGCCGGGCTGTCGCCGGTGACGCGCGCCCCACTGCCGGACGACCGGCTCGGCACGGCCCTGCTGCCGCTGCGCGTGGCGGGCAAGACCCAGGGCCAGCTGCGGGTGCTGGCGGCGGCGGAACAGGTCGTCCTGGCGCTGCGGTCGGTCTTCCCCTGCGATCCGCAGCCGCGTCGGATGCGCGAACCGGTGGCGGTGGGGGAGGGGGTGCTGCGGCGTGGCTGCGACAACCTGGCGGAGGTGCTGCACCGTACGCGGAGCGAGTGCGCCAAGAGGCATGTACGGCTGGCGGCGGCGGCGCGGGCGGGCTGCGCGGGAGAGGTGGCCGATCTGGCAGTCGAGGAGCTCGGCGACGGGATGGTACGCGCGCTGCTGGCCCGGGGCGGCGGGCTGCGGGCGACCCCCGTGGAGCGGCTGGGCGAAGGCGAGTTGAGATACCTGGCGCTCGCGCTGGTGATCCTCACCGGGCCCGGGGTGCTCGCCATGGACCAGCCGGCCGAGCTGCCGGACGCGTACCGGTCGCTCACCGTTCTCGCGGACGGCTTCGACCGGTGTCTGGACCGGCGGCAGGCGCGTGAACTGGTGTGTCTGGGCGCCGAGATGTGCGAGCGGGGGCATATCCGGCTGGTCGGGACGGTCGCCGACGCCTCGTACGCGCGCGGGGTGGCCGGGGTGACGGTGGTAGACCTGGTGGCGTGATGAGAGAAGACGAGCTGGATGTGGCAGGGTTGCAGCGCAGGCTGGCCGAGTTCGCGGCGGCGCGGAACTGGCAGCCGTACCACACCCCGAAGAACCTGGCGGTGGCGCTGAGCGTCGAGGCGTCCGAACTGGTCGAGATTTTCCAGTGGTTGACCCCCGAGCAGTCGGCGCGGGTGATGGAGAGCGAGGAGTCGGCGCACCGGGTGCGCGACGAGGTCGCGGATGTGCTCGCGTATCTGCTGCAGTTCTGCGAGGTGCTCGGGATCGACGCGCTGGCGGCGCTCTCCGACAAGATCGACCGGAACGAGCTGCGCTTCCCGACAGAGTGACTGTCACTCTAAGTAGCGACAAAGTTATCCACAACGGTCGTGCTGTCCACAGATTTCCGAATTCCCCTGGCTTTTATGCTCAAGTTCACTCACTCTGGGTAGTGAACTAAATGGGCAGACAGTCGTATGAACGGGGCTGCGTACATGGAAGCGAAACGGCTCATCGGGGTAAGCCGGCACGCCCTGGCACAGAGCCGTGCGGTGCCGGACATCGTGGCGGAGGCCTGGCAGATCCAGGCACTCGCCCAGGCGATTGGAGGTCTGCTGGCTTCGGGCGGTCCGCTGGAGCTGAGGAGCGAGGCGCGCGAGCTCAGCGAGATCGGCGCGCGCGGGTGCGGGGCGCTCGACCACCCCATCGCGGGCAAGGACGGCGTGCGGGCCGCGCAGCTGTCCGAAGTGGCCGATGTGCGCGCGGCGTTGATCGGGCTGGGCGTGCTGCTGGGGGAGGTGGGAATCGCTCTGGTAGGCGGCGCCTGTGGCACAGAGGAGGAGGGGCTGTACTGGCAGTGCATCGAGGCGATTGACGCGGCGGACGAGTCGACTGACCGGGTGCGCGGAATGCTGCGGAAGCTGGCGGAGCGGGAGTCGGAGACGGACTCGGAGAGGGAGCCCGGGGCGGAGCCGGAGGAGCCTGCCCACATCATCCGGGACCCGGTTCGTCCGACTCGTTCGGATCGTCCCGCTCATCCAGCTCGTCTGGCGGCCGATGCGCTGGACGCGCTGAAGGTGATGGACCCGGTGGATGCCATGGACTCGGTGGATGCGATGGACTCGGCGGCGTGGCGAATATGACCGGGGACAGCCGTGGGGTAGCCGCCATGCCGGCCGGGGCGCGGGTGCAGGATGGAAGCATGGATCTTCGAATTTTCACCGAGCCCCAGCAAGGGGCGAGCTACGACACCCTGCTGACCGTTGCCAAGGCCACCGAGGACCTGGGCTTTGATGCCCTCTTTCGCTCCGACCACTACATGGTCATGGGTTCCGGCGACGGCCTGCCCGGACCCACCGACGCCTGGATAACGCTGGCCGGGCTGGCCCGCGAGACCAAGCGGATCCGCCTCGGCACGCTGATGACCGCCGGTACGTTCCGGCTGCCCGGCGTGCTGGCCATCCAGGTCGCGCAGGTCGACCAGATGTCGGGCGGCCGGGTCGAACTGGGCCTGGGCGCGGGCTGGTTCGAGGAGGAGCACAAGGCCTACGGCATACCGTTTCCCGGCGACAAGTTCGCGCGGCTGGAAGAGCAGCTGGCGATCATCACCGGACTGTGGGCGACCGAGACCGGCCAGACCTTCTCCTTCGACGGCGCGCACTACCAGCTCGTCGACTCGCCCGCCCTGCCCAAGCCCGCCCAGGCAAAGGTGCCGGTACTGATCGGCGGCACCGGCGCCACCCGCACCCCACGGCTGGCCGGGGTGTACGCCGACGAGTTCAATATGCCCTTCGCCTCGCCGGCGGACACCGAGCGGCAGTTCGGCCGGGTCCGCGCCGCCGCGGAGGCGGCCGGGCGCGCGGCGGACGACCTGGTGTACTCCAGCGCCCTGGTCGTCTGCGTGGGCAAGGACGACGCGGAGGTGGCGCGCCGGGCCGCCGCCATCGGCCGGGAGGTGGACGAGCTCAAGAGGAACGGACTGGCGGGCACGCCCGCCGAAGTGGTCGACACGATCGGGCGGTACGGCGCGACAGGGGCGTCCCGGTTCTATCTCCAGATCCTGGACCTCGATGACCTGGACCATCTGGAGCTGATCTCCGCGCAGGTCCAGTCCCAGCTGGGCTGACCCGCCCTGCCCCGGTTGGCCCCGCCCGCGCTGCCTCGCCTCGCCTCGCCAGAGCACCATGGGAGAACCGTGATCCCCGCCCGTACACTCGCCGCCGCGCTCGCCGAAGGGGTCGTCGTCCTCGACGGCGGGCTCTCCAACCAACTGGAGGCGCAGGGCTGCGAGCTGTCCGACGCGCTCTGGTCGGCCCGGCTGCTCGCCGACGATCCTCGCCAGATCGAGGCGGCCCACACCGCGTATGTACGGGCGGGCGCGCAGGTGCTCATCACCTCCAGCTACCAGGCCACCTTCGAGGGCTTCGCGCGGCGCGGCGTCGGGCGGGAGCAGGCCGCGGAGCTGCTGGCCCGCAGCGTCGGGCTGGCGCGCGCCGCGGCCGGGACGACCGAGCGGGAGGTGTGGGTCGCGGCCTCCGTCGGGCCGTACGGCGCGATGCTCGCGGACGGCAGCGAGTACCGCGGCCGGTACGGGCTGTCCGTGGCCGAGCTGGAGAGGTTCCACCGGCCGAGGATCGAGGCACTGGCGGCGGCGGGACCCGATGTGCTCGCCCTGGAGACGGTGCCTGACACGGACGAGGCGCGGGCGCTGCTGCGGGCGGTCGAGGGGTGCGGGGTGCCGGTCTGGCTCTCGTACAGCATCACCGGCGGGCGGACCCGGGCCGGTCAGGAGCTGCGGTCGGCCTTCGCTCTCGCGGCCGGTCTGGAGCAGGTGATCGCCGTCGGGGTGAACTGCTGCACGCCGGCCGACGCGGACCGTGCGGTGGAGCTCGCGGCGGAGGTGACCGGCAAGCCGGTGGTCGTCTACCCGAACAGCGGCGAGCGGTGGGATTCCGCGGCCCGGGCATGGCGTGGCGGGGCGACCTATGACCCGGCCAGGGTGCGGGACTGGCTGGCGTCCGGCGCCCGCCTGGTCGGCGGCTGCTGCCGGGTGGGACCCGAACAGATCACGGAACTGGCGGAACTCACGGAGCCGACGGGCCCTGGAGTGGCCTGACCGATGACTTTCCGGACGGCCTGCGGTCAGCATCGGCAGAGGTTGTCGAGAAGAGGAGTTGGTGGGCGTGAGCGGAACGCGCGAGGTTCGTACCCTGCTGGCCGGGCGCGGGCTTGTGGAGTCGCCACGGTGGCACGGTGACCGGCTGTACTTCTCCGACTGGTCCTCGCACGAGGTGATCGCCGTGGATCTTGCGGGCCGGAGTGAGGTGATAGCCCGGGTGGAGTCGCTTCCTCTGTGTATCGCCTGGCAGCCGGACGGGCGGTTGCTGATCGTGTCGTCGTCCGACGGGCTTCTGCTGCGCCAGGAGCCGGACGGGTCGCTGGTGACGCATGCCGATCTGGGAAAGGCCGGCTGGAACGACATCGTCGTGGACGGCCGCGGCAACGCCTACGTCAACAGCATCGGCTTCAACATGATGGCCGGCGAAGCGTATGCCCCCGGATCCGTCACCCTGGTCACCCCGGACGGCGCGCTACGGCGGGTGGCGGACGACCTCGCCTTCCCCAACGGTATGGCGGTGACCGCCGACAACTCCACCCTCATCGTTGCCGAGTCCTATGGCCACGGGCTCGCGGCCTTCGACATCGATGCCGACGGCGGGCTTTCCCATCGGCGGGTGTGGGCCGATCTCGGCGACGGCACGCCGGACGGTATCTGTGTGGATGCCGAGAATGCCGTCTGGTACGCCGATGTGCCCCACCAGCTGTGCGCGCGCGTGGCCGAGGGAGGCAGGGTGCTGGAAACGATCGAGCTGGACCGTGGTGGGTTCGCCTGCGCGCTCGGCGGCCCTGAGGGGAGGACGCTGTTCGTGGTGGCGGCCGAGTGGCGGAACGACCTGCCGGAAATGGTCCCGGCGGGAAGCGGGCACGTGCTCGCCACCGAGGTCACCGTGCCCGGCGCCGGCTGGCCGTAGACCCGTAGGCCCGTAGGCCCGTAGGCCCGTAGAGCCGTAGGCCCGTGGCTGACGTTGGCGCTGGAAAATTCCCGAGTGTGCCCGGGGCGTTCGCTATACGTTGTGCTGACCGCAGTGCACCCGAGTGCACCCGATGTGCACGCGATTGACCGCACGGTACGTATCCGCAGCTCAGACAGCATTTTGAGGCACCCACAGTGTTCCTGACGATCAGTACCACCGGCAGCCTTGCACGTCCCGCCACCGACCTCGGTTTTCTGCTGCACAAGCATCCCGACAAGGCGCAGACGTTCTCCACCGCGCATGGCACGGCGCATGTCTTCTACCCCGAGGCGACCGCCGAGCGCTGCACCTCCGCGCTGCTGCTGGAGGTGGATCCGGTGGCTCTGGTGCGGCGCGGCAAGGGCAAGGGCCGTGGCGGTGCGCCCGACTCGGCGCTCGCGCAGTACGTCAACGACCGGCCGTACGCGGCCTCCTCGCTGCTGGCCGTGGCGCTGAGCACCGTCTTCAAGAGCGCCCTGCGAGGCGTGTGCGCCGCCCTGCCCGAACGCGTCGAGGCCCCGATGCCGCTGCGTATCGAGGTGCCCGCGCTGCCCGCGCGCGGCGGCCCCGAGCTGGTGCGGAAGCTTTTCGGGCCGCTGGGCTGGGCATCGGTGACAGCGGAGCCGGTGGCACTGGACGAGCGGTTCCCCGAGTGGGGCGAGTCCCGCTATGTGCGGCTGGTGCTCGAAGGGGAGCTGCGGCTCGCCGACGCGCTGCGCCAGTTGTACGTCCTGCTGCCCGTCCTCGACGACGCCAAGCACTACTGGGTCGCGCCCGACGAGGTGGACAAGCTGCTGCGGGCGGGCGAGGGCTGGCTGGCCGCACACCCCGAGCAGCAGCTGATCACCAGCCGCTATCTGTCCCGCCGCTGGGGGCTCACCCGGCAGGCGATGGAGCGGCTTGAGCTGGTGCGGCTGGCCGAGGCCGACGACCTCGATGTCGAGGACGTGGACAACGCCGTGGACGAGACCACCGACACCGAGGACAAGCCCGTACCGCTCGCGGTGCAGCGCAGGGACGCGATCCTCGACACGCTGCGCGCCGCCGGGGCGAGCCGGGTGCTCGACCTCGGCTGCGGGCAGGGCCAGTTGGTGCAGGCGCTGCTCAAGGATGTGCGCTTCACCGAGATCGTCGGAGTCGATGTGTCGGTGCGGGCGCTGACCATCGCGGGGCGGCGGCTGAAACTCGACCAGATGGGCGAGCGGCAGGCGGCGCGCATCACGCTGACGCAGGGCTCGCTCACCTACACCGACAAGCGGCTGGGGGGTTACGACGCCGCCGTGCTGAGCGAGGTCATCGAGCACCTCGACCTGCCGCGGCTGCCCGCCCTGGAGTACGCGGTGTTCGGGTCCGCACGGCCGCAGACGGTGGTGGTGACCACGCCGAACGTCGAGTACAACGTCCGCTGGGAGACGCTGCCCGCCGGGCATGTGCGCCACGGCGACCACCGGTTCGAGTGGACGCGCGCGGAGTTCCGCGCCTGGGCCGACCAGGTCGCCGCACGGTACGGCTACGGCGTCACGTACGCGCCCGTCGGTCCTGACGACCCCGAGGTGGGCCCGCCGACCCAGCTGGCCGTGTTCACCAAGACCAAGACCAAGACCAACAGCGAGAAGGAGGCGAAGGCGGCATGACCAGTACGAGTACGAGCACGAGCACGGACACCGCGCCCACCAAGCGCAGGCTCCCCGTGACCGACCTGTCCCTCGTCGTCCTCATCGGCGCGACCGGCTCCGGCAAGTCCACCTTCGCCCGCACCCACTTCAAGCCCACCGAGGTCCTGTCCTCCGACTTCTGCCGCGGCCTCGTCGCCGACGACGAGAACGACCAGAGCGCGAGCGGCGCCGCCTTCGACGTACTGCACTACATCGCCGGGAAGCGCCTTGAGGCCGGGCGGCTGACCGTCATCGACGCCACCAGCGTGCAGCAGGAGAGCCGGAAGCAGCTCGTACAGCTGGCGCGCCAGTACGACGTACTGCCCATCGCCATAGTCCTCGACCTGCCCGAAGACGTCTGCGCCCAGCGCAACGCCACCCGCCCCGACCGCGCCGGGATGCCCCGCCACGTCATCCAGCGACACAAGCGCGAACTGCGCCGCTCGCTGCGCGGACTGGAGCGCGAGGGCTTCCGCAAGGTGCACATCCTGCGCAGCGCGGAAGAGGTCGAGAACGCCGAAGTCGTTCTCGAACGCCGCTATAACGACCTCACCCACCTCACCGGACCTTTCGACATCATCGGCGACATCCACGGCTGCCGCTCCGAGCTGGACACCCTCCTCGCCAAGCTCGGCTACCGGGACGGCGCCCACCCCGAAGGGCGTACGGCGGTCTTCGTCGGCGACCTGGTGGACCGCGGGCCCGACAGCCCCGGCGTGCTGCGCCGCGTGATGAGCATGGTCGCCGCGGGCAACGCCCTCTGCGTGCCCGGAAACCACGAGAACAAGCTCAGCCGCTACCTCAAGGGCCGGAACGTCCAGCACACGCACGGACTGGCCGAGACCATTGAGCAGCTCGACAAGGAGGACGACACCTTCCGCGCGCAGGTGCGGGAGTTCATCGACGGACTGGTCAGCCATTACGTGCTGGACGAGGGCAAGCTGGTCGTCTGCCACGCCGGTCTGCCCGAGAAGTACCACGGCCGCACCTCCGGCCGGGTCCGCTCGCACGCCCTCTACGGCGACACCACCGGCGAGACCGACGAGTTCGGCCTGCCCGTGCGCTACCCGTGGGCGGAGGACTACCGGGGACGGGCCGCCGTCGTCTATGGCCACACACCCGTCCCGAACACCTCCTGGATCAACAACACCATCTGCCTGGACACCGGGGCGGTCTTCGGCGGCAAGATGACCGCGCTGCGCTGGCCGGAGCGCGAGCTCGTCGACGTACCGGCAGAGCGGGTCTGGTACGAACCGGCCAAGCCGCTCAGCACCGAGGCCCCCGGCAGCCGCGAAGGCCGCCCGCTGGACCTCGCCGATGTGCACGGACGCCGGGTCGTGGAGACCCGGCACATGGCACGCGTCGGCGTGCGCGAGGAGAACGCCGCTGCGGCGCTCGAAGTCATGAGCCGCTTCGCCGTCGACCCGCGGCTGCTCGCCTACCTGCCGCCGACGATGTCGCCGACCGCGACCTCGAAGGCAGACGCCCGCGGCGGAGCCGCTGATGGACACTTCTTGGAACACCCGGCCGAGGCCTTCGCCCAGTACCGGGCGGACGGCGTCGCGAAGGTCGTGTGCGAGGAGAAGCACATGGGCTCGCGGGCGGTGGCGCTGGTCTGCCGCGACGCAGCGACCGCGCGCGAGCGGTTCGGGGTCGAGGGACCGACCGGCGCGCTGCACACCCGTACCGGACGGCCCTTCTTCGCCGACGAGCAGGTCACCGAGACAATCCTGGACCGGCTGCGTACGGCCGTGACCGCTGCGGGCCTTTGGGACGAACTGGCCACTGACTGGGTGCTCCTGGACGCCGAGCTGATGCCCTGGTCGCTCAAGGCGGGCGGGCTGCTGCGTTCGCAGTACGCGGCGGTCGGCGCGGCATCGCGCGCCGTCTTCCCGGGCGCCACGGCGGCCCTCGAAGCCGCCGTCGCGCGCGGTGTCCCGGTGGACGGGCTGCTGGCCAAGCAGCGGGAGCGCGCCGGCGACGCCGCCGCGTTCACCGAGGCGTACCGGCGCTACTGCTGGCCGACCGAGGGGCTGGACGGAGGGCTGGAGGGCGTACGTCTCGCGCCGTTCCAGATCCTCGCCGTCCAGGGGCGTTCGCTCGCCGCCGTACCGCACGACGAGCAACTGGCATGGCTGGACCGGCTGGTGGAGCACGACCCCACCGGTCTGCTCCAGGTCACCCGCCGCCTCGTCGTGGAGACCGGCGACGAGGACTCAGTCAGGGCGGGTGTCGACTGGTGGCTGGAAATGACGGGCCGGGGCGGCGAGGGCATGGTCGTCAAACCCCTCCAGGCGCTCGCGCACGACGGGAAGGGCAGGCTGGTCCAGCCGGGCATCAAGGTCCGCGGTCGCGAGTATCTGCGGATCATCTACGGCCCCGAGTACACGCGGCCGGAGAACCTGGAGCGCCTGCGCAACCGGTTCCTGGGCCACAAGCGCTCGCTGGCGCTGCGGGAGTACGCGCTGGGGCTTGAGGCCCTGGACCGGCTGGGCGACGGCGAGCCGCTGTGGCGGATCCACGAAGCGGTCTTCGCCGTGCTGGCCCTGGAGTCGGAGCCGGTCGACCCCCGGTTGTAGACAAGGAAGCACCGCCCGCCGGCCGCTGGAGCAGACCACTCAGCGGCCGGCGGGCATTCGTATGCTCAGCGCCTCTCAGCCGGATGCCTGGATGCCTGGATGCCTGGATGGATGGCTGGATAGCTGCTACGAAACCTCCAAGGCGGGCAGCTAACCGACGATACGCTCGCGGGCCTGGAGCAGCAGGGCGAGGATGTTCCGTTCCCTGGCCTCGTCCAGCCGGACGATGGGAACCGAGCAGCTCAGCGCCTCATTCACCGCACCCCCGAAGCGCAGCGGAACCGCGAAGCAGCGCAGCCCCAGGGTCGACTCCTGCTCATCGATCGAGCAGCCTCGCTGGGCGATCTCCACAAGCGACTCCCGCAGGCGCTCCCGGCTGGTGATCGTGTTCTCGGTGCGCGCGGTCAGAGTCTGCGGCAGCAGCGCGTCGACCTCCTCCCAGGGGCGCTGGGAGAGGATCGCCTTGCCCAGCCCGGTCGCCCAGCAGGGCAGCCTGCGGCCGGGTCTGGAGACCACCGCGAGCGAGTGCCGGGAGACGCAGGTCGCGAGGTAGACGATCTCGTGGCCGTCGAGGCGGGCGAGATGAATCGTCTCGCCGAGTTGCTCGGACAGGTTGTTCATCACCGGCTGGGCCCGCCGCACCACATCGTCGTGTTCGACGTAGGAAGCGCCTGCGCGTAGTGCCCTGATACCCAATTGAAACCCTGAGCCGCTGCCGTCGGTGCTGACCCAGCCCGTGCGCACCAGAGTAGTCAGCAGGGCGTAGGCGCTCGCGCGCGGAATGCCCAGGTCAGTGGTGACATTGCGCAGCGAACGAGGGGTCTCCGCTGCGCTCAGATACTCCAGCAGCGTGATGGTCCGGTCTGCCGATTTAACACTCCGTACACCGCCCGGATCCAGCGATCGTGCTGTGTCGGCCACCTTTGCTCCTCTGGAATCGCTTGACGTGACGACTGTCACGGCACTTTACTCCCGTCTACAAGGTTAGACGTCGTCTCCATACGTAGACACAGGTGCTATATGTCACTGCCCCATCCGCAGCTGGCCCACTCGCTCACCGGCCTGCTCGGTTTCCCCGTCACGCCGTTCCGGGCGGACGGCGACCTGGATCTTCCGCGCTTTGAGCAACACCTCACGGAGATGCTGGACGCCAAGCCGACTGCCCTCTTCGTCGCCTGCGGCACTGGGGAATTCGCCTCGCTCACCCTCACCGAGCACCGTGAGCTCGTGCGTGCCGCAGTATCCCATGTGGGTGGTGAGGTGCTCGTATTCGCCGGCGTCGGCGGCGGCACACAGGTCGCCGTCGAGTTCGTCCGCTCCGCCGAGCAGGGCGGGGCCGACGGAGCGCTGGTTCTGCCCCCGTACCTCCAAGTCGGCCCGCCCGCAGGTCTCGTCGAGCACTACCGGCGGATCGCCGCGGCCACGGACCTCGCGCTCATCCCGTACCAGCGCGCGACCGCGATCTTCACCCCGGAGTCGGTTGCCGAACTGGCGGAGCTCGACCAGATCGTGGCCTTCAAGGACGGTCACGGCGACCTGGAGCTGCTGCAGCGCATCCACACCGCGACAGGCGGGGAGCTGCCTCTCCTCAACGGCATGCCGACGGCGGAGACCTTCGCCCGCGCCTACGCGGCGGTCGGCGCGCGGGCCTACTCCTCGGCCACCCTCGCGTTCGCCCCGGCCATCGCCCGCGCGTTCTTCGACGCCTTCGAGCGCGGTGACAACGAGCTTCAGAACACCCTGCTGCGGGAGTTCTATGTGCCGCTGACCGAACTGCGGCACACCACGAACGGCTACGCGGTCGCCCTGGTCAAGGCGGGACTTGACATCCAGGGCCGGTCGGCAGGACCGGTCCGCTCGCCGCTGGCCGACGTCTCGCCCGTACACCGCGCCGAGCTCGCCCGGTTGATCGAGCGCGGCCACGCGGCCCTCGACGTCATGGCGGGCGTCTGACCTACCGAGCGCCTGAGTACGAGGCCTGGGCCACTTCAGGGCCTGCGTACGAGCCTCTGAGCCGCTGAGCGCGGAGTACGAGCCGCCTGAGCCTCGGAGCGCCTGAGCGCCCGAGCACGAGCGCCTGAGCCACTGAGCGCCCGAGCCCCCGCACCACACCCCGACCATCTGCACTGTCCCGGAGGAACAACGATGTCCACTCCTCGTCCCCTGAGAACCACCAGCCTGCCGGTCAGAAAGACCGCGGCGATGAGCGCCATCGGCGCCATGATGCTGACAGGCGCCTGTTCGGTCGAGAACTCCAGTTCCAGCTCCCCCGACGCGCTGCGGATCGTCCTCCCCGAGGAGCCGCCCACCCTGGAGCCGTGCGACGCCTCGCTGACCAGCACCGGCCGGGTCACCCGCTCCAACATCACCGAGCCGCTGACCGAGCGTGTGCCCGATACCGGTGCGCTGGAACCGAAGCTCGCCACCAAGTGGGTACAGGCCTCCCCCACCTCCTGGACCTTCACCCTCCGCCCGGGCGTCAAGTTCCACGACGGCACACCGTTCAACGCGAAGGCCGCCGCGTACTCCATCGAGCGCACGGTCAACTCGGACATCGAATGCAATGTCGACGGCTATGTCTTCGGCGAAAGCAAGATCACCGCGACCGCCGTCAACGACACCACGCTCAAGGTCACCACGGGCAGCGTCGACCCGATTCTCCCGCTGCGCCTGTCGTTCGTGGAGATGGTGCCGACCACCACGAACAACAAGGCCAAGGTGCGTGAGCCGGTCGGTACCGGGCCTTACAAGATCGACAGCTGGAAGCAGGGCACCAGCCTGCGACTGAAGAGGTCCGACACCTACTGGGGCAAGGCACCGGACTACGCGGTGGCCGAGTACTCCTGGCGCGCCGAGGGCTCCATCCGCGCCGCGATGATCACCAGCGGTGAGGCGGACATCGCCGTAGGCATGTCACCGGCGGACGGTGCTGCCGGGAACGCCGTGGAGTACCCCAACAACGAGACGTCGTATCTGCGGATCGACGCCACCAAGGCGCCGCTCAACGACATCCGCGTGCGCAGGGCGCTCAACTACGCCACCGACAAGAACGGCTTGGTCGCCTCCGTCTTCGCCAAGCTCGGCGATCCGTCCGGCCAGATCGTTCCGGAAGGCGTCACCGGGTACAACCCGAACGTCAAGGCATGGCCCTACAACCTGAATCAGGCCAAGGCCCTGATCGATGAGGCCCGCGCAGACGGCGTACCGGTCGACACCGAGATCACGATCATCGGCCGCAACGGCATCTACCCCAAGGCCGCCGAGGCCATGGAGGTGGTGCAGAACTCGCTGCTGGAGATCGGGCTGAAGGTCAAGATCAAGATGCTGGATGTGAACGCCTGGCTGGAGTACCTACTGCGCCCCTTCCCGAAGAACCTGGGTCCCACCCTGCTCCAGGCTCAGCACGGTAACCAGGCCGGCGACGCCGCTTTCACCATGGGCCAGATCTATGGCTCCAAGGGCGCGCAGAGCAGCTTCGGCACCCCCGAACTGGACTCGCTGATCAAGAAGGCCGAGCTCGCCGCGGGACCGGAGCGGCAGGCCGCGTTCGCCGAGGCTCTCGCCTACCAGAACGACAAGGTCGTCAGGGATGTCGTACTGGCCCACATGACCGGCATCCTCGCGCTGTCGCCCGGCGTGGAGTACAAGCCGAACTCCGCGACCGGCGACGAGATGCACCTGGCTGAAATGCACCCGGCAGGCTGAGGACCCCATGCTCACGTTTCTACGACAACGCATTGTCTCCAGCGCCGTGCCACTCCTGGTCGTGGTGCTCGGAGTGTTCTTCCTGGCCCGCCTCACCGGAGACCCGGCGAACCTCTACCTCCCGCTCAGTGCCACACCGGAGATGAGGGCGGAGTTCTCTGCCCGCAATGGCTTCGACCAGTCGCTGCTCGCACAGTTCGGCGACTATCTGGCGCGAGTCAGTCAGCTCGACTTCGGCGACTCGCTGCGGACAGCCCAGCCTGCGGGCGAGGCGGTACTGCGGGCGTTCCCGGCCACGCTGCAACTGGCGGGCGTCACCATGCTGCTGGCGATCACCGGTGCGGTGATCGTCGGCAGCCTGGCCGCCGTCCGGCCGAACTCCATGGCCGACCGGATCGCGAGCTTCCTGTCCTCGATGGCAGCGAGCACGCCGGACTTCTGGTTCGCGATCATGGGTGTGCTGATCTTCGCCGTTCAGCTCAACTGGCTGCCGACCTCCGGCACCGGGAGTGGCGCCGCCTGGGTGCTGCCCGTCGCGACGCTGCTGATCAGGCCGTTCGGCGTGCTGGTCCAAGTGGTGCGCGGCGCGATGGTCTCCGCGCTCTCCGCCCCCTATATCAAGGTGGCGCGCAGCAAGGGGGCCAGTGAGCGACAGGTGATCTTCAAGCACGCACTGCGCAACGCCGGCGCGCCGGTGCTCACCGTCGCCGGAGACCTGACGGTCGGACTGGTCAACGGCGCCGTCGTGGTGGAGACGATCTTCGGCTGGCCGGGCATCGGCAAGCTGATGATCGATTCCATCCTGCAGCGTGACTTCGCGGTCCTGCAGGCGGCGGTGCTGATCACCGCACTGACGATCTTCGCGCTCAACATCCTTATTGATATGTGCTACGCGTTGCTGGACGCCCGGGTCAGACAAGGGGCGATGGCATGAGCGATCGCAAGATGCGCAAGCCCGGGAGCACAAAGCCCGGGAGTACGAAGGCGGGGGCAGCCGACATGCTGTCCCTGCTGCTCAAGGACAAGATGGCCACGGCAGCGTCCGTAGTGCTGCTGCTGGTCGCGCTGTGCGCGATCGTGGGTCCTTCGCTGTTCGGCGACCTCGCCACCGATCAGAACCTGCGATCGGTCAACCTGGCGCCGCTCAGTACGGGTTCGGGCTGGGAGTTCCTGCTCGGCAGCGACTCACTGGGCCGCAGCGTCCTGGCCCGGCTCATCGTCGCCTCCAGTACGACCATGTCGGTCGCGGTGCCCGCGGTCCTGGTGTCGCTGTTCATCGGCTCGGTGTGGGGCATGTGGGCGGGATTCCACCGTGGCTGGCGGGAGAACGTGTCGATGCGCGTCGCCGACGTCATCCTCAGCTTCCCCTCCCTGCTGCTGGCGGTGGTGGTGCTCTATGTCTTCACCCCCAGCGTCGCCAACATCGTCCTGGTGCTGGCCATCGCCCGGATCCCGATCTACCTGCGGACGGCGCGTGCCGAATCCGCCGAACTGCGCAGCCGGCTGTTCGTCGACGCGGCACGCACCTTCGGCACCGGCGACTGGGCGACCATCCGGCGCCATGTCGCGCCGATCGTGCTGCCTACGCTGCTGACCGTCGCCGCCGTCGACTTCTGCTTTGTGATGCTGACCGAGTCCTCGCTGAGCTTCCTCGGTATCGGTATCCAGCCGCCGGACGTCTCCTGGGGACTGATGGTGGCGCAGGGCAGGCAGGAGTTGCAGACCGCGTGGTGGACCGCGGTGTTCCCGGGCCTGGCGATCATCATCACCACGGTCTCGGCGACCATGCTCGCCGCCTGGGCCAGGATCGCCGGTGACCCGGGCCAGCGCTGGCGGCTCACCGTGCCCAAACGCAAGCGCCGTGACGGCAAGGCAGTCAAGTCAGCGCACGCCGGAAAGGAACTGGCATGAACAGGGACTGGACCGGCGCGGCCGCGGCCTTCGACGATCCGGCGCCGCCGGTGGCGATGGAGGTGACGGGTCTCTCCGTGGAGATCCGCACCCCCACCGGGTCCGCCCGGGTCGTACGCGATGTCGGCTTCTCGGTCAGGGCGGGCCAGACGCTCGCCCTGCTGGGCGAGTCCGGCTGCGGCAAGAGCATGACGGCCCAGGCGATCGTCGGCCTGCTGGACCCGGTCGCCGATGTGGTGGGCGGCCGGGTGCTGCTGGAGGGCCGCGATGTACTGGCGATGAGCCCGGCCGAGCGGCGCCGGATCGCCGGACCCGGCATCGGCGTGGTCTTCCAGGACGCGCTGACGGCTCTCAACCCGGTGTACACGGTCGGTTCGCAGCTGGCCGAGCCATTCCGTATCCACGAGAAACTGTCCCGGCGCGCGGCCACGGAGAAGGCCATCGAGCTGATGGAACGGGTCGGGATCCCGGAACCCCGGTCCCGGGCCAAGGCCTACCCGCACCAGTTCTCCGGCGGCATGCGCCAGCGGCTGCTCATCGCGATGGCGGTGGCGCTGCGGCCTGCGGTGCTGCTTGCCGACGAGCCGACCACCGCGCTCGACGTCACCGTCCAGGCGCAGATCATGGAGCTGCTCGCGGAACTGCGCCGCGAGCGGCGCATGGCGCTGGTGCTCATCACCCATGACCTGGCCGTGGTCGCCGAGCAGGCCGACCAGGTCGCGGTGATGTACGCGGGCTCGGTCATCGAACGCGGCCCGGTCGCCGAGGTCTTCGGCAATCCGCTGCACCCATATACCCGGGGGCTGCTGAACTCGGTGCCCGCCGACGCCGCCCGCGGGACCAGGCTGCTGTCCATCGAGGGCAGCCCTCCGCAGGCCACGTCGATCCCGTCCGGGTGCGCGTTCCGCACCCGGTGCCCGCTGGCGCGTCAGCGGTGTGCCGACGAGGCGCCGCCGCTGGTCACCACCGAGCCGGGCCGCGTGTCGGCCTGCCACTACTGGAAGGAGCTGGCCGATGCCTGAGGCGATGGTGGCCGATCAACCGCTGCTGGAGGCGCGTGGCCTGACCAAGAGCTTCCGGGTGCCGCGCAGCGCGTCGGGATCCAACCGGCTGCACGCCCTGGACAAGGTGGACATCTCCGTCCGGCGCGGTGAGACGCTGGGCCTGGTGGGGGAGTCCGGCTGCGGGAAGTCCACGCTGGCGCGGGTGCTGCTGATGCTGGAACGCCCGGACGGGGGCACCGTGCGCTTCGACGGCGTGGACCCGTTCGGTCTGCGCGGCAAGGAGTTGCTGGCCTGGCGGCGCCGGGTGCAGATGGTCTTCCAGGACCCGTTCGCCTCCCTCAACCCACGGCTGAGCGCGGCGGATCTGATCAGCGAACCGTGGCGCTCGCACAGCGACGTGGTGCCCGTGCGGGAGCGCGCGAGGAGGGTGCGTGAACTGCTGGAGATGGTGGGTCTGCGGGCAACCGACGCCGACCGCTATCCGCAGGAGTTCTCCGGCGGACAGCGCCAGCGCATCGGCATCGCCAGGGCGCTGGCACTGAATCCCGATGTGATCGTGTGCGACGAGCCGGTGTCGGCGCTGGACCTCTCGGTGCAGGCGCAGGTCCTCAACCTGCTCACCGATCTCCAGGCCGAGCTGGGCGTCGCCTATGTGTTCATCTCCCACGACCTGTCGGTGGTCCGGCATGTGGCAGACCGGGTGGCGGTGATGTATCTCGGCAGGGTGGTCGAGTCCGGCCCCACCGAGCAGGTCTACTCCTCGCCGCGGCACCCCTACACCGCCGCCCTGCTTTCGGCGGTGCCCCGGCTGGTGCCGGACGGGTCCGGGTCCGGGGCGGCGCAGCGGATCGTACTGTCCGGGGAGGTGCCCTCGCCGGTGGATCCGCCCTCCGGCTGCCGCTTCAGGACCCGGTGCTGGAAGGCCGAGGACATCTGCGCCGAGGCGGTCCCCGCCGACGCGCCCGCTCCGGGGCATGAGCAGCATCTGGCTGCCTGCCACCTTCCCCTCGCCCCGGTCGGGTGGTTCGCCCGGACGTAGCGGTCGTAGCGGATGGGTGGGGGAACTGGACCGTTCGCCGGGTGAAGGGGGCTCCGCCCGGCGAGGATGGGGGCATGGGATTCCATGTCGACTCCGAGACCGGGCGGCTGCGCCAGGTCATACTGCACCGGCCGGACCTGGAGCTGAAGCGCCTCACGCCCAGCAACAAGGACGAACTGCTCTTCGACGATGTGCTGTGGGTGCGCCGTGCCCGCCAGGAGCACGACGGGTTCGCGGACGTGCTCCGCGACCGCGGGGTGCAGGTGCACCTCTTCGGCGATCTGCTGTGTGAGTCGCTGGAGATCCCGCAGGCCAGAAAGCTCGTCCTGGACCGGGTCTTCAACGAGAAGGAGTACGGACCGCTCGCCACCGACCACCTCAGGGCCGCATTCGACGCGCTGCCCACGGCCGAGCTGGTGGAGGCGCTGGTCGGCGGGATGACCAAGCGGGAGTTCCTCGCCGGTCATCCCGAGCCGACCTCCGTCCGCTTCCATGTGATGGACCTGGACGACTTCCTCCTCGGTCCCCTCCCCAACCATCTCTTCACCCGCGACACCTCCGCCTGGATCTACGACGGTGTCTCCATCAACGCCATGCGCTGGCCCGCCCGGCAGCGCGAGACCGTCCACTTCGAGGCGATCTACAAGCACCACCCACTCTTCACCGGCCCGCGCGCGGGAGACTTCCACTACTGGTCGGACGGGCAGGACGACTACCCCTCCACCATCGAGGGCGGTGACGTGCTGGTCATCGGCAATGGCGCGGTGCTGATCGGGATGAGCGAGCGCACCACCCCGCAGGCGGTGGAGATGGTGGCGCGCGGCCTGTTCGCGGCCGGTTCGGCGCGGACCATCGTGGCGCTGGACATGCCCAAGCGGCGGGCCCTGATGCACCTCGACACCGTCATGACGATGGTCGACCGCGACACCTTCACGCAGTACGCGGGGCTGCCCATGCTCCGCTCGTACACCATCGAACCGGCCGAGGGCCCGCAGGCGCTCAAGGTCTCCGACCACCCGCCCGAGCATATGCACAGCGCGATCGCCGCGGCGCTGGGGCTCAAGGAGATCCGGGTGCTCACGGCGACGCAGGACGTGCACGCGGCCGAGCGCGAGCAGTGGGACGACGGCTGCAATGTGCTCGCCGTCGAGCCGGGCGTCGTCGTGGCGTACGAGCGCAATGCCACCACGAACACCCATCTGCGCAGACAGGGCATCGAAGTGATCGAGATCCGTGGCAGCGAACTGGGCAGGGGGAGGGGCGGGCCGCGCTGTATGAGCTGTCCGGTGGAGCGAGATCCCGTATAGCGATGCAGGTGCTCGTATATACTTCCACGGTACGGTCACCGCAGCCGCGATCCAGGAGCAGCAACCATGGCGATACAACTCGAAGGCCGCCACTTCCTCAAGGAGTTGGACTTCACGGCGGAGGAGTTCCGCGGCCTGATCGATCTGGCCGTGGAACTCAAGGCGGCCAAGCGGGCGGGCACCGAGGTCCAGCGGCTGCGCGGCCGGAACATCGCGCTGATCTTCGAGAAGTCGTCCACCCGGACGCGCTGCTCCTTCGAGGTCGCGGCGGCGGACCAGGGCGCCTCGACGACGTACATCGACCCGTCGGGCTCGCACATCGGCAGCAAGGAGTCCGCGAAGGACACCGCGCGGGTGCTGGGCCGGATGTTCGACGCGATCGAGTTCCGGGGTGACGCCCAGGCCACCGTCGAGGAGCTCGCCGCGTACGCCGGGGTCCCGGTCTACAACGGGCTCACCGCGGACTGGCACCCCACTCAGATGCTCGCGGAGGTGCTCACCATGACCGAGCACTGCGACAAGCCGCTCGACCGGATCGCCTTCGCGTACCTGGGCGACGCCCGCCTCAACATGGGCAACTCCTATCTCGTCACCGGCGCGCTGCTGGGCATGGACGTACGGATCGTCGCACCCGCGTCGTACTGGCCGGCCGAGGAGGTCGTGGCCCGCGCGCGCGAGGCGGCGGAGGTCAGCGGGGCGCGGATCACGCTCACCGAGGACATCGCCGAGGGCGTGGCGGGCGCGGACTTCGTCGCCACGGACGTCTGGGTTTCCATGGGCGAGCCCAAGGAGGTCTGGGCCGAGCGGATCAAGGCGCTCGGCCCGTACGCCGTGACGATGGACGTGCTGCGCGCGACGGGCAACGCGGATGTGAAGTTCCTGCACTGCCTGCCCGCCTTTCACGACCTGGGTACCACGGTGGGCCGTGAGGTCCATGAGAGCTATGGGCTGACGGAGCTCGAAGTGACGGATGAGGTCTTCGAATCGGACCATTCGGTCGTCTTCGACGAGGCGGAGAACCGGATGCACACGATCAAGGCGGTCCTGGTCGCCACGCTGGCGGACGCCGGATAGTCATGCGCGTATTGCGTCGTCGTGACGGGAGTCACGTAGGAGTGATAGCTTCGGGAGGCAGGCAGTAGTCCGCCCGCTGAGGGAGGCCACACTCCATGAGCCCCTTTTCCGGCTCCGCGCCGCGCACGGAGAACTGGCGTCATCTGCGGCTCACGACGGACAACGGGGTCGCGACCGTCACCCTCGCCCGCCCCGAGAAACTCAACGCGCTCACCTTCGGCGCCTACGCCGACCTGCGTGATCTGCTCGCCGAGCTGGCACGGGAGCGGTTGGTACGGGCGCTGGTGCTCGGCGGCGAGGGGCGAGGGTTCTGCTCGGGCGGCGATGTGGACGAGATCATCGGCATGACGCTGTCCATGGACACCGCCCAGCTGCTGGATTTCAACCGGATGACCGGACAGGTCGTACGGGCGCTGCGCGAGTGCCCCTTCCCGGTGATCGCCGCGGTGCACGGCGTCGCGGCGGGCGCGGGCGCGGTCCTCGCGCTGGCCGCGGACTTCCGTATCGCGGAGCCCTCGGCGCGGTTCGCGTTCCTGTTCACGAAGGTCGGGCTGTCCGGGGGCGACATGGGCGCGGCGTATCTGCTGCCGCGGGTCGTGGGGCTCGGACACGCGACCCGGCTGCTGATGCTCGGCGACTCCGTGCGTGCGCCCGAGGCCGAACGGATCGGCCTGATCAGCGAAATGACGGACGAGGGCGGGGCGGACGAACGGGCCGCGGCGCTGGCCCGCCGGTTCGCGGACGGCCCGGCGCTGGCGTACGCGCAGACGAAGGCGCTGCTGACGGCGGAGCTGGACATGCCGCTGGGGGCGGCGGTGGAGCTGGACGCGGTGACGCAGGCGTTGCTGATGAACGGGGAGGATTACGCGGAGTTTCACGCGGCGTTCACGGAGAAGCGCGAGCCGAAGTGGCGGGGCCGCTGACGATGCGGGCCCCGAGCTGGGGCTCCGCCCCAGACCCCGCGCCTCAAACTCCCCCTACGCCTAGCGGCGTGGGGGGACCCCCAGCGAGGCTGACTTTTCGCCTCGGGCCCTTGTCGGGGGCGCTGCCCCCGAGCCCCCGCGCCTCAAACGCCGGCGAGGCTGAGAGTGCGCCTCAATCGCCGGAGGGGCTGGAAATCAAGCCCGTCCGGCGATTGAGGACACGGCCGGAGGCCGTACCGGAGGCCGTACCGGAGGCGATGCGCGTCGCCGTCATCGGTGGGGGGCCCGGAGGGCTGTACGCCGCCGCCCTGCTCAAGCGGCTCGACCCGGCCCGGCAGGTCACCGTCTGGGAGCGCGGCGCTCCCGATGAGACCTTCGGGTTCGGGGTCGTCCTCTCCGACGAGACCCTCGGCGGGATCGCGCACGCCGACCCCGTCGTCCACCGCGCCCTCCAGGACGAGTTCGTACGGTGGGACGACATCGACATCGTCCACCGCGGCCGGACCCTCACCTCCGGCGGCCACGGCTTCGCGGCGCTCGGCCGCCGCAGGCTGCTGCAGCTCCTGCACGAGCGCTGCGCCGCCCTCGGCGTACGGCTCCGCTTCCGCACCCCCGCCCCGCCCGCCGCCGAACTCGCCGCCTCCCACGACCTCGTCATCGCCGCCGACGGCGTCCACAGCCTCACCCGCCAGGCCCATGCCGACGCCTTCGGGCCCCGCGTCACCACCCACCGCTGCCGCTACATCTGGCTCGCCGCCGGCTTCGCCTTCGACGCGTTCCGCTTCGAGATCGTCGAGACCGAGCACGGCGTGATGCAGCTCCACGGCTACCCGTACGCGCCCGACGCCAGCACCGTCGTCATCGAGATGCGCGAGGAGGTCTGGCGGGCCGCGGGCCTCGACGGCTGCGACGAGCAGCAGTCGACCGACCGGTGTGCCAAGTTCTTCGCCGACGCCCTCGGCGGACGCCCGCTGCGCTCCCACAACTCCGCCTGGACCGCCTTCCGTACCGTCGTCAACGAGCGCTGGTCCCACGGCAATACGGTGCTGCTCGGCGACGCCGCCCACACCGCCCACTTCTCCATCGGCTCCGGCACCAAGCTCGCCGTCGAGGACGCCCTCGCGCTCGCCGCCTGCGTCGGGGAGCAGCCCGATCTGTCGTCCGCCCTCGCCGCGTACGAGGCCGAGCGCCGCCCGGTGGTCGAGTCCACGCAGCGCGCGGCTGCCGCCAGCCTCCGCTGGTTCGAGGAGCTCGGGACCTACCTCGACCAGCCTCCCCGCCAGTTCGCCTTCAACCTGCTCACCCGCAGCCGCCGCGTCACCCACGGCAATCTGCGGCTGCGCGATCCGGCCTTCACCGACTCCGTCGAGCGTGCCTTCGGCTGCCCGCCCGCCACACCCCCGATGTTCACGCCGCTGCGGCTGCGCGGCCTCGAACTGCGCAACCGGGTCGTCGTATCACCCATGGACATGTACTCGGCCGTGGACGGCGTCCCCGGCGACTTCCACCTCGTCCACCTGGGCGCGCGGGCGCTCGGCGGGGCCGGTCTGGTGATGACCGAGATGGTGTGCGTGAGCGCCGAGGGCCGCATCACGCCCGGGTGCGCGGGGCTCTACACCCAGGAGCAGGCGAGCGCCTGGCGTCGCATCACGGACTTCGTACACGACCAAGCGCCGGGCACGGCCATCGGCGTACAGCTGGGCCACTCCGGCCGCAAGGGCTCCACGAAACTCATGTGGGACGGCATCGACGAACCCCTTCCGCAGGGCAACTGGCCGCTGGCCGCCGCCTCCCCCCTCCCGTACCGGCCGGGCGTGAACCAGATTCCGCACGAGCTGAACAGGTCCGGGCTCACCGAGATCCGCGAGCAGTTCGCATCCGCCGCACGGGCAGCCGTACGCAGCGGCTTCGACCTGCTGGAACTGCACTGCGCGCACGGCTATCTGCTGTCCGGCTTCCTCTCTCCCCTGACCAACCGCCGTACCGACGCCTACGGCGGACTGCTGGAGAACCGGCTCCGCTTCCCCCTGGAGGTCTTCGACGCGGTACGCGCGATCTGGCCCGACGACAGGCCGATGACCGTCCGCATCTCCGCCACCGACTGGGCCCGGGGCGGCACCACCGGCGCCGACGCGGTCGAGATCGCCCGCGCCTTCGCGGCCCACGGCGCCGACGCGATCGACGTCTCCACGGGACAGGTCGTCCCCGGCGAACAGCCCGAGTACGGCCGCTCCTACCAGACCCCGTACGCGGACAGGATCCGCAACACCCTCTCCGTCCCGGTCATCGCGGTCGGCGCGATCTCGTCCTGGGACGACGTCAACTCGCTGCTGCTGGCGGGCCGCGCCGACCTCTGCGCCCTGGCCAGGCCCCACCTCTACGACCCGCACTGGACGCTGCACGCGGCGGCCGAGCAGAGCTACAGCGGCCCGGCCGCGCCCTGGCCCCTCCCGTACCTGGCGGGCAGCCGCCCACCCCCGACCGGCCGCACGGACGCGCCCAAGCCGAGGCTCAGCCTCAGGTAGGGACCCGTACGAACGCCGCGCCCGGGTCCCGCAGCAGCGCGTGCAGGCGGGCGAAGACCGCCGCCGACCGTTCCCCGGGCCAGCCCTGCGGCAGCAGCTCCGTCGGCAGCCCCGGGTCCACGTACGGCAGCCGCCGCCAGGAGTCCAGCGCCGTCAGATAGTCCCGGTACGCGGCCTCGTACGCGGCCTCAGCAGTGACGTCCCGAGTCGTCTCCCATGCCCGCAGCACCGGCTCGTGCCGGTCCAGGAACTCCTCGTGCAGCTTGGCGATCGCCCCCAGGTCCCACCAGCGCGCCACCGCCTCCGCCGTCGGCGCGAAGCCGAGATGCTCGCCGCGGAACAGCTCGACGTACGGGTCGAGCTGGAGGCGGCGCAGCGTGTGCCGGGTCTCCTCGTACAGCCGCGCGGGCGCGATCCACACGCCCGGCGACGCCGAACCGAAGCCGAGCCGGGTCAGCCGCGAGCGCAGCAGATGGCGCTTGTGGCGCTCGGCCTCCGGCACCGAGAAGACGGCGAGCACCCAGCCCTCGGACAGCCGCGGCGGGCGGCGGTCGTAGATGCGCCGGTCGCCGTCCTCCAGCACCTGGCGGGCGTCGGCCGACAGCGCGTAGCCCGCCGCGCCGTCCTCGGTGCGCTCGGGGACCAGCAGGCCGCGGCGTTTGAGCCGGGAGACCGAGGACCGCACCGAGGGCGCGTCGACGCCGAGAACCGCCAGCAGACGGATCAGTTCGGCCACGGGGACAGACCCAGGACGTTCGCGTGCGTACGCGCCGTACAGGGTGACGATCAGGGATCGGGGAGTGTGCTGCTCGGCCACGCGATCACTCTAGAGCTCGCAGGCGGAAGCGTTGAAGCTTGCCCGTCGGGGTGCGCGGAAGCGCGTTCAGGAAGACGATTTCGCGCGGACATTTGTACGGTGTCAGGCGCTGTTGTACGGCGTCGGTGAGTGCGGTGACGGTGTCGTCGCCGGCCGGGACTCCCTCGCGCAGGACGACGTACGCCACCACGATCTGGCCCCGCAGGGCGTCTCCACGGCCGATCACCGCCGCCTCCGCCACGTCCGGGTGGTGCAGCAGCGCCTCCTCCACCTCCGGGCCCGCGATGTTGTATCCAGCCGAAATGATCATGTCATCGGCGCGCGAGACATAGCGGAAGTAGCCGTCCGTTTCGCGCACATACGTATCCCCGGTGAGATTCCAGCCTTCCTGTACGTACTCCTCCTGGCGGGGGTCCGCCAGATAGCGGCAGCCCACCGGGCCGCGTACGGCCAGCAGCCCCGGCTCTCCGTCCGGGACCGGACGCCCGGAACGGTCCACCACGCGCGCGTGCCACCCCGGAACCGGTATCCCGGTGGTTCCCGGCCTGATCGACTCGTCCGCCGCCGAGATGAAGATGTGCAGCAGCTCGGTCGCGCCGATGCCGTTGATCAGGCGCAGCCCGGTCCGCTCCTGCCAGGCGTGCCAGGTGGCGGCGGGCAGGTTCTCGCCGGCCGACACACAGCGTCGCAGCGAGCGCAGTGAGCCTGCGTCGTGCGCGTCGAGGCCGTCCAGCATCGCGCGGTACGCGGTCGGCGCGGTGAACAGCACCGACACCCGGTGCGCGGCGATCGCGGACAGCAGCTGCCGCGGGCTCGCGTGTTCGAGCAGCAGTGCCGACGCGCCCGCCCGCATCGGGAAGATCACCAGTCCGCCGAGTCCGAAGGTGAAGCCGAGCGGCGGGCTGCCCGCGAAGACGTCATCGGGTTCCGGTAGCAGCACGCGTGCGGAGAAGGTGTCCGCGACGGCCAGTACATCCCGGTGGAAGTGCATGCAGCCCTTGGGGCGGCCGGTCGTGCCGGACGTGAACGCGATCAGCGCGACATCGTCGGCGGCGGTCCGGACCGGCTCGTACGGCTCCGGGGCCCGGGCCGCGGCCAGCCGCAGCAGATCGTCGGGGGCCTCGCCGCCGTACGCCGTGATGCGCAACCCCGCCACCTCGGCCTTCGCCAGATCGTCGATCGAGCGGATGTCGCAGAGGGCGTGGCCGACGGCGGCCATCTCACACACCGTGGCCAGCTCCGTCGCCCGCTGCTGCGCGAGGACGGTGACCGCCACCGCGCCCGCCTTCTGCACGGCGAGCCAGCAGGCCGCGAGCCATGGGGTCGTCGGGCCGCGCAGCAGGACGCGGTTTCCGGGGATCACGCCGAGGGTGGCGGTGAGGACGTGCGCGATGCGGTCGACGTGGTCGCGCAGTTTCCCGTACGTCCAGGTCTCGCCGTCCCCGGTGTGGAAGACGGGCCGGTCGGCGCCGAAGCGTTCGATCGTACGGTCCAGCAGTTCGGCCGCGCAGTTGAGCCGGTGGGGATAGCGCAGCTCGGGCAGGTCGAAGCGGAGTTCAGGCCACTGTCCGGCGGGCGGGAGGTGGTCGCGCGCAAAGGTGTCGAGGTGGGCCGAGGGTGTCAGCTCCGTCGTTTCCATCGTTCGCGCCCTTCTCGTGGTGGGGTCGCGAATCGAGCGTATCGTGAAGGTGACGACAGTCAATGGTCCGCGATATGGGTGCTGATGGATGCCGACGGATATGGCGGATGCGCCCCGAAATGGGAGCATATATGTCGATGTTCTCGCTCGATCCTGCACAGCAGGCCTGGTGTGCGCGCCTGCGCGCCCTGGCCGCCGAGCGGCTGCGGCCCCTCGCCGAGGCCCGTGAACCCGGCCGCGTCAACCGCCCCTTGGTCGCCGCCCTCGGCGAGCTCGGCCTGCTGGAGCGCCTGTTCGAGGCCGGGGCGCTGGAGCTGTGCCTGCTGCGCGAGTCACTGGCGTACGGCTGCACGGAGGCCGAGACCGCCCTCGCCCTGCAGGGCCTCGGCGCCTGCCCCGTCGCGCAGGCGGGCACCGCAGCCCAGCGGGAGCGCTGGCTCCCCGGGGTACGGGCGGGGAGCGCCGTCGCCGCGTTCGCGCTGAGCGAGCCGGACGCCGGTTCGGACGCCGCCGCGCTCACCCTCAAGGCCGTGCCGAAGGACGGGGGCTGGCGGCTGAGCGGCGAGAAGCGCTGGATCTCCAACGCTCCTGAGGCCGACTTCTACACCGTCTTCGCCCGGACGACCGAGGGCGCGGGGGCCCGTGGCGTCACCGCGTTCCTCGTGCCCGCCGACCGGCCGGGGCTGACCGGGACGGCGCTGGAGATGCTGTCCCCGCACCCCATCGGCGCGCTCGCCTTCGACGATGTGCCCGTGTCCGGGGAGGATGTCCTGGGCGAGCGGGACCGTGGCTTCCGGGTCGCCATGAACACCCTCAACCTCTTCCGGCCGAGCGTCGGCGCGTTCGCGGTGGGCATGGCCCAGGCGGCGCTGGACGCGGCCATCGGCCATACCGCCCGCCGCAGGGCCTTCGGCGGCCCGCTCAAGGACCTCCAGTCGGTCGCACACCAGGTCGCGGAGATGGCCACCCGCACGGAGGCGGCCCGCCTTCTCGTGTACGCGGCGGCGGCCGCGTACGACGAAGGGGCCACCGATGTGCCGAAGCGGTCCGCGATGGCGAAGCTGCTGGCGACGGAGACCGCGCAGTACGTGGTCGACGCCGCCGTCCAGCTGCACGGGGCGCGCGCACTCCAGCGAGGCCATCTGCTGGAACACCTCTACCGCGAGGTCCGGGCGCCCCGGATCTACGAGGGCGCGACGGAGGTCCAGCGCACGATCGTCGCCAAGGAGTTGTACGCGAAGGAGTTGTACGGCGAGGAGTTGTACGCCGAGGAGCCGCCCGCATGAGCCTGCACCGCCACAATCCGTCCGACCTCTCGCCGCCCACCGGCTTCTCCCACGCCGTCACCGCGACCGGCTCGCGCTTGGTGTTCCTGGCCGGGCAGACCGCGCTGGACGGCGCGGGCAAGCTCGTCGGGGGGACACTGCCCGAGCAGTTCGAGACGGCCCTGGCCAATCTCCTCACCGCGCTGGCGGCGGCGGGCGGTGCTCCGCGGGATCTCGCGCGTGTCACCGTGTACGCCACCGATGTCGCCGACTACCGCGCGCACGCGGGGGAACTGGGCCGTATCTGGCGGAGGCTGGCGGGGGGTGAGTATCCCGCCATGGCGGTGATCGGGGTGGTGCGGCTCTGGGACGAGCAGGCCATGGTGGAGCTGGACGGGGTGGCCGTACTCCCCTGACGGGCCCATCGCGTACGAGGGGCCGCTGCGCGGTGCTTGTTCCCCCACCCCGCCCGCCCCCTACTCCCCCTACGCCCTGAGGGCGTGGGGGGACCCCCAGCGCGGCGTGGGTGGGGGCACCTCCCACGCCGCTAGGCGTAGGGGGAGTACCCCATCCCGTAACTGGGGCCCCGCCCCAGACCCCGTACCGCCCTTCGGGCGGTGTCCTCAATCTCCCCATAGCCTTCGGCATGGGAGGTGCCCCCAGACGGGCTTGAATTGCCGGGCCACCGGCAACTCCAGCCCCGCCGGCGTTTGAGGCGCGGGGTTCGGGGCGGAGCCCCGACAGGGGCCCGAGGGCAAAATCAAGCCCCGCTGGGGGACCTGCCACGCCGCTAGGCGTAGGGGGAGTTTGAGGCGCGGGGCTTGGGGCGGAGCCCCGACAACGTACGCCTACTGTTCCGTCAGGGAGCGGACAAGCGGGGACACAACCATGCCCAGCAGCGTGGCCGCGGCGATCGCGCCCAGCGCGATACCCCACGCGACAGGCCCCAGCGGGGTGCAGCCGAAGAACTGGCTGATACCAGGCATCTGGATCACGGCGGCGAGGACCGCCGCCGAGCCGATGCTCGCGATAAGGACATGGCGGTCCAGGCCGCCGGTCGCGAGCGTCTGCGCCAGCTGCGTGCCGACGACCGCCGCGAGCGCCACCGTACTGGCGCGGCGGCCCCTGCCCGTCAGCCGTGCCGCGCCCCATGCCAGACCCGCGCCGGTGGCGGTGATGGTCCCGCGCAGCAGCATTTCGTGGGTCAGCGCCGTACCGAGGGAACGGTGCGGGCCCTCCGCGAGCAGGCGCTGACCGGTCTGCCCGGCCGGTTCGCGTACGGCGATGGCCAGCGACGGCGCGAGGTCGGTGAGCAGATTGACCAGCATGATCTGACGGGCATTCAGCGGTGTACGGCCGGTCAGCGCCGAGATGACCACGCTGAACGTGACCTCTCCCAGATTGCCGCCGATGAGAATGCCGAGAGCGGCCCGGACCGACGCCCACATGGCCCGGCCCTCCATCAGCGCCGAGACGATCGTCTCCAGCCGGTCGTCGCTGACGACCAGATCGGCGGCGGCGGTCGCGGAGGGGGTGCCGCGGCGGCCCAGGGCGATACCGATGTCTGCGAGCCGGATGGCGGGCGCGTCGTTGGCGCCGTCGCCGGTCATGGCCACGACCCGGCCGACGCGTTGGTACGCCTGGACGATACGTACCTTGTGGTGCGGACTGCACCGGGCGATCACGTCCACGGTCGGCAGCAGCGCGTCAAGTTCGGCGTCGTCCAGCTCGTCCAGCTCCGGGCCGGTGCTCACTTTCGGCTCGGTGATGTCGCTGATGCTGGAGGCGATGGCGTCGGCGGTCGCCGGGTGGTCGCCGGTGAGCATCACCGTCTGCACGCCCGCCTCCCGCAGTCGCGCGGTCGCGGGAGCGGCACTCGTACGGACCGGATCGGCCAGCGTGAGGAACCCCAGGAACACCAGGTCCCGCACGCTCTCGTCGGTGAGGTCCTCGTCCGTACGCATCCGGCGCTCCGCCACCGCCAGCACGCGGCGACCGGCGCCCGCGAGCTTCTCGGCCTCGGCGGTCAGCCGCCGGACGGCGGCTTTGTCGAGCGCGACGGCGGTGTCTCCGTTCCGCCTGTGGGCCGCGCAGCGGTCCAGTACGTTCTCCGGCGCGCCCTTCACGCTGAGCAGCAGTCCGTGCGCCGTCTCGCCGGAGGTCGCGTGGTAGGCGCGGGACGGCTCGAAGGGCAGCGTGTCCATGCGTCGCCAGCGGGGCGCGCCCAGCCGTACGGAGACCCGGGCGGCGAGCGCACCGGCCGTCACGGCGTGGTCGGTCTGGTGCGCCATGGGCTCCGCCTGCCTGGCGGGCGGGGTGGCGCGCAGCGCGGCGGCGAGCACCTCCTTGCGCGAGACGTCGAGCCGGTCCACCGGCAGCGCGCCATCCCCGTCGCCATCCCCGTCGCTGTCCCCGGCGCTCACCGCGGCGAGCTGGAGCTTGCCCTCCGTGAGCGTCCCGGTCTTGTCGAAGCAGAGAACATCGGCGCGGCCGAGCGCCTCGATGGTGCGCGGGTTGCGTACGAGCGCGCCGACATCGGCCAGCCGCCGGGCGGCGGCCAGTTGCGCGGCGTTGACCAGGAAAGGCAGCCCTTCCGGGACGGAGGCGACGGCGAGATTGACCGCGGAGGCGAGGTTGTCCGTCAGCGGACGCCCGTGCAGCAGACCCGAGGCCGCCACCGCGCTGGCCGACCCGAGCGCGACGGGCAGGCTGGCCCGGGTGAGCTTGGCGAGCCGGGCCTCCACACCGGTCTCGGGCGCGGCCATGCGGGCGGTGGCGAGGCTGCGCCCGACCTCGGTACTCGATCCGGTGGCCACCACGACGGCCACGGCCCGGCCGGAGGACACCGTGGTTCCCTCGTACACCATCGAGCGGCGGCCGGTGATCTGCGCGGCGACCACCGGGGCCGGGTCCTTGCTCACGGCGAGCGATTCGCCGGTCAGCGACGACTCGTCGACCTCAAGCCCCTCGGTTTCCAGCAGCCGGCAGTCCGCGGGCACCACGTCCTCGGGCCGCAGCAGGATGATGTCGCCCGCCACCAGGTCCCCGGCGGTGACCAGCCGTTCGCGGCCGCCGCGGCGTACGCGCGCGCCGATGGCCGAGCGGGCGAACAGCTCGGCGAGAGCACGCTCGGTGCGCACCCGCTGGAAGCCGCCGATGAGCGCGGAGGTCCCGGTGATGGCGGCCACCAGCCCGGCGTCGGTGCGCGAGCCGACGGCGGTGGCGAGGGCGGCGCCCGCGGCGAGGACGGGGGTCAGGGGATTGGACAGCTCCTCGATGAAGGCGGAGGGCAGGGTCAGCCGCGCGGGCCCGCCGCCGGCCTGCGTGCCTTTCCTTCCGCCTGCTCCGCTCGCGCCGCCGCTGCGGGCAGCCGCCTCGTCGACCGTCAGGCCGTCGGCGTGGCTGCGCAGCCGCTCCAGCACCCGGTCGGTGGGCATCAGGTGCCAGGGCACGGTGGTCACCGGCGGGGTGAGGGGGCGCGCGAGCAACTGCCGGGCACGCCAGTTGCCCAGGCAGAACGCCACGCTCGCGGCGGTCGTGCCAGCCGCCATCGACCGGGAGGCCGCCAGGTGGGGAGCGGCCTGCAGCGCGGCCACCGCGCCGACGCCGCTGCCGCCCGCGGCCAGTACGGCACAGTCATGGTCGACCCGTGCCGCCGTGCCCACGGCGTCCACGATCAGCCCCGCGGACTCCAGGTCGGATCCGACGAGCAGATGGGCGCCCCAGGCCGGGGGCTCGCCCTCCGCGTGCACGCCGACAGCGCAGTCGGCCGCTCCCAGCGCCCGGCGGTTCCCGGAGATGAGCAGCACGACCGCACCGTCGGCCTGCAGACCACGTACCGACGCCACAAGACGACCACCCGCGGGCACCCTCGCGTCGGCGAACGAGAACGCCGGGAAGGCCCGGTCGGTGGCCAGCACCACCCGCGCCCCCGCCCGGCGGGCCGCCGCCGCGACGGCCTCGGCGCCCGGGGCGGTCTCTGTGGCCAGACCCACCACGGCCTGGAGCCTGCGCCCCTTGGCCAGGCCCAGCGTCCGTTCACTGCCCTTGCGCCGCAGCCGCGCCTCCGCCTGCCGGCCGGTACGGCCCGTCAGATCCAGGTCGGCGAGCGGCCCGAGCACCCAGCCGTCGTTGTCGCGGGCGGTCCGCAGGGGCGTGTCCGAGTCGAACAGGGCGAAGAGCCGCCGTGAGGTTTCTTCGGGATCGGCGCCGCTGAGCGGTTCCAGGTTCACCGGCTCGTACCGGTCGGTGCGCAGTGCGTCCTCGTCCAGGACTACGGTGTCGACCTGCCCGAGCCGCCGCAGCGCGCTCCGGTCCATGGTCACCACACCCCGCAGCGCCAGGAACCTGCCGAGGCTGGTGGCGAAGCCCTCCCGGCCCGCCTCCGGAGCCTTCGCCACGGCGGCCAGGGCGACGGCCAGTCCCCGGCGGGGTCCGGCGAAGGGAACGGCGATCGCACCGGCCACCATGCCCGCCGCCATGGCCCGCTCCGCATAACGGTCCGCCGAGTCCTGCGGCGTCGGCCCGGCCCGGTCGATCACCATCGAGTCGGCCGACGCGTCGTCAGGCCCACGGACGAGCCGCGGCTCCGCCTCCGCCCAGGTCGCGCGCTCCGCGGTGGCTTCCCGCCACTGCGCCAGCCGCTCCAGCACGTCCAGGACGATGCCTCCGCCGCCGGTGGCCACGCCCTGGGCGAGGGCGCTGATCACCGGCAGTACCGACTCGGCCTGCTCCGTACTGCTGGCGGCGGCGATCAGATGCCGCACCCGCGGGTGGTACCGGAGGGCCGCGGCGAGTGCTCCCACCTCGGGCGGCAGCCTGAGCCAGGGAGCCACCCGCCGGAAGGTGGCGAGGGAGAGTCCCACGGTGTCGGCGGCCAGAACGGACACCGACTGGCGGGTCTTCGGCCCCTCGCAGGGGTGGTGCGGCTCGGGCCACCACTCGGTGAACTCGTCCGCCTCCGCCGCATGGTGCCCCTCCGCGTGCGCGACTGTCGCGACGAGTTCACGCTCGGCCGGAGGCGGCGACCCCAGCGCCACGACGACCCGCTCGGACGGCGCGTTCACCCGCGCCCACACCACCCCCGGATGTCGCTCCAGCGCCCGCTCCACCCGCCGCGCGATCTGGTCCCCGCCGGCGCCGTGCACCCCGTGTACCTCGATGTAGCACCGCCCGGCCCGCTGCCACACATCGCGCCGCGGCAGCCCGATGAGCTGCCCGGCAACCTGGGCGGCACCCCGCGCACCGGCGGCGGCACCTCGCGCACCGGCCGCGACGCCGTACGTCACGCCGGAGGCGAGCGGTGCGAACAGCAGGGGCGTCCACAGGCGGACCCCTGACAGCGGTGACATCGGCTGGGCCTCCGGTCTGTTTACGCGACTTTCGGTTACGCGGAGCCAACGTGGCCCGAGTAGCCTTTCCGGCCTGGTTCAACCGTCGCAGAAGGGCCACGGAGGCACACGTTCAGGGAGTCCATTACCCTTAAATGTAGGCAAACATCATAGAAAATCTGCCCGTACGGCATCTATGGACGTGAGATCCGTGGCCACCTCACCATCACCTCGTAAGCGCACTTCGCAGGGCAGGACAAAGTCCGGCACGGAGCCGAAGAAAGCGACTCCCGCGACGCCCGAGGCACCCGCGAAGACCGCGAAGACCGCGAAGACTGCGAAGACCGCGACGCCTGCCAAGAGCGACGGACAGCGCAAGATCACCATCACGGTCCCCACCGCCGGCCGCGTCGCGAGCGGCGCGGCAAACGCGGCACTGCTCCCGGTGGCAGTTGCCCGCCAGGTCCTGCCGGCCAAGGGAGGCCTGCCGCTCTACCTCGGCCTCGGGGTACTGGGCGCCGTGGATGTCCTTGAGTGGCCGGTGGCGATCGGCATCGGCGTGGGCTATGCCGTACTCCGCCAAGGCGGCGCACTGACCCCCGGCCGCACCTCGACCTCGGGCGAGGCCCGCGCGGCCTGACCTCGGTGAACTGCCGGGCACCTGGAGGGTGCCCGGCGGTTTTCGCATCAGGTGGCGGAAGGAACGGTCACCAGGTGCCCGGCTCCGCGTACCAGGAGCGGTTCGGGTTCTCGAATCCGCCGTCGGCCCAGCCCGGGAACGTGAAGGCCCGGGTGGCGCCGATCGCGTAGTTGTACATGGCCATGAGGTCGGCCCGGCTGTCGTCGTCCGTGTCGCCGGAAAGCGGGTCGCCGGAGCTGCTGGCATACCAGCCGCTGGGCTGGGACTTCCAGCTGGACAGCGGCGCGTCGGAGCCGCCGTCTACGGGTCACGCCCTCGTCGTAGTCGTACATCACCGTGGCGTCGGCGGAGAATGTCCACCGGGGCCGCGGCACCGGTGTCGTAGTCGTAGAGCGCGATTAGGTCATTCTGCGCTCACCGGCGCTCCACCCCGTGACCGCCAGGAACATCGGCCAAGGTACTGCTGGGACTCGGCCGGGGACATGGCGGCGGCTGTCTGCTCGTCCCACACCTTCGCGTACGCCTGAACGTCACGCTGCTGTTCGAGCAATGTACCCGGCCAGCACGATCGTGAGGATCTCGGCTGTCGGTGTTCGCGTCAGATGGTGTCGTTTCGGACGGCCGTGATGAAGACCTGCCACTGCTTGGGATCGAAGGTGTGAGCTCCCAGAGAGCGGTTCTTGCTGTCGCCGACGGCTACGAGGCCATCGGCGGTCAGCTGCTTCTCGACGCATTGCCCCCCGTTGTCACCGCTGTAGGAGGACTTCTGCCAGGCGTCCTCGGGGAGGTTGTGCCGCGTCATCTGGTGTACCTGCCTCTAAGTTCTCTTCTGGAAGTCGCGCGCTGTCTGCGAGATCAGGTCCATGGATTGTCGTGAGGGTAGGGCGGAAGCTCGGAGCTCGTCAAAGGCCAGCTTGTACCGCTCAACGGGGCCATTTTCCTCCAGATACAGCGCCCCGTCGAGGTAGTCCAGGTTGACGACGTCGAGATCCATCGGGTCGGGGTACGCGTAAAGACTGAAGGGCCCGTCGAGTCCGGCGTGCCATCCCTGCCCGAACGGGATGACTTGGATCGTGAGCTTGGGCGGGTTGTTGACCTCGATCAGCTTCTGGAGCTGAGCGGCCATCACCCGTGGCCCGCCGACCTCGCGTCGGAGCACCGCTTCGTCCAGGACGCACACGTACTGGGGCGGGTTGTCCCGCTTGAAGATCTCCTGACGGTTCATGCGGACCGAGACGAGCTGCTGGACCTCTTCCTCGGATGCCTTCTTGTCTACGGAGTGGATGGTCTCCGTCGCGTACTCGATCGTCTGGAGGATGCCAGGGACCAGCAGGGGCTGGAACGCGTGGATGCGGGCGGCGTCGGACTCGATGGCCAGTCGCTCCTGGAACGGTTCTTGCAGTATGTCGTTGTGCTGGGCCCACCAGCCTTTGCGGCGTCCTTCCCTGGCCAGCGTAGCCAGGGCTGTCTTGAGCTTCTGATCCTCCACTCTGTACAGCGTCAGCAGCGCTTCGATCTCCAGCTTGCTGACGCCCTGTCGGCCGTTCTCCTGGCGGGAGATTTTGGACTTGTCGCCGCCGATGCGCTCGGCGGCCTCCTCCATCTTGACGCCGGCCGCTTCGCGTAGTCGCTTGAGCTCGCCGCCGAGCTTGCGTCGTCGCACGGTGGGTCGTGGGTGGCTTGGCAACGTAGCTCCTCCTCCAGGCGTGTTGAGCGCCATTATGTCGTACGGGACGACAGTGCCTCCACAACTCGTCATATGACAACGGAGTAGACCGCTCCTTATGAATCTACAACTTTGTGGCCCAACTGAGTTGCGGTACGAGGATAGATGGGTCCACTCTGTTGTGCGTTACATAGGGCGCTTGGGGCATCACAGAGCGTCGACCCGTTCGCGAACGCGCTGATCAGGCGCTGGAGGAGCCATGGACGTCATGGCAGAGGCAGGCACGCAGCAGTACCGACAGGAGCTGATCGCTCATCCGCGGGCGCTCGCGGGTATCCGCCGTATCGTCGGCGCGCATCTGCGCTACTGGGGATGCGGGCAGTTAGCCGAGCCCGTGACGCTGTGCGTCCATGAGCTGCTGTCCAACGTGGACAAGCACACCGGCTCCCCTGAGTGTGTCCTGCTGCTTCAACGCCTGCCCGATGGTGTGCGCGTAGTCGTCAGCGACACCAGCACTGTCTTGCCGAAGGTCCGTGAGCCGAACTGGATCGCCGAGAGCGGGCGGGGACTGTTCGTCCTGAACGAGATGGCCGACGCCTGGGGTGTCGTGCCGCGCGCCACGGGCAAGGACGTGTGGTTCGAGATCCGCTCGCGTGTCACCTCGGCGGAGGTCGCGGCATGAAGGCGGTGCACATCCACCCTGCCCTGGCTGCCCATGACGGGCGCGAAGTCGCCGTTGAGCACGCTGATCCTCGCCTGGCCGATCCCCCTGGATGCCAACGTACGCATCTCCCCTACCCCCGGCGGGTGGTCGGCGTGAGACTCACCCGCGCCTACTGGTGCCATATCGATCAGGTCTGCGAAGTGCCCACGACAGGCCCGCTCGACGACATCACCACCACAGTCTCGGCTCAGGCCGTCGACTGGGTGCGCGAGTCCGTACGGTCCCTGACTCCTCGCCTTGACCGTGAGACGTTCGACCGCGTCTGGGCTTGGCTCGGCAACCACCGCGGCGCAGAGGCAGCCATCCGCGAACTGCGCAGGGGCAGGCCGTATGCGTTTGAGCTGGCCACCCCCATCGGTCGCTGGACCTGGACCGCCCACCCCGTCTTCGTGCTCCCCATCATCGGGACGGGCCCCGACCGCGACGCGGCGTCGCACCCTCCCGTGCTGACGTCGGTGGAGCTGGGCATCAAGCAGCCCGTGACCGCGCGGCGGCCCGTATCGGCACCCCAGGCAGCGGAGGTGTGATCATGTCGCCGGAGCCACAGCGGCCGGACATCGCCCGCGACCTCCTTGCTGGTGTCCAGGCAGCCGAGCGGAACTGGCACCTCCCCGTCGCGGAGCGCGCCAAGGCCACAGCGGCCGAGATCAGCACGATGCGGCACCTCGACCGCGCCAACGCCCACGTCCTGCGGCGCATCGTGCTCACCCATGGGTGGCCCGGTCGCAGCCTCGTTGGCGAGGAAGCCGCGCGAGCCGCGTGGCTGATCGCCCTGCACGCCGACGACGATCCCGCATTCCAGCTCTCCGCCTTACGGCTGATCAACGAAGCGGTCCGGCACGGAGAGGCGACTTTGCAGCAGTGGGCGCACCTCTATGACCGGTGCTGCGTACATCAGGGCCGCCCGCAGCTCTACGGCACACAGCACCGATACGGGCCCGCCGGCCTGGTGCCTCACCCGATCGCAGAGCCCCACAACCTCGACGCCCGCCGTGCCAGTGTCGGCCTCCCGCCCTACGCCGAACGAGCCGAACGCATCCGGCGCCATCACACCGGCCATCCGACCACCGACCCTCCCGGCCCCGCCGAACCCCTCACAGGAAGGTGCTCCGCATGAGGACTGCAACGCCACAATCCCCCTCCGCTGCTGTCTGGAACGTGTGGGAGGAGGACGGGCAGATGTTCCGGTTGATCACCGATACGGAGCTGATGCACTTCACCCACCACTTCCTCATCCGACGCGGCCAGGTCGCTGTCGACGCAGGCTGCGGCACCGGGGCGTTCAGCCGCCAACTGCACCGTTTCGGCTTCGACGTCACCGGTGTGGACTTCGCCGAGAACGCGCTCGCAGCCGCCCGGCGCACCTGCCTTCCCGCAGTGCGCTACCTGCACCATGACCTCAACGCCGGGGACCCTCCCGCCCTGCCACAGCACGGCATCGACCTTGTGGTGTGCCGACTCGTCCTGCCCTTTCTCAAGGATCCGGCCGCGTGGCTGCGCCGCGTCCGCGACCACTGGCTACGGCCCGGCGGGCGGATGTACGTCGTCGTACCCGTCATCGACGAGCCCACCCCACAACCCGGCGCAATGACCGAAGCGGAAGTAGCCGACCTTGCCCACGGGTGGGCCCATGCCTACCGCTACGACCTGCGCGGTCACCTGGCCTGCCTGATGCTGCGCTCCCCGGCCACGTAGCTGATTCCCGCCGAGCCCCTGTTCGCTGGTGAGGCGGTCGAGGACCCCCGTTTGTACCGGCTGCAAGCCCGTTTACACACGGCACAAACCCGCTGTCGGTCACGGCTCCCCGAGCGGTTCCATCGAACCAACGCCGATGCGGACCCTCGCCGGTGACCCTGGCGACAGGCACGACCCCGAGGCCCCCACGGCCTGACGAGGCCCACCCGCTGTCGGACCGCCTTCGGCGCCCGGACGACAGCAGCAGCACCCGAACGACACCCCCAGAACCCCAAGAGAGAAGGAAGCTCCGCGTGTTCATCGACATCCCGAGCGAACTCGAAGCCGCTCTGATCGACCGTTTTCTCCCGCCCTGGGAACTGGACGGTTCGTTCCTGGCGCAGTCCACCATGGAGGAGTACCGGACCGAGCTGACGGCCACCCCGCGGTTCGAGGAAACCGCCCCGACCCTGCGCCACGCGCTGACCGGGGAGGGCGGCGGATACGCCGTGCTGCGCCTGGGGAACCTCGCCAAGGCCCTGGGGACCGGCGACCGGTTGCGGCGGCTGGCGACGGCCTTCGCGGCCGAGGTGGCGGTCCCCTTCTCGCCCTTCCCGCGGTGGCCCCTGTGGAAGGACATCGGGGTCAAGGTCGACAAGGACCCCGGCCGCTCCAGCGGCATCGGGTACAACGCCTTCCACATGGACCTGGTGAACGCGACCCGGCCCCCGGAGTACACCACGCTCCTGTGCGTCCGCCCCGACCCGCTCGGTGGCGGCCCCAGCATCCTCTCCGACGCCTACGCGGCGGTGGCGCGGCTGTCGGAGGACAGCCGCGCCCTCCTGGCCGAGACGGCCTACAACTACGGGACCTTCTTCGACCTGTTCGGCGTGGGCGAGGAGTACAAGCCGTTTCCGATCCTGGACGGCTCCGACCCGGGTGAGGGGTTCGTCCGGTTCACCGCCAAGATGCTGGAGCGGTCCCAGCTCGGCCAGGCGCACGCCGACGCCGCCCGGGAGCTCGCCGAGGAGCTCGTCCGGGGTCAGGTCTCCTTCATGCTCCAGCCCGGGGACTACCTCATCGTGAATCAGCGCCGATTCCTGCACGGCCGGGAGGCGCTCCACAGCGGCCAGGAGACCGTCCCCGGCGCCGACAGGCGGCTGCTCCTCCAGTTGTTCCTGCGCGCGAGGGCCGGCGATGGCTCGGCCGCGTAGCCGGCCGACGGCACCGGTGACCCACCGAGTCCCGCCCCCCGGGTCCAGCCGCCGAGCACGCGGCAGGGCCACGGGGCGGGGCCCGGTCGGGCACCGCCCCGAACGGACACGCCGATCGCCCCGAGCTCGTGAACGGGTGCTAGATCCGCGACTTCCGCACCGAGTGCCATGCCGCCCCGGCCAGAGCCCGAGCCGACCGGAACACCGAGAGCTGTTCGTGCCGACGGTAGAGGTTCCAGTTGTACGGGACGAGCGACAGCTTGTTCGACGAGAGCGACCCGGCCCGCTGCGCCCGGTACACCGCCAACGGTTCCCGCAGCGCCCGCGCGGGAGTCCCATCCCGCATGATCGACAACCAGAGCGCGTAGTCCTGCCTCTTCGGCATGTCCGGCATCAGCCTCGTCCCGACCACCCTGCGGTCGTACATGGCGGTCAGGGCGCCGATGTGGTCATGGACCAGCATCGCGCTGTAGTCCACGCGCTCCAGCGCCCACACCACACGCCCGTTCGGGACGAAGTCGGCGGCCTCGCCCTCGTACAGGGCGTCCATCTTGTAGTAGGAGGTGAACGTGAGGGGCGTCCCGGCCGTCGCGGCGAAGGCGAGCTGTTTCTCGACCTTCGTCGGAAGCCACATGTCGTCGCTGTCGAGGAAGGCGATGTAGTCACCCCGGGCCCGCGCGATGGCCAGGTTGCGGGCCCGGGCCGCGCCTCCCTGCCGGGCCGCTGCCTCCGGCAGGACCCGTTCGTCCTGCCGAGCCAGCTCTTTCAGCAGATCCATCGAACCGTCCGAGGATCCGTCGTCCGTGATCAGTAGTTCGAGATCGGGGTGGGTCTGCGCAAGCACCGACCGGACTGAGGGCCCGAGCGTGGCCGCCGAATTGTGCACAGGCATCACCACAGAAACCAGGGGCACAGCGGTGCTCCTTACCCAGTTGGAGTCGTCATGGAAGTTGTTGTCGCCGGCCAAGGCTACGTGGGACTGCCGCTCGCCGTACGCGCCGCCGAGGTGGGCCATCGCGTCGTCGGCTACGACGTGGACACGGACCGCATCAAGCGGCTCATCGCCGGCGATTCGTATGTGGAGGACGTGGCCTCCTCGCGACTCCGCGCGGTCCTGGACACCGGGGCCTACTCCGCGACCGCCGACGCCGCCGCGCTGGCCGGCTTCGACATCGCGGTGATCACCGTGCCGACCCCGCTGCGGGACGGCGTGCCCGACCTGACCTACATCGAGTCCTGCGCCCGGACGCTGGGCGAGAACCTTCGCCCCGGCGCGACGGTGGTCCTGGAGTCCACGACCTATCCCGGCACCACCGAGGAACTGCTGCTGCCGATCCTGGAGAAGACCTCGGGCCTCAAAGGCGGGGTGGACTTCCTGGCTGGATTCAGTCCCGAACGCATCGCTCCGGGGAACAAGAGGTGGTCGTTCGACGGGACGCCCAAATTGGTGTCCGGAATCGACGCCGAATCACTCGATGCGATCAAGGGTTTCTACGACGGCATCTTTCAGACAACGGTTCCGGTGTCCGGGACCAAGGTCGCCGAGATGGCCAAGCTGATCGAGAACGTCTTCCGGTTCGTCAACATCTCCCTGGTCAACGAGATGGCGACGCTGGCGGCTCCCCTCGGCGTGAACATCTGGGAGGCGATCGACGCCGCCGCGACCAAGCCCTTCGGCTTCACGCGGTTCACCCCGGGGCCGGGAGTCGGCGGGCACTGCCTGCCCGTCGACCCGTTGTTCCTCTCCTGGAAGGTCCAGCAGGAGCTCGGCGTCCCTTTCCGGTTCGTGGAACTCGCCGACGACGTGAACCGCCACATGCCCGACTACGTCGTCCGGCGTCTCGTGGAAGCACTCGACAAGCGCCGCATGACCATCAACGGATCTCGGATCCTGCTGCTCGGCCTGACCTACAAATACAACGCCACCGACCTTCGCAATTCACCTTCGGCACGTGTCGCCGGACTTCTCATCAACCTCGGCGCCGAGGTGCGCGGCGCCGATCCCAACATCCCGGAGGGCGACGACACCGAGCTGAACGTGCCCCGGGTGGATGCGAGCGCGGAGGAGGTCGCGGCCGCTGATGCCGTGGTGCTTCTCATGGACCACGCACGATTCGACCTCCCGATGATCGAGAAATACGCGACCTATGTTCTCGACTGCCGAAACCGCCTGTCCGGACCGAACGTCGAGACCCTTTAGCTCCTCGAATCCCCCCGACCCGCTGCCGAATCTTCCATCCCTGGGAGTTCTCTTGCGCGACGAATGGGAACACGCCCACACGGACTACACCATGCCCGTGCAGCGTCGCATTCCTGCCTCGCTGGCCGAAAGCGAGAGCGACTGGCGCCACTACCTGGAACGCTCAACCCCCAACGGCTGGCTGATACAGAACAACGCCATGACCGAAGCGCTCGTCAGCGGAAAGCCGATGTACCTGCTGCACGTCACCAGGGACATCGACGCCATCCGCACCAGCCGGCAGTTGCACGTCTCCACCGGTTGCCTGGTCGGAGCCCTGTACTGCTCGCCTCTCGCCAGTCAGCGCGAGGGACTGCGCCCACACAACCTCGGCGCCTACCTGATGCGGACGAAGCCTTCCACCAAGCCCATGATTTTCGAGGTCATCCCGGATGCCCCGATCCGGCCCAAGGGCGTCGACTACCTGCATCTCGGTGCCATCCACCTGCGTACCTACCTGCGCTACCAGAGCTTCCTCACCCCGGCCGAGAACGACCAGCTCGACCGCGCCGTGCTGGCCGGGCTGCGCGCCGCGGCCGTGTTCCTCGACGTCGCCCTGCGCAACGCCGCCGGGCATGCCACTCCGGCACCCGAGTTCATCGACCAGTTGTCCGACGCCGTGGCCCACGTGCCGTTCCTCGGCTACCTCTACTTTGAGGTTCTGTCCGAATACCTGATGCTCCACTCCGTTACTCCGGAGACCAAGACCTATGCCCAGGCGGGAGAGCTGAACAACTGGCTCTACAAACGACTCGCCTTCGCCGCCGTGGACGGCATGGAGCAGTTGTTCGACCTGGCGCGTTTCAATCCGCGCCATCACAGGCTCGTCCAGCTCATCGAAGGCTTAGAACCGGATCTCGACCCGGGAGTCGCTGAGTACGTCCGGCGACGGCTGTCCCACCTGTTCGCCCGGACCGCGCTGCACCCGTCCCAGGATGCGGAATCAGTCACCTTCCAGGGCGCTGATCTCAGTACGATGCAGAAAGCCGCGCCTGGACTGATCGGCCAGATGGTCTTCCGCGAGATCCGGTACATGGCCCGCTATCGGCAGTTGTACCACTGCTTCGAGAAATCCAAGGCTCTTGAGGCGTGGGACTACTGGAACAGTGAGGGAATACCTACCCCCTTCAATGGGATCCTCCCCAAGGGAGAGATAGGGATAAATCCCGTCTACCCCCGATCGGCAGTCAGAGTATGGACGGCAGAACTGGACGGTAGGGGCTATTTGCATCCGGCCGAGGAGGTCATGGCCGTCTTCACGCCGCACCTGGCGTCGTGGTGGGCGCCTCCCCGTCAGCGCGAGATGTAGAACGCTACCGATGATTCACGAGTCGAGTTGGCCCTGGGAGCCCGATCTCCGATTCCCCCCAACGGTTATCCATGAATGGAGGTTCCACATGGCCACCAAGCTCCTGAACATCCTGACCGGCATCAACCGCACCTCCGTGCCTTCGTCCGGGAGTATGATCCTCGTCAACGATCTCTACGGCGCGATGCCTGAAATCCACACGACCTTCCTGGGCAGGGCGCCGGTCGATCAGGCTTGGAAGGCTGCGTTTGATCAGCTGATCACCCTCTCCACGACGAAACGCCCTCACGGCCCGGACTTCGACCCTTACGTTGAGGAGTTGACGCGTGAGGTCGGTGCGCTCATCGAGAAGATTCAGCCGAATGTCATTCACGCCCAGTACCTCGGGTTCGCTCTCAGCCTGGCGTTCACCCGAACTGCTGGCAACATCCCGATCATCGCCATCGCCCACGGCACCGACGTGATGGTTGCCGAGCGCAGCGCATCGGAACGCGAGGTACTGAATGAAGTTGCTGCCGCAAGCGCCGCGATCGTAGTTCCGACCTCCGCCCTCGCTGACCGCATCGACCGTCTCACCCGACGCCGACTCACCGATCGACTCACCGTCATCCCGTGGGGTATCGCTTTGAGCGATGCCCGGGTACGCGATCAACTGCCTACTGGAACCGGACCGCTGTCTCTGGTGCACGCCGGTCGTCTGGACGATAACAAATCCACGATCACCGCCGTCGAAGCCCTCGCTTTAACCGATCAGCCGCACCACTTGACCGTGATCGGCGAAGGAATCCTACGGGAGCATCTGGAACAGCGGGCTATCGAACTCGGGCTCCGGAACCGGGTTCATTTTGATCCGTTCCTGCCCCGCGCCGAACTGTGGCGCCGCCTGCCGAACTTCGACGCCTTCGTCTTCACAACCAGGGGTCTGGAGGCTTTCGGGCTCGTCCTCATTGAGGCCCAAGCCCACGGACTTCCGGTTGCCTACTCCGATCTTCCCGGTGTGAGGGAAATCCTCGGGAGCGCTGGCGTTCCCTATACTCCTGGCGACCCGCGCTCGCTGGCCGTGGCCCTGGACGGGATGGGCCGGGACTTCCACCGGCGCAAGGCCCTGACCAAGGCGGCTCTCAATAACGCGCGCCGATACGACATCACTACCACCGGCCGCCAGCTTCGCGAACTGACGCTCCGCGTTACCTCCTAACGCCGGTGTTTCGAGACCGGCCTCTGGACTGGTTAGGTCACATGTTCAGGTGTCGCGTATTCCAGTTTCGCCTTCGACCGCGACGGCTTGCTCGTCCTGCGCGGCGCCCTCGCCCCCGAGGTCCGCGACCGCGCAGGCGAGAGGCGTAAATCCTGCCCCAAATGCAGAAAGGTCCCCGGCAACGGCAGCCCGCGCCGCCCGCAGTAGCCACTTTTTTGTGGGTACTTGTCGCGGGTCGGAACGGGGCTGAACCTGGTGGTGGGCGGTCAGAGGCCGCCGGATACGGCAGGGAAGAAGCTCTATGCATCAGGTTGCTGGTTGGGCCTCGGTGAGCTTCTCCAGGCGGCGGTGGCCCCAGTCGGAAAGGGGAGCCAACGCCTCGGAGAGTTCGCGGCCGAACGCGGTCAGGGAGTACACGGTCTTCAGCGGCAGCACATCAAGCACCTCCCGGTGCACCAGTCCGTCGGTCTCCATCTCACGGAGCGCCTGAGTCAGCACCTTCTCGCTGATGGCCGGCATCTGCCGACGCAGCTCGCCGGGGCGGTGCGGACCGGATTCCAACAGCCAGAGCAGAAGCGTTTTCCACTTGCCGTCGATCACGGCGATGGCGGCGGTTACCCCGCAGACATTCGGGTCCTCAGCACGACTGCGCATCATTTTCATCCTATTTATTACCGTTTGCCGATATTCTTATGGGAGTTGAGTCATGTCTTCACACATCGAACAGTCTGGCGTCACCGTGCTCGGTCTGGGGCCCATGGGCAGGGCCCTCGCCGGAGCGTTCCTGGATGCCGGTCTGCGGACCACGGTCTGGAACCGGACGCCGGGCCGGGACCGGGAGCTGGTCGAGCGGGGCGCAGTCGGCGCCCGATCGGTCCAGGAGGCGGTCGCCTCAAGCGCGTTGACCGTGGTCTGCGTAGTCAACTACGACGCGGCGGACGCCATTCTGCGGCGCGATGCGGTCACTGACGCGCTCAAGGGGCGCACGGTCGTCAACCTGACCGCCGACACCCCGGACCGGGCCCGGGACGCCGAGCGCTGGGCGGCCGAACACGGCATCCCGTACCTGGACGGTGCCATCATGACGCCGACCACGACCATCGGAACGCCGGCCGCGGTGTTCATCCATAGCGGTCCCAAGGAGCTCTACGAGGAGCACCGCCCGGTGCTGGATGCGCTGGGCGGCACCCACACCCACCTCGGCGAGGGGATCAGCCGGGCGGCGGCGTACGACATCGCTCTGCTCGACATCTTCTGGACCGCGATGGCGGGCTATGTGCACGCGCTGGCCGTGGCGAGGGCCGAGGGCATCACCGCGCGGGAGCTGGCACCGTTCGCCATGGGCATCGGCGCGATCCTCCCGCCGATCTTCGAGCAGTCCGCGGAGGAAGTGGACAACGGCAGTTTCTCCGGCGAGGGCAATCCGATGACCTCGGCGGCATCGTCCATGGCCCATATCATCCACGCCTCCGAGGCCCATGGGATCGACGCGGGCGTGATGCGTGCAGCCGAGGGCATGGCCCGTCGCGCCATCGGACTGGGCCACGGCGGCGACGGGTTCACCCGCATAGCGGAGGTCCTCGGCCGCTAGTGAGGGCTGAGATTGGCTGAGACAGCTGGAACCCGGCTGTCTCAGCCAGGGACTCGATGCGTTCCATGTGTTCCTCGCCCCACTCGCCGAGCGGCGCGAGCGCGGTGTTGAGGGAGCGGCCGAACTCGGTCAGCGAGTACTCCACCTTCGGTGGGACCTGGTGATAGACCTCGCGGTACACGAGGCCACTGGTCTCCATCTCCCGCAGTTGAAGGATCAGCATCCTTTCGCTGATGCCGGGCACCGCTCGCCGCAACTCGCCAAAGCGCAGCGGTCCTTCGCCGAGTGAGAACAGGATCAGCCCCTTCCACTTGCCCCCCATGACGGCGATGGTGCGGCGTCGAATCCGCAGGTATAGGTCTGCCGTGACCGTCATCGGGCTGGGTTCGATGGGCAGGGCACTGGCCGAGGCGTTCATCGACGCCGGGCACCCGACGACCGTATGGAACCGCAGTTCGGCGAAAGCCGCACTGCTCGTGGCCAAGGGAGCGGTCCACGCGGAGGCGGTCGAGGACGCAGTCGCGGCAAGCCCGCTCGTCATCGCCTGCCTGACGGCATACGACGACACGCTCCAGGCCCTGGAGCCCGCCGTCGCCGCGCTGGATGGGCGCGCCTTGGTCACCCTGAACAGCGGATCCCTGGTCGGCGCCCGCGAGACGGCCGCCTGGGCCACCGGTCACGGCGCCCGGTTCCTCGACGGGGCGGTAAAGAATGTGCCTTCGGCCGTGGGGGCGCCGGACACCCTGCTGTACTACGGCGGCGACAAGACCGTCTTCGACGAGTACGAGTCGGCGCTGAAGGTGCTGGGCGGCGACACCGTCCACCTCGGCGACGAGCCCGACCTTGCCGCCCTCTACGAGATGGCGGTGGGCGGCACCCTGCTCCCGGCGCTTGTCGGCTTCTTCCAGGGGGCCGCCATGGTCCAGGCGCGCGGGCTGGAAGCGAGCACGCTGGTGCGGTTCACCGTCAAGTGGCTGGAGATGATCAACTCCGTCCTGCCACTGCTGGCTCAGGAGATCGACAGCGGTGACTACAGCAAGCCCTTTTTCCACCGTCAACGTCTTCCACGCGGGAATCGCCTACGACGAACAGCTCGGCCAGGAGGCCAACATCGACGTGGCCTGGCACGCTCCCCTGCATGACTTGCTGAGGCGGGCCGTCGAGGCCGGCCATGGAGACCACAGCATCTCCGCCCTGACCGAGGTGCTCAGGAAGCCGGAGCAGATGGTGTGACGCAGTTGGGTGCCCCGAGGCGCGAGTCGCCATAACCGCGGCCGCCTCGAGTCAGCTCTGAGTCTCCGCGGTCACCCAGTTGAGGTAGGCCGGACTGCCTGAGTGGACGGGTACGGCGATGATCTCGGGGGTGTCGTAGTCGTGAAGCTCGCCGATGCGCTCCGCGAGCCTGTCCACCAGATCGCCGCGCGTCTTGAAGTCGATGCGCCACTCCCGCTCCTGCTCCACCTTTCCCTCCCACCGGTAGACGGACGAGATCGGATAGACCTGGGCGCAGGCGGCCAGCCGCCCACTGATCACCGCGGAGGCGAGGGAGCGAGCCTTCTCCTCCGCGTCGGTTGTCGTCGTCACCACGGCGTACTCAGGAGTCGTCATGGTGACGAGCGTAAAAGGCGTCCCGCCCGGCACGAAGAGGAGCCGGCGGCACCGGCCCCCGCTACCGAGGCGGCATTGACGCGGCATATGCGCCCGGCTAGTTTCAGCTCGGGCGCAGACCGACTGAGGGTCCTGCGCCGTTTCTCATGCCCTCCGGAGGGTCGATGACGGCAGGCAGGAAGCTCGCCGCGGCATCCCTGGCACTGTTCACGCTGACCGCCCTCCTCGCCGGCTGCGGCGACGGCAGCAGTGCGGAGCTGAAGACCGTCACCGTCTGGATGTACCCGGTGATTACCGACCCCGAGGCGAGTTCCGCGTACTGGAAGCACATTGAGAGGGACTTCGAGAAGGCCACGCCCGGCGTGCGGCTCACCGTCGAGCAGCAGCCGTGGGAATCCCGCGACCAGAAGATCGCCACCGGGTTGGGCAGTGGGGAAGGACCGGACGTCGTCTTGCTGACGCCCGATCAGATTTCCCAGTGGTCCGCCAGCGGCGCCATCAGCCCGGTGGACGGGGCACTCAAGGACAGCGCGGGCAAGTTCCTGCCCGCGGCCCTGGACGTGATGAAACACGATGGCGAGATATACGGCGCGCCCATCTATATGACCGTCACGACCACCATCTACAACAAGAGGCTGCTGAACGCCGCCGGTGTCACCACACCGCCCGCCACCTGGGACGAGATCAAGGCCGCAGCCCCCAAGCTGAAGAAGAACGGAGTCGCCCTCCTCGACTATTCCGCCGACAACGAGGCAACTCTGAACCTCAACTTTTATCCATTGCTGTGGCAGGCCGGCGGCAGCGTCTTCTCCGAAAACGGCAGGACGGTCGCCTTCAACAGCCCGGAGGGGGTCGAGGCGCTCACCTTCCTCACCGACCTCTACAAGGCGGGGTCGGTTCCTGAGTCGTCGATGACGAACAGCAACTTCCTCGACGGCCAGGCCCTTGGCAAGCAACAGGCAGCCATGGGCTACTCCGTCGTCCTGGCCGACGCGGACTGGGCCGCGGAATCCTGGGGTGCTGGGAATGTCGTGGTGGGCACCCCGCTCGGGGGCCCCGCCAGGGAGGTCGCGTTCGGGATTCCTGGCGCTCTCAGCGTCAACGCACAATCCGAGAACAGGGCGAGCGCGGACAAGTTCCTCGCCTTCATGACCCAGCCGGAGCAGATCAAGTCCCTGGGCAGAGCGAGCGGTTACTTCTCGCCGCGTGCCGATGTCATCGTGCCGAGTGATTCGCCGTTCACGAAGCAGTACCAAGCGGCGCTGGCGAATGTCTATCCCGGTGAGCCCCATCCGGCCGCACGCCGGCTGATGCTCCTGCTCGCGCCGGAAATCCAGGCGGCGCTGACGGGCAGGAAGAGTCCCAAAGAAGCTCTTGACTCGGCCGCCCGGACGGCCGACGACCTGCTGGCGCGGGAGCGCTGAGCAGAGCCGGGCGTGCGCAGGACTGGAGACCAGGGGCCCTTCTTCTTCCTCGTCCTCGTCGTCGTCCTCGTCATCAAGGAGAGCGGGGATTTTCAGCGGCTCGCCGGCCGGCTTTGTCGACGATGGCGGTGGAGACCCGGGTGGCCGTGGCGATCACCGTGTCCTTCGCCACGGCAGGTCCCCCCGAGGACTTGCCGCCCACGGAATAGCTGATTCCGGCTACATACCGGACGCCCCGGTAGGCAAGGGTGTCCGGGTCGAGCAGCACCTGCATGCTGTTGCGTTCGTCCGCGTGATCCCGGAAGTTGCCGTCGATGCCGATCACGATGGTTGCCCGTCCTGCCCCGTCGGTCACCTCGATCGGCTTGGTTGCTCCTTCAAGACCGAGGATGATCCGGTAGATCGCCCTGCTCCGGTCGGGCGCGATGACGGGGGAGCCGGAGAGAATCTCCACGATCTCGACGAAGTCCCGCTGGGCCTGGGTCAGGCGCTGCGCGCTGACGAGCCTGCTGGCGATGGACCGCTCGCGGATCATCGCCAGCGCGGTGTCCGGGTCGTCCGGGAGGTCGGCCACCAGGGCGTCCGAGAGCTGGGGCGGGAGCATCTCCCACCCTCCCTGGTAGTGGCCGTTCCACACGTCCACGTCATCCGGGTCCTTCGAGCTCTCGTCGGCCGTGGCCAGCGCTCCGCCGTCGTAGCGGATCCACTTGTCCTGGTACAGCGGCTTCGCGGGGATCGCCGCGCAGGGCTGCGAAGAGGGCCCCAGATCGAAGGAGCCGACCTCGCTGAACCCATAGGTGCTGGCTCCCGTGCCGCACTGCCACGTGTCCCACCGGACCCGCTGGTGCACCCACTGGCCCGGTTGGGGTGTGGACGTCGCGGATGGAGCGCCCCCGTGCGTCGACAGCAGTGTGGAAAGCAGGGACGCCGCCGTCACCGCGGCCGCCGCGCCGACTGCCGCGAGTTTCCACCTGCCGTGCCTGCGCCGCGGCCTGGCGATCACGTCCAGCAGCCGTTGCCGGGCCGGGGTGAGCCGGGCGTGGTCGGGCACGGGAACGTCCGCGCGCAGCTGCCGGACCGCTGCGATCTCATCCATGACCGGCCACCTCCTTGAGGTCGTATACGAGCGTGGGGTCCGCGCCACCCAGAGCGAAACGGACCTTTTTGCGGGCCCGGTTGAGGCGGGAGCGCACCGTGCCCACCGGGATGGACAGCGCTTCGGCGACTTCCTGGTAGCCGAGATCGGCCCAGGCGACCAGCAGCAGCACATGCCGGTCACCTGCCGACAGGCCGGCCAGGGCACCAGCGAGCGGACGCTGTACCGCCTGGGCCGTCATCCTGCTGTCGCACCGATCGGTCCAGGAATCGGCCACGGGGTCGTGGCCGCTGCGGGTCATCGCCCTGAGCGCCCGGACCTCGGCACGGCGCTGCTTTCCGATGAGGTTGGCGGCTATGCCGTAGAGCCAGGGCAGGGCGTGGGCACGGGTCAGGTCGTAGCGCGTACGCGTACGGAAGGCGGTCAGAAACGTTTCGGCGGTGATGTCCTCGGCCAGCCCCTCGCCGAGCCGACGGGCCGCATACCGATGGATGCAGGCGGCGTGCCGGTGGTAGAGCTCGCCGAAGAGCTCGGGCTGCTCCAGGGAGTCGGCGATGATGGAGGCATCCTCGTCAGGTCTGCCGGGCGGGCCGTCCACGCGCTCTCCCGTATCTGCTGGCCGTCGGGTACACCCGTTATTACCCGAAGCCCGCGAATGGGTTCATGGCGGTCGCCCCTGACCCGCGGAGACCCTGACCCGCGGAGGCCCTGGCGCGGGACGCCCCGACGCGGGGACGCCGGATGCCGGGAGCCGGGAGCCGGGTGGTGCGCAGGCCCGTGAACCCATTTGGTGGCTTCGGGTAAGTAGAGGTGTGAGGGGCGCGATTGATCACGGGTGATCGTGCGCATGCCGGGCCGTGAGGGCCGGGTGTGTGCCTGGGGGAGGGGAGTCTGTTGACATACCGCGCCTGCCGGACGGCGGTTGAGCAGAGGGCTGCTGGGGGTGTCTTCGACACCGTCTCGGCCGCCAATTGACTTGAGGGTCCCACGAAACATTGGACCCTGAATAATCCGCCGGCTTTTTTGGCGAACCATTTTCCTGTTGTTGCACCCAAGTGCCCGTCCATTCTTTCCGAATGGATGGCGCTTGGTTTTTTTTGTGTTCTGTCCGATCGGCTGAAATTCCGCCCACGTGGGAATGGCTCAATATCTTCTCCTGGGCGGGCTGCAGGAACGCATACTCTGACCATCGTCGTGATCGATCCCGGCGCGACGATTCCCCCCGAAGGTTATTCCGGAGGAAACATGCGTAAGCTGAAGACTGCCGTAGGCGTAATGGCCGCTGCCGCGGCGGTGGTTGCCGTGGCGGCAGCGCCCGCTCTGGCGGCGGGGGAGACCAATGAATGGACCATGTACTACGGCAATTCGACGGCCAAGGGGACCAACGCGTGGTCCGAACAGTCTGTGGGTATCGCCGGGAATCACTATATTCCCAGTGGTGCCAACCAGTGCCGACGAATCTACGCCGTCGGGCTGACCGTCGCTTATGTTCCCATAGGGGAGGATGGTTCGAGCGCTTGGAAGTGCTTTGAAGGTGTCCACCCGGTGAGCGTTCCGGTGAGAACGACCACAGATGGCGGCCCCGCCTGGGTCCTCATCAGGTGGGAGCAGAAGGCGACCGCAGCCACCCCCGACAGCGCCCGGACCGTAATCGGCCACCGCTATTGCAAAAGGTCCAGCTTCGACTGCTTCGTCTGACGATCTCTGATCGCGGGCTATTGACCTCGATCTTGCGCGCGGGTCCGTCAGCTTTTCGGCTGACGGACCCTTCGCGTAAACCGCCAGGCATGCTCTCGCCGTTTTCGCGGTAGCTGTACTGGCGGAGGCCACCTCGACGCGTGGCTGCGCGAACTCGACGAACTCGCCCACCGCGGCCGGGTCACCCCCGGTTCCGGGACGTTGTGCCAGCTCGATCCGATGGGCCACGCCTCGTAACGGTCGGGTCCGAAACTCGATGCCGTGCAGGTCGGTTTGCCGACATCCACCATCATCGGCCGGCCGTCGAGTGCGACCCAGTGGCCGCCCTTGACGCGACGCTTCCGTCGTCGGGCAGCACTGCGAGGCAGTGATCGAGCCCTTGAGCTACCGAGGAGCTACCGAGGAGTTACCGAGGAGCTTCGGATGATCAGGTCGGGCAGGACCAGGACGCGCTGGGCCGGGCGACGCTTGCCCTCCATCAGGCGGGAGACCATCATCTCGACGGCCACCCGTCCCACGCGCGCCTTCTGCGGCCGGATCGCGGTCATCGCGGGTTCGGCCAGGTGCGCCACCTCGTCGTCGTAGCTGACCATCGCCATGTCGCCGGGGATGGAAACACCCTGTTCCGCAAGGTATTGGGCGATGGACATCGCGTCGGGGTCGCTGTGCACGATCAGTGCGGTGATGCCCGACCTGCGGCAGCGGTCGAGGATACCGCTGATGATGTCGCGGTGGCCGGGCACATCCAGGCTCAGGCTCTCCCTGACCACGAAATCACCTGGCAGACCCAGCTCTGTGCACGCGCGCGTCCACCCGACGTCGAGGTGCGCCGAGGTAGGGCTGCCCTTGGACAGCACCAGACCGATCCTGCGGTGCCCGTGCTCGTGCAGATGGCGCACAGCCATCTCCATGCCCAGGGCGTGGTCGCTGCGCACCCACTCCAACTGGCGCGGGGTCGCGGTCCAGTGCGGTGTCTGACGCTCGACCAGGATGGTCGGCACCGGAAGCCGGCCGATCCAGTCGATCATCTGGTCGACGCCGTCGTCCTCCAGGTTGGGTGCCAGCAACAACCCCTGCACCTGTTGCGCGGCGGTCAGCCGGGTGATCTGCCGACGGTCTTCAGCCGGGTCGTAACTCGACCCCCGCAGCTGGATGTTGACGCCGAGCGCGGCGGCCGCGGTGCGTGCGCCGCTGACAATCTGCGGCCAGTAGTAGTCCAGCGATGGTACGACGATGCCGATGGTGAAGGGGGCCGCTCCGGTGCGCTGACGACGCAGCGGTGCCGGTGAAGGGTCCAGGTCGGTCGGCAGGGTAGCGCCTCCGTGCACCTTGGTGAGCAGGCCGCGCTCGGCGAGAGCGACGATGTCCCGCCGGATGGTGAGCTCGCTGACCTCCAGGGTCTGCGCCAGGTCGCGGACCCGTACGGCGCCGTGCCGGCGCAACTCCTCCATGACACGTTCCCTGCGCTGCAGGGCGAAGAGCCGGTCGTCGGCCATGAGCGCCACTCTCTCTGTCCCGCTGTTCGTATCTGAACGTTTGGTTTCGTATCTGTGTCACCACTAGTGGTTCAGGTCCATTTGAGACTATCTCTGTCCTCACGTCTTCGAAACGGAACGTGTCCTTAACCCGTCTGTTCGATTACGTGTCTGTCTGTTAATCCCTCCAGGAAGGACCTGAGACTCAATGCCGACGAGGCCGCACGCGCTGGTCGTGATGAGCAGGCCGAGCTTCGAAGCACACTTCGACGCCGACCGGATTGCGCGGCTCGCGGACTTGGCGGCCCTGGGTGAACCGCTCTGGACCGACGAGCTCGACAGCGACCTCGTACGCAAGCGCCTCGCCGAGGTCGAGGTGCTGGTGACCTCGTGGGGAGCGCCGCGGCTCACCCCGGAGCGGCTGGCGGCGGCACCGGCTCTCCGTGCCGTACTGCACTGCGCGGGCAGTGTGCGAGGACTGGTCGACGACGAGGTCTACCGGCGCGGGATCAGTGTCTCGAGCGGCGCCGACGCCAACGCGACACCCGTCGCCGAGTACACCCTGGCGGCCATCATCTTCGCCGGGAAGAAGGCACCCTTTCTCGCCGCCGATGAACAACGGGCCTACGGCGGCTGGGGATCGGTCAAGGGTTACGGAGACCTGTCCAACTACGGCCGTACGGTCGGCATCGTCGGCTTCTCCCGGATCGGCCGCAAGGTCGTCGACCTGCTCCGCGTACTGGGAGGTACGACCTGCCTCGTCGCGGACCCGCACGCCGATCCCGAAGAGGTCGCACGCGCCGGTGCCACGCTGGTCGACCTGGAGGAACTCCTGCCCCGGGTGGACGTGCTGTCACTGCACGCCCCGGAACTCCGGGAGACCCGGCACCTGATCGGCGCGGAGCAGCTTCGGCTTCTGCCCGACCACGCGACGGTCATCAACACCGCGCGCGGCAGTCTCATCGACTCCGACGCCCTGGCCGCCGAATGCCTCTCCGGGCGCCTCTTCGCCATCCTCGACGTCACCGACCCGGAGCCGCTTCCGGCTCAGTCCCCGCTGCGGGGTCTGGGCCGGGTCATGGTCACACCCCATGTGGCAGGATCGCTCGGCACCGAGATCGGCCGGCTGACCGATCACGCCCTGGACGAACTGGTCCGCTGGACCACCCGACAGCCGCTCTCGGCGGAGATCACCGCGAAGAGCTGGGCGCAGGGCCTGAGTGCCTGACCGCCCCCAGCCCCCCACGCACACACATCACCGAAATCGAAGGAGCCGCACCATGAGAAAGACCACCGTACGAGTGCTGCCTGTGGCGCTCGCCGTTGCCCTGTTCGGTGTCGCGGGCTGTAGCGGTAGTGAGGGGTCCGGGACGACCTCCGACGGCAAAACGATCGTCAAGATCGCGCTGTGGAACTACGAGACCACCCCGGAGTTCAAGGCGCTGATCGACGGCTTCGAGGCCAAGAACTCGAAGATCGACATCCAGCCCGTCGACATCCTCGCCGACGACTACTCGGACAAGGTCACCACCATGCTGGCCGGCGGTGACACCACCGACGTGCTCACCATGAAGAACGTCACCGACTACGCCAGGTACGGCACCCGCGGCCAGCTCATGCCGCTCACCGACGAGGTCAACAAGCTGAAGAAGGCGTCGTACGCGGGACTCGAGAACTTCGACCTCAAGGGTGAGTACTACGCGCTGCCCTACCGCCAGGACTTCTGGGTGCTCTATTACAACAAGGCCATGGTCGGCAAGGAAGACCTGTCCAAGCTGACGTGGACCGACTACCAGGCTCTGGCCAAGAAGCTCACCAAGGGCTCGGGATCGTCCAAGGTCTACGGCGCCTACCAGCACACCTGGCGCTCGGTGGTCCATGCGATCGCCTCCGCGCAGACCGGCGGGGACCAGCTCGGCGGTGACTACGGCTTCCTGAAGGATCAGTACGCGGTCGCCAACAACCTGGAGAAGTCCGGCGCCGCGCTGCCGTTCGCGACCGCCATCAGCCAGAAGATCACGTACGACTCCCAGCTCACCACCGGCAAGGCCGCGATGGTGCCCATGGGCACCTGGTGGGGCGCCCGCCTCATAGGCGACAAGGCGGCGGGCAAGCACGCGATCGACTGGGGCATGGCTCCGATGCCTCAGATCGCCGCCGACGGCAAGACGGTGACCTTCGGCTCGCCGACAGCCTTCGCCGTCAACAAGAAGTCGGGCAACGCCGACGCGGCCAAGAAGTTCGTGGAGTGGGCCTCGGGTCCCGAAGGCGCCGCGGCCGTTGCCAAGATCGGCATCGTGCCGTCGTACACCGACGCCGCGATCACCGATGCCTTCTTCGCGGTGAAGGGCATGCCCACCGATGCCCTGTCCCGGCAGGCCATGAAGCCCTCCAAGGTGCAGTTGGAGATGCCGGTCAGCGACAAGGCCTCCGACATCGACTTGATCCTCAAGGAGGAGCACGAGATCGTGATGTCCGGTGAGAAGTCGGCGGACAAGGGCATCGCTGAGATGAACCGTCGCGTGAAGAACGACGTCCAGTGACATCGGTCTCCGCGACGAACGCCGCCGCCGTCAAACGGCGGCGGCGGCGCAGCGCACTGGTCGGCTGGAGCTTCATCCTGCCCAACTTCATCGGCTTCGCGGCCCTGACGCTCATACCGGTCATCGGCGCCTTTGTGATCGCCTTCACCAACTGGGACTCCTACTCGACCCCCCAGTGGATCGGGTTCGACAACTTCGAGCGGATGGCGCAGGACGACAACTTCTGGACCGCGGTAAAGAACACCACCTGGTACGCGGTGGGACACATCCCGCTCACCCTGGCGGCCTCCCTCGGCCTCGCCGTTGTCCTCAACCAGAAGCTCCGCGGGGTCGGACTCCTGCGCACGGCCTTCTTCTTCCCGTACATCACCTCGCTGGTGGCGGTGGCCGTGGTCTGGAACATGCTGCTGAGCCCCGACGTCGGTCCGGTGAACCAGCTGCTGAAGTACATCGGAGTGGCGAACCCCCCGGGGTGGACGACGTCCTCGGACTGGTCGCTGCCCGCGATCGTCCTGACCAGCGTGTGGCGGGACATGGGCTACTACATGGTGCTCTTCCTCGCCGGCCTGCAGACCGTGCCTCCCGAGCTGTACGAAGCGGCGCGCGTCGACGGCGCGGGAGCGTGGAAGCGCTTCTGGCACGTCACCCTCCCGGGCCTGCGTCCCACCACCTTCTTCGTGCTGATGATGCTCACCATCTCCAGCTTCAAGATCTTCGACCTGGTGCAGGTGATGACCGAGGGCGGGCCCGGCCGCTCGTCGCTGGTGCTCTCTCAGCTGATCTTCCGTGAGGGCATCACCCAAGGACGCTTCGGCTACTCCTCGGCCATCTCCCTGGCCCTCTTCGCGATCGTCCTGGTCATCACACTCGTCCAGTTCCAATTCCAGCGCAGGAGCGAGCGATGAACACGACCGTCGTGAGAAAGGACAGTCCGCCCGCCGGCACGGCACCACGCCTGCCGGGTGCCGACGACCAGGCGAACCGCCCCCGCGGCGGGGGGATTCGCCGGGTGGCGGGCCGCGCGGCGCTCTACACGAGCCTTGTCGTCCTGGCCGCGGTGATCCTGCTGCCGTTCGCCTGGATGCTGATCTCCTCGGTCAAGGCCGACAGCGATGTGTTCACGGTGCCGATCGAGTGGATCCCCACGAGCTACCACTGGGACAACTTCGTCGACATCTGGACGGACATCCCGCTGGCGACCTACCTGGGGAACTCGCTGTTCCTCAGCGTCGTCATCACGTTCCTTCAGGTGCTCACGGGCAGCTTCGCCGCCTACGGCTTCGCCAAGGTGCGCTTCCCGGGGCGCGACGTGCTGTTCATGGGGTACATCGCCACCATCGCCGTGCCCTGGCAGGCGTACATGATCCCGCAGTACATCATCATGCAGGAAGTCGGACTGGTGAACAGCCACTGGTCCTTGATCCTGCTCCAGGCGTTCGGCGCCTTCGGCGTCTTCCTGATGCGGCAGTTCTATCTGACCATCCCGGAGGAGATGAGCGAGGCCGCGCGCCTCGACGGTCTCAGCGAGTACGGCATTTGGGCCCGCATCATCCTGCCGTTGTCCAAGCCCGCCCTCGCGAGTCTCGCGCTGCTGACGTTCGTCAACACCTGGAACGACTACATGGGCCCGTTCATCTATCTGACCGACAACAACCTGTGGACGGTCCAGCTCGGCCTGCGCTCGTTCGTCGGTCAGTACGACGCGCAGTACGCGATGATCATGACCGGCTCGGTGCTCTCCGTCCTGCCGATCCTCGTGATCTTCCTGTTCGGCCAGCGTTACTTCGTACGCGGCATCGCCACCAGCGGAATGAAGGGATGAGGTCCCCGCGATGAGCAGCATGCCGAACGCCGCCTCCGGCCGACGCCCCCGCCTCAACGTCGCGTACGGATCGTGGGACCTCATCTGGTCCCACGTCCACCGGGTGCTTGTGGTCAACCTCGGTCTGGCGGCGGCGAACCTGCCGCTATTCGCGGCGCTGCAAGCCACCCAACAGCCGTGGCGGCACCCCTTCGTGTTCCTGCTGCTCTCCCTGAGTATCGGCCCGTCGCTTGCGGCCGCTTTCGCCTACCTCGGGCGGGCTACCGAGGACGATCGCGCGCCCGTCGCGGACTACTTCCGCGCCTACCGGCGTCTCTTTCCGCGGGCCATGGCCATGTGGGCGCCCTTCGCGGTCCTCGCGGGGGCCGCCGCGGCGGACGCCGTACTGCTCCGGAACACCGCTGTGGGGCTGGCCCTTGTACCGGCGCTTGCCGTACTGGCCCTCGTCGCCGGGAACGCGGGGGTGGTGGCCATGGCCCACCTGGCCGGCGACGACTCGGTCCGGGTCGGGTGGCGTAGCGCCCTGGCCGCCCTCTACGCCCTCACCCGGCGCTGGGGGCTCGCGCTCATGAATCTCGGGCTGCTCGCGCTTGCCGTGGTGCTCGTCAACCAAGGCCCGCTGATGGGGCTGGCGGTCCTGCCGGGGTGCGTCCTGTTCGTGGTCTGGCGCAACACCGGCGCCATGCTCGACGCGGTGCTTCCGGGGTCCCGGGGCTCGGAGCCGGATACTGACCGTCCCGGTACTCCCGCCCGGGAAACATAGGACGCTTGAGCGGGCGCGGCCCGGGCGTGGGAACGTCCCCCGGTGCGGTCCGGGGGCGGCGACCTCGGGCAGCCGTGCGGGCGGGAATGTATCGGCTCGGGCTCGCGCATGCTCCCGCCTTTGCGCGGTAGCTGTACTGGCGGAGGCCACCGACCGGTGACAAGGCGGTCGGCGCACGGATGTGCCGTGGAGGACATCATGGCCAAGGACATCAGGTATCACCGCGTCTACGACGAAACCTCGTCCGAGGACGGCATCCGGGTCCTTGTGGACCGGGTCTGGCCGCGCGGGCTGCGGAAGGACGACGCCCACCTCGACGCGTGGCTGCGCGACGTCGCCCCGTCCACCGAACTCCGCCGCTGGTACGCGCACGATCCCGAGCGGTACGAGGAGTTCCGCCGACGCTACCTCGCCGAACTGCGCGACCCCGAGCATCAACAGGCGCTGCGCGAACTCGACGAACTCGCCCACCGCGGCCGGGTCACCCTGCTCACGGCCACCCGCGACGTCGACCACAGCCAGGCCGCCGTGCTTGCCGACCGGCTTTCCCGCCGGAGCCGCACGACTGGGGATACCTCCCACCCAAGCCGCTAGGACCTGTCCGGGCGATCTTGCAGGGCTTGTGCGATCAGGTCGTGGACCAGGAATTCTCCGGGCGCGCGGTTCTCCCGGAGGCGAGCGAGGCTGTCGGTGCCGAACCAGTCGTAGGCGGAGTGCTTCGACCATTCCAGGGCGGGATGGTCCAAGTCGCCGTCGACCTCTACGAGATAGTCGGCCTCATGACGCAGTCCAGCGCCGTCATCTCCGGTCCAGGTGCTGGTGCCGAGGAATCGCCGAACGTGGCGGAGGCGCCAGCCGGTCTCCTCCTCGACCTCGCGCGCGAGAGCGTCCAGGAGGGTTTCCCCGGCCTCGACGTGGCCGCCCACGATGTCCCACGTGTCGGGAAAGAGGCGGCGGCCCGGGCTTCGCTTCTGGGCGAACGCCTCGCCGTCGTGGTTGAGGATGACCGCGCCGACGGTCCATACCTCGCCGGGCGCGGGAACGGGCACCTTGACGTCATGGTTCACGGTGAATGACCGGTTTTCCGGCATACCCGACAGCGTAGGGTCCATGGTCATGCCTCTCGCAGCACCGGAGCAGGGCGCTCCCCGGAACCCCGGACGATCAGTCGCGTGGGGACCGTGATGGTGAGAGCGCGGGAGCGGTCGCTGTCCAGGCGGGCCAGGGCGGTTGTCGCTGCCGTTCTGCCGATTTCTTCGGCGTTCTGGGCGACGACGGTCAGGGCCGGTTCGAGTGCCTCGGCGAGGGCCACGTCGTCGAAGGCGACGACGGCGACGTCCTTGCGATCGTTGCGGGCGAGTTCGGTGACGATTCCCAGCGCGACGATATTGTTGCCGGCGAACAGGGCGGTGGGGGGATCAGCCAGGCCCAGCAGCTGGGACGTGGCGGCGGAAGCCCCGTGCTGGTCGTGGGCGTTGGTGACCAGGGAGCGGTCGTAGGGGAGGCCGGCTTCCTGCAGGGCCGCGCGGTATCCGGCCAGGCGCTCGCGGCGTGTGTAGAGCTTGGTGGGAAGGTCGCCGATGAAGCCGATGCGCCGGTGGCCGTGGGCGATCAGGTGGGCGACACCGTCGAGGGCGCCTGCGCGGTTGGAGCTGACGACGTTGTCCGTGGAGAGACCCACCCCCGGGCGGTCGAGGAAGACGACGGGCAGGCCGGCGGCGCGGTGGGTCTTGAGGTGGGAGTGGTCGGCGCCGACGGACGGCACGACCATCAGGATGCTGATGCGGCGGGCGAGGAACTTGTCCGTCAGTGCGCGTTCGCGGTCGGGATCGTCCGCGGAGGATCCCATGAGCAGGGTCAGGCCGCGGTGGCGGACGGTGTCCTCGATGCTCCGGGCCACGGCTCCGAAGAAGGGGTTGCCGAGGTCGGGGATGACCAGTCCGATGGTGGTGTCGGGTCCGCCGACGCGGATGTTGCGGGCCATGAGGTTCGGCTGGAAGCCGAGCTTGGCCACGGCGGCCAGGACCTGTTCCCTGGTCTGGGCTGAGGCGGGTCCGTCTTCGTTGAGGACGCGGGAGACGGTCTTGGCGCTGACGCCCACTTCGCGGGCGACGTCGGCCAGGGTGGGGCGGCGATTCGCAGCCATGGAGGAAACGGTCTCCTGTGCTCGTCGGTTCCGGCCACGGCCCGAGCCGGAACCTGTGAGTGCTTCAGTCGTACATCAGTTGTCCTGGACGTCAGTTGGCCTCGACGCCAGCGGCCTTCGCCGCCTTGGAATCCGCCACAACAGTATCTCCGGCCTCATCGACGGTGAGCGCGCCGGTCATGATGGCGACGACCTCTGCCATGGAGTAGTCGGAGGGCTTGATCACGGCAGCGCGCCGGCCCAGCCGGTGGACGTGGATCCGGTCGGCGATCTCGAAGACGTGCGGCATGTTGTGGCTGATCAGGACGACGGGCATGCCCTTGTCCCGGACGCGGCGGACGAGGTCCAGGACCTGACCCGATTCCTTGACACCGAGGGCGGCGGTGGGTTCGTCCATGACGACGACGCTGCGGGCCCAGGCGACGGAACGGGCGACCGCGACGGCCTGCCGCTGTCCACCGGAGAGCGTCTCGACCGACTGCGTCAGCGAGCGCAGGCCGATCTTCAGGTCGGCCATGTGCCCGGCGGCCTCCTCGCGCATACGCTTCTTGTCCAGCATGCGGAAGACACTGCCGAGGACGCCGGGGCGGCGAACTTCCCGCCCGAGGAACATGTTCGAGGCGATGTCCATGGAAGCGGCCACGGCAAGGTCCTGATAGACCGTCTCGATGCCGTGGGCGCGCGCACTCTGCGGCCCGGAGAACTGGATCGGTTTGCCGTTGAGCCGTATCTCACCCGCGTCGGGGACCAGCGCGCCGGTGAGCGCCTTGATCAGGCTGGTCTTGCCGGCTCCGTTGTCGCCGATGACCGCGAGGACCTCGCCCGGCAGCAGGTCGAAGTCGGCGCCGTCGATGGCGGTGACGTGGCCGTAGCGCTTGACCAGACCGCGGGCCTGCAGCACAGGGGTGGGGGAGGAGGTGGCAGTCATCGGGACTTCTTCCGGGAGATCTGGTCGATGGTCACCGCGAGGATCACCAGGACTCCGGTGATCAGGGTCTGGTAGATGGAGGCGACGCCCATCAGCTGCAGGCCGTTGCGGAAGACGCCGACGATGAGGACGCCGATGAAGGTGCCCAGGACGGAACCGCGTCCGCCGAAGAGACTCGTGCCGCCGAGGACCACGGCGGTGATGCTGTCGAGGTTGTCGGTCTGTCCCGCTTGGGGGTCGCCGACTCCGGTGCGGGAGATGAGCAGCAGGGCGGCGATGCCGTAGAGGAGACCGGCCACGGTGTAGACCCCGATGGTCAGCCGGGAGGTGCGGATGCCGTTCAGCCGCGCCGCTTCCGGGCTGTCGCCCAGCGCGTGGACGTGCCGGCCCCAACCGGTGCTGCTCAGCGCATAGGCGAGAAGGAGGAACAGGGCGATGGTGACCAGGGAGCCGTAGGTGATGTCGGTGTGGCCGAGCGGGAAGGTCTGCCCGAGGGCCGTCAGCGGGCCGGGCAGGTTGCTGACCGTCTGCTCCTCGGAGTAGATGTGGGTCAGCGCGAACGCCACGTTGAGCATGCCGAGGGTGACGATGAACGGCGGCAGCGGGATCTTCTGCACCAGCAGCCCGTTGAGCAGCCCGAAGCCGCCGCAGACGACCAGGCCCAGAGCGATGGCGGCGAGCGGGGGCAGGGAGCCCTCGGCAGCCATCTTGGCGATCACGATGCTGCCGAACGCCATCACGGCACCGCACGACAGGTCGATGCCCGCGGTGAGGATGATCAGGGTCTGTCCGATGGCGAGCGTGCCGACGACCATGACCTGCTGCACGATCAGCGAGAAGTTGCCGCCCGTGAGGAACTGGTCAGTCGAGAGGGAGAAGAAGGCGCAGGCCAGGAGGAGGGCGGCCAGCGGGCCGGTGGTCGGTGCCGCGAGCAGTCTGCGGGCCGTGGTCGGTGCTTTGAGCTCGGCGTACGGCGTCGTGGCTGTCATGCGAAGTCCTTGTCGGAAGACAGAAGTCGTTGTCCGTCGTTGTCAGTCCTTGTCGGAGGACAAGAGGACGAGGGGGCGGCCGTCCCCCGGTCGGGGAGTAGGGGCCGGCCGCCCAGCGGAGGGGAGAGGCGGAGTCGTACGGTCCTCGGGGCAGCTCAGCCCCAGCAGTTCTCCAGGCCGTAGACGGTGTCCTTGGACGTGACCCCGGCCTGCGCCTTGTCGGAGATCAGAGTGACGCCCGTGTCGGTGTAACCGGACGCCTTCTTGCCGTCCTTGGCGAACGTCACGACAGCCTTGACGCCCTCGGCGGCCATCTTCAGCGGGTACTGCTGTGAGGTGGCGGCGATCTTGCCGTCCTTGACCGCCTGCGTCCCGGTGCAGCCGCCGTCGACGGAGACGATCAGGACGTCCTTCTCCCGGCCCTTGGCCTTGAGCGCGGTGTACGCGCCGAGTGCGGCCGGTTCGTTGATGGTGTAGACGACGTTGATGCCGGGCTCCTTCTGGAGGCAGTTCTCCATCGCCGTCTGGCCCTTGGCCTGGTCGCCTCCGGTGTCCTGGGAGCAGACGACCGCCGGGTCCTTCTCCTCGATGCCGAAGCCCTTCAGGAAGCCGTTGTGCCGCTGGACGCCGACGGACACGCCCGGCGCGAGGTCGAGGGTGGCTATCTTGGCGGCCTTGCCCTTCATCACTGCCTTGGCGTACTCGCCGATCAGCTCGCCGGCCTTGAGGTTGTCGGTGGCGAAGAGGGCGTCGACCGCGCTGTCCGGCTCGGTCGGGGTGTCCAGGGCGATGACCAGGACGCCCTTGGCGCGGGCCTTCGCGATCGCGGGCACGATGGCCTTGGAGTCGCTCGGGGTGATCAGGATGCCCTTCACGCCGGCGGCGACCATGTTCTCGATGGCCGTGATCTGACCGGCGTTGTCGCCGTCGAACTTGCCGGCCGCGGTCATCAGCTTGACGCCCTCGGTCTTCGCGGCCTTCTCCGCGCCCTCCTTCATCTTCACGAAGAACGGATTGGTGTCGGTCTTCGTGATCAGACCGACCTTGACGTCGCCCGAACCGGAGCCGGCGGAACCGGAACCGGAGCCGGAGCCGGATCCGCAGGCCGTCAGGGTGAGGGCGGCGATGCCCGTGCACGCAGCGGCTCTGAGGAGGGAAACGGGCAGACGAGTGGTGCGAGACATGAACGACTCCTGCGGGGTCACGAGCGGCGCGGTCGGCATCTGAGCATGCCGTCCCCGAGGGGTGTCATCGTTGACTTATGTCATCGTTGACACCGCTTGCCGAGGATGATGGACTCCATCTCCCGGAAACGTCAATGCCCTGCGCCCGTCACAAATTGGCAACGCCCCCCGCGGCCGTCGCCTGCCCATAGCCGTCCGGCTGCCGCGCCACGACGCGTCCGGATCGCCCGTACGTCTCTCAGAGAAGAGCAGCCCATGAGCCCGCGTCAGGTCACCGTCCTGGGGGAGTGCGTCGCGGACGCGTTCGCCGAACCCGGGGGCACCTCGAACGAACTCGCCCTGCGCGTACTGCCCGGCGGTGGACCTGCGAATACGGCAGTGGCCCTGGCCCGGCTCGGCACCCCGGCCCGCTTCCTCGCGCGCTTGTCCGGCGATGTGTTCGGCCGCCTGTTCCGCGCCCACCTGGAGGCGTCCGGGGTGGACCTGTCGAGTGCCGTCCAGGCCGCTGAGCCCAGCACACTGGCCGTGGCGGAACTGGACGCCGAAGGGCAGGCCGCGTTCTCCTTCCACGCGCAGGCCACCGCCGACTGGCAGTGGACGACCGCGGAACTGGCCGGGGTGGACCTGTCCGACAGCGTCTGCGTGCACACCGGATCCCTGGCCCTGGTCCAGGAGCCCGGGGCGGCGGCGGTCGAGGACTTCCTCGCGGCGGCCGCCCCCGGGGCGACCATCAGTATCGACCCCAATGTCCGGCCGCTGCTGGTGCACCCTGACGTCTACCGCGCCCGGCTGGCGTACTGGTGTGGCCTCGCCGATGTGCTCCGGCTGAGTGAGGACGACCTGGAACTCCTGCTGCCACAAACACCGCCCGAGCAGGCATGCGACATCTGGCACGCGGCCGGGGCACGGCTCGTCGTGATCACGCGCGGCGCCGACGGCGCCCTGGCCTCGCTCGACGGCGAACGGATACAGGTGCCCGCCGTGCCGACGAGGGTCGCCGACACCGTCGGGGCGGGGGACTCCTTCACCGCCGGGCTGCTGCACCACCTCGGCGCCCGCGGCCTCCTCGGCGGCCGGCTGACGGAACTCCGTATCGGCGATGTCGCGGAAGCCTGCCTGTTCGCCACCCAGGTCGCGGCCCTGACCTGCTCGGTTGCCGGTCCCAATCCGCCGTGGCAGAGCCAGTTGACGCAGCTCGCCACAGCTGACGGCGTATGACGGGCAGGCGAGCCCCGCAGGGGTAACATCACGCCCGAACCGGTTGACGCACCGGCCGAGTTGCCCCCATCATCGGGCCACTCGATGTCATCGATGACACAAGTCGACGATGACACTCCTTGTCGACGCCGCGGACGACGGCGTCGGCAAGGTGTCACTTTTCGGTCGGTCCGCGCCGGGCAGCAGGCTCCGCTGCGTGGACGGCCGCGGCACAGGAGATCCCATGAGCTCTGGACGTGTATCCCGGCATGCCCGCATGCGGCTGATCGCGGCGGTGGCCACCGTCTGCGCCCTGTCCGCAGCCCCGCTGGCCCCCCAGGCCGTCGCTGCAGACACCCCGCCGTACTCCGAAACCTACCGGCCCCAGTTCCACTTCACCCCAGAGAAGAACTGGATGAACGACCCCAACGGCCTCGTGTACTACAAGGGCGAGTACCACCTCTTCTACCAGTACAACCCGAGCGGCAACTCCTGGGGCGACATGTCCTGGGGGCACGCGGTGAGCAAGGATCTCGTGCACTGGAAGGAGCTGCCACTCGCCCTGTCGCACGACGACGAGGAGATGGTGTTCTCCGGCAGCGCGGTCGTCGACTGGAACAACACCACCGGGTTCGGCACCAAGAAGAACCCGCCCATGGTGGCGATCTACACCAGCCACGCCAAGGACACGGGCATACAGGCCCAGTCGCTCGCCTACAGCACCGACCGCGGCCGCACCTGGACCAAGTACCAGGGCAATCCCGTCATCGACATCGGCTCCAAGGAGTTCCGCGACCCCAAGGTCCAGTGGTACGCGCCGACCAAGAGCTGGCTGATGACAGTGTCGCTGTCCACCGAGCACAAGGTGCGGTTCTACTCGTCGAAGAACCTCAAGGACTGGAACCTGCTCAGCGAGTTCGGGCCGGCCGGTGCCACGGGCGGCGTGTGGGAGTGCCCCGACCTGTTCCCCCTCGCGGTCGACGGGGACGAGAACAACATCAAGTGGGTTCTCGTCGTCAACATCAACCCCGGTGGTATCGCCGGTGGTTCGGCCGCCCAGTACTTCATCGGCGACTTCGACGGCAAGAAGTTCACCGCCGAGGACAAGGGCGCCTACACCCCGCCCACCGGCACGGTGGTTCAGGACTTCGAGGGCACCGACTTCGGTACGTGGACGACCACCGGCACCGCGTTCGGCGACGGACCGGCGGCCGGGGCACTGGCCGGGCAGGGGACCGTCGACGGCTTCGACGGCAAGGGCCTCGCCAGCAGCTTCCACTCAGGTGACGGCAGCACCGGCACCCTCACCTCGCCCGAATTCGCCGTCGACAGCTCCTACCTGAACTTCAAGGTCGGCGGCGGACGGCACCCGCACGAGTCCGGAACCGTCATGGAGCAGGGGCCGCCGCCCGAGGGGACGGTCCTGGCCGACTTCGAAGGCGGCAGCTACGGCGACTGGACGCAGACCGGAGACGCCTTCGGCTCGGCACCGGCCACCGGCACCCTCCCCAACCAGCAAGAGGTCTCCGGATTCCTGGGCGACGGACTGGTCAACACCTACCTCAACGGTGACTCCACCACCGGCACCCTCACCTCGCCCGAATTCACCATCGACAAGAAGCACATCAACTTCCTCATCGGCGGCGGCAACCACCCCGCCGGCTCCGCCGACTCCACCGCCCTCGAACTCCTCGTCGACGGCCAAGTGGTGCGCAGTGCCACCGGAAAGGATGCCGAGGCGCTCAACTGGGCCTCGTGGGACGTCAGCGACTTCGCAGGCAAGAAGGCGCAGATCAGGATCGTCGATGACAACACCGGCGGCTGGGGTCACCTCAACGTCGATCACATCATGCTGTCCGACACCAAGGCCCAGCCCGTCTCCCAGGAGACGTCCGTCAACCTGATCGTCGACGGCCAGGTCGTCCGCAGCGCCACCGGCGCCAACAGCGAGACCCTGGACTGGGCCTCCTTCGACCTGCGTCCCTACACCGGCAAGAAGGCACGTATCCAGATCGTCGACATGAACACCGCCGGCTGGGGCCACATCCTGGCCGACCGGTTCACCGCCGCCGAAACCCCCGCCAAATCCGTCGTGCAGCGCGCCGACTGGGCCGACTACGGCAAGGACTACTACGCGGCGGTGTCCTGGGAGAACGCACCGGGCGGCAAGCGGTACATGATCGGCTGGATGAACAACTGGGACTACAGCGGTGCCATCCCCACCTCCCCCTGGCGCGGCGCGCAAAGTGTCCCCCGGGAGGTGGCCCTGCGCACGATCGACGGCCGGATCCGGCTGACCAGCAAGCCGGTCGACAGCCTGCAGTCCCTCCGGCAGAAGCGCCCGGCAAAGGCGGCCGGCGTCACCGTCAAGAGCACCTCGAAGCCCCTGATCGGCCCCGCGGCCGGGGGCAAGGCACTCGACATCGAAGCCACCTTCTCCCTCAAGGACGCCGAACGCTTCGGCCTCAAGGTGCGCACCGGCGCCAACGGCGAGGAGACCGTCATCGGCTACGACACCACGACACAGGAGCTGTACGTCGACCGCACCCGCTCCGGCGCCGTGGACTTCAACAGCACCTTCCCCGGCGTCCAGCGAGCCCCGCTGCAGGCGAAGAACGGCAAGGTGAAGCTGCGGATCCTTGTCGACTGGTCGTCCGTCGAGGTCTTCGGCGGCAGCGGCGAAGCGGTGATCACCGACCAGATCTTCCCCGACCCCGCCAGCCAGGGAGTGGAGGTCTTCGCCGAGAACGGTTCGGTGAAGCTGGACCTGGCCGGCGTCTGGCACCTCGACTCCTACCACGACTGATCCCGATCCCGATCCCGACCACGGAGGACACCACACTGTGAACAAGACCCTGCTCGCCGAGTTCACCGCCCGAGAGGGAGCGGAGGACGAGGTCGCCCGCCTGATCCTGGACTACGCCAAGAAGGTGCGCGAGGAAGACGGCAACCTCGCCTTCGACGTCTGCACCAAGGCGGCCAACCCGCGCGCCTACTGGATCTTCGAGGTGTACCGGGACGAGGACGCCTTCCAGGCACATCTGAAGGCCCCGTACGGCGGCCCGTTCAACACCGCACTCGCCCCGCTGATCGAGGAGGACGCCTCGGTGCTGACTTTCCTCGACCCGGTGACGTGACGTCGGCCTCCGCTCAGTGTCCAGTCAGTGTCCAGGAACGGTGGACTCGCTGTAGGACTTGCGCAACCCGGTGGCTGAGATCGCGAGTTCGTCGGTCGTTGTCGTCATGCCGCAGAGCTTGGGACCGAGCCGGTTCAGTACGGTTTCAGCGCGGTTTCAGCCTCTCCACGCCACGGAACCGCGCAGGGGCCTGATCCGCTCGCGGCAAAGGCCCACGGATGCCGCCGCACCCCTTCCGTGACGCTACGTCAGCCATGTGGCGGATGACCGGTGTCCACCACGGCGTCTTGTCCCGGCGGGGCATGCTCGGCCCGTGAGCAAGGTCCCGGCGGCCGGATGCGGCGACTGTGGCCTTGGACGACGTGGCCGAAAGGCAGCAACGTGATGACATCCTCCCGGATCCGCGCGGCCGTGGCCGGCGCCGTGCTCGCGACGGTGCTGACCGTCACGGGCGGCGCCACCGCGCAGGCGCAACCGCAGGCCGTCCCTCCCGTGGACCACAACTGTCTGAGCCCGAGCGGGACGAATCTCAACACCTTGCTCGACATCAGGGAACGCGTCATCGGTCCTCCCGCCTGCCGTGAGGCATTCGCAGGCGAACGGTGGGTCCGCTCCTTCCCCAGCTGGGGAACGGCGCCCGACGCCGAGAGCGCCGTGTACCCGGCCGGCTACACACCCTCACGCGTCAACCCCATGGATGACTTCATCTCGAAATTCCGCGGGGTCCGGATCGTCCAGGACATCGGCACCCGTCAGGAGCGGAGCTATACCTTCGGACCAGAGGCCCTGCGTCTCGTCGCCGTCGAGGACGGGATTCCGTTCGCCTTCTTCGCCTCTCCCGCCCTGCGTCCGCTGAGCGTCGGGCCACATACGACGTCGGTCTTCATGCGGCTGAGCGAACAGCACTGCGACGGACTGGGAACCAACAGCGAGGAGAACTGCCTGCCCGGCGGCGAGTTCCCCTACCACGCGAACGTGCCCATCACGTTCTTCCCGCGGAACGCAGTCCCGCCTCGGTCATAGGTGCAGGGGCGGAGCCTCGTCATCGCGGCTACGGGTCCGCAGTCGCGGAGTCGGAGGGGCCGTTGTCGCGCAGGCGGCGCAGGACGAGAGCAAGGGCGAGCCGGGTGCGGCCGGCCGGAGTGGTGACCCGGAAACCCAGCACGGTCTCGGCTCGGGTCAGCCGGTCGGCGACCGAACTGCGGTGCAGGTGAAGGTCGGACGCCGCGCGGCGCAGCGATTCGGCCGCACAGTAGACGTGCAGGGTGTGGAGCATGGACGCCCCGGACGTCTCTGCCATGACCCTGTCCAGCGCGGCCAGATCGGGGCTCTCGGCGAACGCGGCGAGGGGCAGCTGCTCGGCCAGCAGCGCGAACGCGCCGAGGTTGTCCCACCACACCAGCGGCGCTCCGGTCAGGTGCGCGGTGGCCGCTTCGCCGTTCGGCCCGCTCTGGCCGGTGAATCGCAGGGCAACCTGGGCGGAGCTCCATGACCGCCACGCCTGGGACGCCGGTACGCACGCGCCCACCCCGATCCTCGTACCGGGCGGCGAGGCCGACAGGCCAAGCTCGCCGCCGTCCACGGTGAGCACCGCGTGCAGGTCGCCGAGGGCCGCCTGATGAGCCGGGTGGGCCGCGCGGGCCGACCGGCAGGCCGCAGCCACGTCCGTCCCGCCTCCGCCGGCCACGGCCAGCACTCTCACCCGTGCGCTGGGTGCGACGCCCATCAGATGCAGTGCCCGGGCACGCTCGGCATCGCCGGCGCTCCGGCTGAGCACCAGTTCCAGCAGCGCCGGGTCACCGAGTTCGGGAGCGGGCAGATTCTGGTGCCCGAGCAGTACGGCCGCGGCTATGGCGAACCGTTCCAGCAGGATCGGGTCGAGCGGGAGGGCCGTGTCTCCGACCCGCTCCACCCACACCTGGCCCCCGCCTTCCAGCGGATGGGTGGTGGCGTTCGGCGGCGGCCCCGCGGCGTCGAGCCCGGTGCCGTCGGGCGTGGCCCGCAGCAGCACACCGCCACCGGGCGCACTGAGCCCGCAGGGCCGCTCGGCCAGCCGAGCCGCGGCGCGCACCAGCGTGGGGGCGTCCGCCCGGTTGCGTACCAGGGCGTCGAAGAAGGAGATCACCCGGACCGCGTTCCCCGCGGCGGCGTCGAGTGCGCTCAGGCGTAGCAGCAGCGCTTGCATGAGCGCACGCTACCTTGTGGCCGAAGCGGCATATAGGGGGTGAATGGGATACGAGCCGACCGACGCCGGTCGGGCCGGGCAGCCGGTTTCGCGGCCGTACGGCGGGTGGTCTGTCACCGGGCATGGCCGCACCATGAGGCCAGTCCGTTCAAGCCAGTCCGTTCAAGGAGGAACAATGACGTACGGCTTCGACCCCGAGCTGGCCCCCTGGGCAGCGATGCTGCCCGACATCGACTTCGCCGACCCGGTCACCGCGCGCGCCGAGCTGTCGGCCACCTACGCCCAGCTCCCGCCGTACGAGGCGACGCGTCCCCTGACGGTGACGGACGAGGCAACCGCCCCGGTACCGGTCCGGATCTACGCGCCGGCCGAGCGCACCGAGCCGCTGCCCGGCCTGCTGTGCCTGCACAGCGGCGGCTTCGTAGCGGGCGGCCTGGACACCGTGGACGCCTCCGCCCGGCATATCGCCGACGCCGTCGGCGCGGTCGTGGTGTCCGTTGACTACCGGCTCGCCCCCGAGCACCCCTTCCCGGCAGGTCTGGAGGACTGCTATGCCGTGCTGGAGTGGGTCGCCAAGAACGCTTCCGTCCTGGGCATCGATCCGACGCGTGTCGGCGTCTACGGCGAGAGCGCCGGCGGTGGCCTTGCCGCCGCGCTCACGCTCCTCACCCGGGACCGGGGCGGCCCGGAGCTGTGCTTCCAGCACCTGGAGGTCCCCGAACTCGACGACCGCCTCGACACCCCGTCCATGCGGGCCTTCACCGACACCCCCGTCTGGCACCGTCCCAACGCGGAGGCCAGCTGGCGTCACTACACAGGTGCACTCGGTGACGCGGCCGAAGTCTCCCCCTACGCGGCCCCCGCCAGAGCCGAAGACTTGAACGGCCTGCCGCCCGCCTGGATCTCGGTCGCCGAGTTCGACCCGCTGCGTGACGAGGGCATCAGCTACGCCCACCGCCTCATCCAGGCCGGTATCCCCACGGAACTCCACACCTACCCAGGCGCCTTCCACTGCTCCTTCGTCGTCCCGGGCACCGCCATCACCGACCGCATGCTCGCCGACCGCATAGCCGCCCTGTGCCGCGGTCTTCGCTGAGACTGTCGTCTCCCATGAGCTGAGCGCACCGCCTCGTTTTGCCCGCGGAAGTCGGGGCTACTACGGTGGAAATACCAGGTCGGCGGAGCGTACACACGCAGGCACGTATCTGGGCCGGCCCCGTCGAGGGAGGACGGTATGGCAAAGATCCTGACGGTGCTCTATCCCGATCCCGTGGATGGTTACCCTCCCTCGTACGCGCGGGACACGATTCCCGCCATCAGCAGCTACCCCGGAGGGCAGTCCACGCCGACGCCGCAATCACTCGATTTCACTCCTGGCGAGTTGGTCGGCTGCGTATCGGGACAGCTCGGCCTGCGCCGGTTCCTGGAGGAACGGGGCCACAGCGTGATCTTCACCTCGGACAAGGAGGGTCCGGACTCCACATTGGAGCGGGAACTCCCCGACTCCGACGTGGTGATCTCACAGCCCTTCTGGCCCGCCTATCTCACCCCTGAGCGGATCGCCAAGGCTCCGAAGCTGAAGCTGGCGATCACCGCGGGGATCGGCTCGGACCACGTGGACCTCCCCAGCGCCATCGCCCATGACATCACGGTGGCGGAGGTGACCTTCAGCAACAGCATCAGCGTGTCGGAACACGCGGTCATGCAGATCCTCGCTCTGGTCCACAACTATCTGCCCGCCCATGAGTGGGTCACGACCAGGAAAGGCTGGAACGTAGCGGACAGCGTCTCCCGGAACTACGACCTGGAAGGGATGGACGTCGGCGTCCTGGGGGCCGGCCGGATCGGCCAGGCGGTACTGCGCCGGCTCAAGCCGTTCGACGTGTCACTGCACTACTCCGACGTGCAGCGGCTGCCCGCGGAGATCGAGAACGAGTTCGGCGCGACCTGGCACCCCGATGTCCGCTCCCTGGCCGGATCGGTGGATGTGCTGTCGATTCACGCGCCTTTGCATCCGAAGACGGTCAACCTCTTCAACGACGACCTGATCGGCGCCATGAAGCGCGGGTCCTACATCGTCAACACGGCACGCGCGCTCATCGTCAACAGGGACGCCGTCGTGCGCGCCCTCGAAAGCGGCCGGCTGGCCGGCTATGCCGGTGATGTCTGGTACCCGGAGCCGCCGGAGCCCGAACACCCCTGGCGGACCATGCCGCACGAGGGAATGACGCCACACGTCGCCGGTTCGACGCTCTCCGCGCAGGCCCGTTACGCGGCCGGGGTCCGGGAGATTCTGGAGTGCTGGTTCGACAGCCGACCCATCCGCCAGGAGTACCTGATCGTGGAGGGCGGCAAGCTGGCCGGGACCGGGGCACGTTCCTACACGGTCCAGGGGCCCGGAGGCTGAGACGGGGAGGTCTGTTCAGCGGTTCAGCGCGAGCGGCGTTCGCGGAACAGAAGGCTCAGGGTCGCGGGCAGGGGCGGTCGGGCCGAGCCGTGCAGCAGGGCCGCCCCCTTTGCCCGCGCCGCCACGGCCGTGAGATCCTCGATGCCGATCATGGCGCGGAAAAGCGGCCGGCCTTCGGGCGGTACGAGGTCGGCCAGCGGCCGTCCGGCAGCCAGGGACTGACGTGCCTGGCCGAGGACATGGTCCAGCAGAGCGCGCGTGCCGGAGGTGTCCCGGGCGGACTCCAGGTCCGCGCGGGTGACTCCGTATGCGTCGAGGGTGTCCTGGGGGAGGTTGAGGCGCCCCTCTGCGAGGTCTTCGGCCAGATCGTTGGCGAAGTCGAGGCGCTGGCTGCCGTCGATGTACGTACGGCACGCCTCGCGGTAACCGGCCGGGGTGTCCTCACCCACCAGGAGGCCGGCGATCAGCATGAAAGCGGGGAGCGCATAGGCGTCGAGGTAGGACTGGTAGTCCGCCTCGGTGGCGAATCCGGCGAAGTCGAGGTCAGTCGGAGCGGCAGCGAGGAAGTCCAGTACGCGGGTACGCAACGGTGGGTGCGCGGCGATGGTGTGCACCAGGGGCCGGATGTCAGGGTGGTCGTCGGCGCCGGTCGACACCCCCTCGCGGACCTGTTTCTCCCAGTGCGCGAAGGCGGCGGCGCGCCCGGCTTCCGGGCCGCTGTCGAGGAGGCTGTCGGTGCGGTGCATGAAGGCGGTGACCGTCAGCAGGTGGGGGAGGAGGTGGCGGGCCACCAGCAGGCGAGTGGCCAGATAGGCACTGGGCCGGTAGCGGGCGACGAGTATGCGCTGCCGTGTGTAGTCGCCGCGCAGGGCGACCGTGTCGATCCCGGCGGCGTCCAAGGCCCTGCCCCACCACAGCCCCATGAGCCGATCCTCCTCGATCCCCGCATCGCGACGGCAACCCCGCCACCGTAGTGGCCGGCCCCGGCCCCGGCCCTGCCCGGCCGGATCAGTTCGCTGCCGCCAGTTCGGCGCGGGACAGAGCGACTTCGAGTACAACCAGCAGCGCGTCCCGTACCGAGCCCGTCTTCCGTGCGTCGAAGACGATCAGCGGTACGTGCTCGGAGATGTCCAGGGCCCACCGCACCTCGTCCAGGTCGTGCTCGACCTCCCCGTCGAACGCGTTGACGGCGACAGCGAACGGGATGTCCCTGTGCTCGAAGTAGTCCACCGCCGCATAACAGTCGTCCAGGCGGCGGGTGTCCACGATCACCAGACCGCCGAGGGCGCCCTCGGCCACGTCGTCCCACATGAAACCGAACCGGTCCTGGCCCGGCGTGCCGAACAGATAGACCTTCAGGGTCGGGTCGATCGTGATGCAGCCGAAGTCCATGGCGACCGTGGTGGTCGTCTTGCCGGGCGTGTGGGTGAGATCGTCCACGCCCGCCGCGACCTCGGTTATCGCGGCCTCCGTGGTGAGCGGTCGTATCTCGGAGATCGCGCCCACGGCCGTGGTCTTGCCGACCCCGAAGCCGCCGGCGATGACCAGCTTGACCGGCAGCGGCGGCTGTTCAACCGGTGTCGGAGCGTGTGCCCCGTGAGTCGGGTACGGCGCGGAGACCATCGATAACCCTTCGCAGTACGGAGATGTCCTGGGCTGTCCTGGCGTTCGGCAGGTAGATCGCCAGATGCCCGGCGGCACACAGGTCCTCGGCCAGCACCCGGACAACGTTGAGGTGCAGTCGCAGCCGGGCGGCCAGTTCCGCCACCGACTGCGGCCGTCGGCAGGCGGCGACGATGTCGTGGTTTTCGAAAGTGAGAGAGCCGAGGCCCAAGAGCCCGTCCGAGGTCGACACGACCTGGGTCTCGATCGGGATCGGCGGCCCGGTTCCACCCCCCGAAACCCGGCCGGCCGTCAGCAGGAACGGCCGGATCGCCGGGGCGCGGCCAACCGGCTCCGGCGACTCCCACGCGTCCCCCGACGCCTCGTGTGGTGCTGCTCCACCGACGGCCATCACGATCCCTTCCTCCGTCCCGTATCCGTGATCCTGGCCTCGGGGACGGGTCAGCCGGCCGGTGCGGCCCCGACGTTCTTCTTCAGCTCCAGTACCAGTTGGGGGGTGAGCGCCGCGCCGGCCCGGTTGGCGAAGAGGGTCATCTCGTAGGCGATATTGCCCAGCTTCGCCTCCTTCGAGGTGACCACCCCGAGGACGGCGCCGCTGCCGATGGCCGACACCAGCACATGGCCGCTCTCCAGGTCGATGATCACCTTGTTCAGGGAGCCCAGGCCGTAGTTGCCGGACGCGCCCGCGGCGAGACTCGTGATGCCGGACACGATCGCGGCGAGCCGTTCGGAGTCGGCCTGGTCGCGCAGTTGGGAGACCGCGATCAGGAGGCCGTCGGACGACACCGCGATCGCGTCGACGACGCCTGCGGTCTCCGTGGCGAACCGGTCGAGCAGCCAGGTGAAATCGGCCGCGGCGGCTCGCAGGTCGGTTGATTCCGCCCGCTCGGGACTGCTGTCACCTGTCGACGTGGTCACTGCCCGACTCCTTCTGTGATTCCTGGTGTGGCGATGGTGCTGATTCCGTCCGGGCGAGGGCACTGTCCTGCTCCGCCCTGCGTACAGCGGCCTCGAACTCGTCGAGTTCCGAGCGGACCGCGTCGGCGTCGACGGGCTGCCGTACGGCCGGGGTCCCGCGGTCCGCCGGTGTGGTGGTCATGGCGAGTGCCGCGCCCCGTACCCGCCGCCGCAGCGGCCGGGAAGCATCCGGCGCGGGCGGCTCGTCGGAGGCAGCGGCGGTCCGCGCCGCGCCGGTGCGGGCGGGGACGCGTCGGGGGAGGCCACCCGGCGGCAACGGGGCCCACCGTTCGGGGGCGGCGGTCGCGGGAGCCGGTACGGGCGGGGGCACAGCCGCGACGGTTTCCTGCTCCTGCCCGCTCTCCGGCTCCGGCTCTGGTCCCTGCTCCTGCTCTGGCTCCTGCTTCGCCGGAAGCGCCGTCACGGTCCCGGCCGGGCCCGTGACGGAGGGCGGCGTGAGGTCCACAGGGCTCATGGTCAGCAGCAGCGTGGAGGGGATCCAGACAGTGCTGGTGACCCCGCCGCCCGGCGTACGGCTCAGGGTCACCTGTACGCCCCAGCGCCGGGCGAGACTGCCGACCACGAACAGGCCGAGCACCTTGGTCGGTACGAGGTCCAGCCGTTCCCGCCGGATCAGCCGGGCGTTCTCCTCCGCGAGGCGTTCCGCGCCCATGCCGAGGCCGTGGTCGATCACCTCGATCAGCGCACCGCCGTCCGCGGTGACGTCGGTACCGGGCCGGACGGCCACCTCGACGCGCGTGTGCGAGGGCGAGAACCCGACCGCGTTCTCCAGCAGTTCGGCGACCATCAGGGTCAGGTCGCCGATGATGTCGGGCGCGACGGTGACCTCCGTCTCGGACCGCAGGGACACCCGCTGGTATCCCTCGATCTGGCCGAGCCCCGCCCGTATGACGTTGGCCAGGGTGGTCGGCCGCGTCTCGACGCCCGTCTCCCGGATCCCGGCAAGCAGCATCAGGCTGTCGGCGTTGCGCTGGAGGCGTACGGCGATGTGGTCGATGCGGTAGAGCCGTTCGAGGATATCGGGGTCGGTCTCCTCGCGTTCGACGGCGTCGATCAGCGTGAGCTGACGGGAGGTCAGGTTGCTGACCCGGCGTCCGACGTTGCCGAACATCTCGGCGACGTTGCGGCGGCTCAGCACCTGCCGTTCCAGCAGTCGGGCGGCGGTGACCTGCACCCGGTTGAACGCCTCGGCCAGGTCGCCGATCTCGTCGCGGACCGGGACCGGGATCATCCGTGGCCGCAGGGGCGTGCTGTCGGCGGATTCGTCGTCCGCGACCCGGTCGAGTTCCGCACCCGCCACGTCGACCACCTGCTGGGCGGCGCCGGTCAGGGCCGCCAGGGGGCGTACGACCGAGCGCCGGACCAGGACGGAGAAGGCCAGCCACACGGCGAAACCGAGGAGGGCCAGACCCAGCATGGCCAGTGCCTTGCGCAGGGCGTTCTCGGAGATGTCGTCGGCCCGGGCGGCGATCTGCCCGATCAGCGACCCGGTGATGCCGAGGCGGGTCTCCGCCTGCTGTGCTCCCGCGGTGATCGACTTGCGCAGCTGCTGCGGCGTCTGGGCCTGCAGCGAAGTCGGATCGATCTGCAGCTCCGCGAACTGGGACTCGATGCCGTGCTCCTCGGCACTGCGCTCGATGCCGCCCATTCTCAGGATCTGCTCCGGGGCGGCGATCCGGCTGAATCGTTCCGCCTGGTGGTGGTAGAGCTCGCGGGCGCCGACAGCGCGGGTGTACTCGGTGAGGGCGTTGGCGTCACGGGTCTGGGCGGAGAACACGCCGCTCTCGAAGGCCGCGTGGGCGGCGTCGGCGCGCAGTACCGCGTCGAGCAGATTGGTGACCGTGGACGACGAGGTGCCGGAGAAGTGGTCGAGACCGATGCCGTCGATCAGGTAGTCGACCGCGGAGGCGTACGCGGGGTCGATGTTGGCGGCGGAGACCGAGCCCCGTTCGGCCTTCTCGCGCAGGACGACGAGGCCGCGGATGTACTCGAGCGCCTGCGCCTCCTCGTCCGGCAGGCCCGGCCCGAACGCGGAACGCACGGCGGTGACCTGCGCGTCGGTGGCCCGCTGCGCCTGCCGGTAGGCGGCGGCCGACGGTAGGGCGGCTCCGGGGCGGACCGACTCGTACTGCACGGACAGCAGCAGCGCCTGCCGGTGTTCTGCCTGCACATCGTTGATCAGTCGCGCGACCTGCTCGCTGTCGCGGACCAGCTCGGCGACCCGGTCGGCCGCCCGGGCCTGCTGTACCTGGCTGTTGACTCCGATGCCCAGCAGCACGCCGACGACCGCGACGGGCACGATCACGAAGACGTTGAGCTTCCGCCGGAACGGCCATCGGTCGAAAAGTGCCCCCGCCTTCCGGCGAAATCTCGGTGTCAGGGGTGCCCGCCCGGGCGGGTCGGGTTCGAGTGGCGGGTCCACTGTGTTCACAGACACCCAGGCCTCCTTCAATGTGCTCCTGAGCGGTGACCGAGGTGTCGTCGCTGCCGGACCGCCGACGGCCGGTGGCGCGTGACGCTCTCGAAGCCGCACTCCAATGCGAGCGGGGGAATCGCGCGTGTCACGTGTCAACCAGCCGTGCGGACACTACCGGTTGTGTGATCGCTTACAAGACATATGCCATCAAGAGTTGGTTACAAGTTGTTCATAGAGCGTCTACGGACCGCGCTGTTTCGTCTGTTGAGACGCGCGCCGCGGCCGTAAATGATCGATGCCGCCGGATATCCGGTGCCTGGCCCGGGAGTTCGCGCGGACCGGCGCCTCGCGGTTCTCTCCTCCCGACGGGGGGCCGCGTGCCGGAGCCGTCAGCACCCGTAGCCTGTCTGCTCCCCCACCCCCGTCCGTATCCTCCCCTGCCTTTTGAGGAGACCCCGTGCACCCCACCCGCAAGGCGGCCGTGACATCCGCCGCGCTCCTGGCCGTGGCCACCGCCGTCGCCGGCTGCGAGAGCGGTTCGACCACCACCGAGTCCGCCGGCTCCTCCAGACCCGGCTGCCCCACCGTCTTCGCCGCCGCCGAGAAGGCCGTCAAGAAGGCCGAAGACGTGAACGCCCCCTGGACCGGCCCCACCACCGGCCCCAAGGCCGTTCCCGGCAAGACCATCGTCTACGTCGCCCAGACCCTGTCGAACCCCGGCGTCGCGGGAGTCGCCAAGGGTGTCGAGGAGGCCGCCAAGGTCCTCGGCTGGCGCGTCCGCACCATTAACGGCAGCGGCACCCCCGACGGCATCAAGGCCGCCTTCAGCGAAGCCCTCGCCCTTGAACCCTCTGGCATCGTCGTCAGCGGCTTCGACCCCGAATCCACCGCCCAGCAGGTTCGGCGGGCCGAGGCCGCCGGCATCCCGCTGGTCGGATGGCACGCCGTCACCGTGCCGGGCCCCAGCCGGACCCCGAAGCTCTTCAGCAACATCACCACCAAGGTCGAGGACGTCGCGAAGATCAGCGCCGACTGGATCATCGCCCGGTCCAACGGCCGCGCGGGCGTGGTCCTGTTCACCGACACCTCGATACCCTTCGCCAAGCGCAAATCCGAACTGATCAAGAAGGAACTCGCCACCTGCGCCGAGGTCTCACTGCTGAGTTACGAGAACATCCCCATCCCCGAGGCCAACAGCCGCACCATCGAGGAAGTCTCCTCCCTGCTCTCCCGCTTCGGCTCCCAGTGGACCCACTCCGTCGCCATCAACGACCTGTACTTCGACCACGCGGGACCGGCCCTGCGCGCCGCCGGCAAACAGGGCGCAGACGCCCCGTTCAACATCGGCGCCGGTGACGGCGACCCGTCGGCCTTCCAGCGGATCAACAGCAAGCAGTTCCAGGCTGCCACCGTGCCTGAGCCCCTGTCCGAACAGGGCTGGCAGATCATCGACGAGTTCAACCGCTCCTTCGCCGGCGAGCCGGCCAGCGGATACGTCGCACCCGCCCACATCACCACCGCGGCGAACAGCGGCGGCGCGTTGTCCTGGGACTCCGAGGGCTACCGCCAGGCATACCGCAAGATCTGGGACAAGTAGGAGACCGGCGGCGGACCGGCTGCCGCGGAGACTGGTCCACGGTTCCGGCACGCTGCGGAAGCAGCCCGGTCTCGGCGCAAAGTCCCAGAGAAGTCCCACGGTCCGCCGCACCCCTCACCCAACGGTGTTCCTGCTGCTCAGGTGGGGTGCGGCGGCAGTGCCTCCGTACGATTGGCCTTTCGGCTGTTTCACGCTCGTGCGCGTTGATGCAGCTGTTGCGTTCCGGTTGCCGCCTAGGTGAAAATGAAAGTCATCTTTCTCTCGCTGCTTCGGGGGTTGCCGCTGTGCTGGATCCGTACGAACGCTCAGCCGAGTACCTCGACCTCATGATCGCCGAGACCTGGCAGTCCCTTGGTCCGGCACTGGCCGAAGCGCTCCAGCAGGTGAAGGCCGGGCCTGGCCCCGTGGTCGATGTCGGTGCCGGTACGGGCCGGGGGGTCCGGGCCATCTGTGCGGCGCTTCCGGGCGGTGATCCTGTGCTGGCGGTCGAGCCCTCTTCCGCGATGCGCGCCGTGCTACTGGCACGCGTCCATGACGACCCCCAACTCCGCGGTCGCGTCACCGTACTGGCGGAAGACGCCGCACACGCCCCGCTGCCTGACGCTCTGCGCGCGATCGTCGCGGTGAACGTGCTGGGGCACCTGCCTCCGGCCGAACGGCGGGCGCTGTGGAGGAGCGCCGCACGCGCACTCGCCCCCGGCGGCGCGCTCATCGTCGGTGTCGCTCCGCCCTTTACGCCCCAGCGGGTTCCGCGCACCCGGATGGCTTCGGTGACCGTGGGCGCACTCCACTACGAGGGATGGGCCACCGCGGAGCCATCGGGGCAGGACGAGATCACCTGGCACATGGACTACCGCGTCCTGCGGGACGGTCTGCCGCTGTCGGAGGTCACGGTCGACTATCGCTGGTGGGTGGCGAGCGAGAGCCAACTGGCCGAGGAGGCCGCCGAAGCCGGGCTGGCCATGCGGCCCGCGGGGAATCCCGACCTCGGATTGCACCTCCTCACGCGCCACGGCGAGTAGCACCCGGTCCGGAAGGGCCCATCAGATCATGCACATCCGACGACCTCCGGGTTGTGCCTTGGCTGCCCGTCTACCCGGGGTGCCGGGGATCATCCGGCTCGGGCTCCGCCAGGATGGGTAGGCGTGCAGAGTGGGAGCCGTACATTCCTCTCCGTTCCAAGGCGGGCATCATGCGGAGGATCCTGACCCGTTTCACCCAGGTGCTCGGCCTGTGTGCGGCGCTGGCCGTCGCACTGTGGCTGGCGACCTGGCTCATCAAGAATTTCTGACCGCAGGCCGCCCTGCGGTCCGCGCGCCCTGGATACGGGCCGCGGACCGCCGGGGGCCATTGTTCAGGCGCTGCCTGCCGTGCTGCGGCGCTTCCACCACCACGCGCCGCCGGCCAGGGCCGCGAGCACTACGACACCGATGGCGATCGGCAGCGCGGGCGACGAACCGGCGTCCGACTTCTCCGCCGCGGCCTTGTCGCCCGCCTTGTCGCCCGCCTTGTCGTCCACGGCGGCAGGAGTGCTCGGCGCGGCTGTGGACGGGGCCGCTGTCGTCGGCTCGGCACTCGGGCTGGGGGTGGGGCGGGGGCTGACGGGCTTGGCCCCGGGAGCTGCGGGCTTCAGTTCAAGGATCGGGGCGGAGTGGCCGTGCCCGTGCCCGCCGCCGGACTTCTCCAGCTCGATCCAGCGATCCAACCGGCCGTCGCTGTAGGTCTGCAGGGTCTTGAACGCCAGGGACTTGGCGTCCGGGAGCTGCCTGACGGTCACGGAGTGCGCGGCGTCCTTGCCCGTGGCGAGGGCCGGACCCGACACCGCGTAACCGAGGTCTGTGAGGGCCAGCTTCCAGCCGGTGGGGCCCTCCTTGTAGGTGATGTCGGCCGGGGCCATTCCCTCGGGGAGGATCACCTCCAGCTTGGTGATCCCGGCCTTGCCGGACTCCGACTCGGCCGTGAAGTTCAGCGTGACGTTCTCGGCGAGGGCGGCGGCGCCTTCCGCCTCGACCTCTACATGCGCCGACGCCGGGACGGCGAGGGCGACGGAGGCGGCGAGGACGGCGGCGGTGACGACGAAGAGACGGCGCGCGGTGCGCGCCGTAGTGCTGCGAGACACGGGTGACTCCCATAGTGGTGTGGGGCTGTGCGGGCGCGCCGGAACGCGCCCCCGAGGTCAGACGGCGAGAGCGAATTCCGCCGGAGGGCCTCGGCGCATGACCGCGTGCGCCAGAACCAGGGAGTTGCGCGGGGGCGCCTGCGCCCGTGCCCGTACCGGCCGCAGCACGTGCGGCACAGCCGCCAAGGGACCCCTCGGCGACAGCCGTACGAAGAAGTCGCCGAGCACCTCGCCGAGGCGCTGCCCGAGGGACCGGCTGGCGGCGTCGGCGCGCTGCATGCACCAGGCCACCAGCAGGGCCGCGGCAATATGGGCCGCCGTCATGGATGTGCCGTGAAGGCCGGCATGCCATGCCTCGTGCGGACCGCCGTGGTGGGCCACCGCGTGCGGATTCGGCGCGCCGTGCCCTTCGGCCCGTACGAACCACATGTGCAGGGCACCCTGAGCCCCCGCGGTGGCCGCGATCACGGCAGGCAGTGACCGCTCGGAGCGCACGGCCGGCACCGCCAAGGCGAAGAGCAGCACGCCGGCGAGCAAGGCGGCACGCCACGGCACCGGATGGCCGGAGACCAAGTGATGCCCAGTGACGGCGAGTCCCGTGCCGACCGCGGTGAAGACCCCCGCCCGCACAGCACACACCAGCACGCCCGTCATCGGTTCCTCGCCGATGCGGCGCGCGGCACGAGTGCTGATGGTCCATGACATGGCTGCCCCATCATGGAGTACCGCCGCACCGCGTGACCCGGGGTTCCGGATTCGGTCCCCAACGGACTCCATGGCCGAGCGGGTGGAGTGGCGGGTGGAGTGTCAGTGCCCGCTGCGAGTATCGGGGCAAGTCGGCAGCCGCCGCCGTACGAGCGCTCGGACCCGCCTCCGCCGGGCAGCCTCCCGGCCCCTACTTGGACCGGGCCCCGGCCGCGGACTGAGACCCGTGATGCGCCAGGGCCAGATGCGGGTCGGGTGCGCCCGGCGCCGGTGCCGGATCGGCGTGGACCAGGGCCGCCGTCAGTCTCGGTACCGCGTGCAGCAGGGCGTGCTCGGCGTCGACGGCCACCTGGTGCGCCTCTCGTACGGTCAGCTCCCCGTCCACGACGACGGCGACCTCGGCGCGCAGCCGGTGGCCGATCCAGCGCAGCCGCAGCTCGCCCACCGCTCGTACGCCCGGCACCTCTTCCAGCGCGTTCTCGGCGGCATCGACCAGGGCCGGGTCGACGGCGTCCATGATCCGGCGGAACACCTCGCGGCACGCGTCGCGCAGGACCAGGAGTATCGCGGCGGTGATGACCAGGCCCACGAGGGGGTCGGCGAGCTGCCAACCAATGGCCGCGCCGCCCGCTCCCAGCAGCACCGCGAGGGAGGTGAATCCGTCGGTGCGGGCATGCAGCCCGTCGGCCACCAGGGCGGCCGAGCCGATCTCACGTCCGACGCGGATGCGGTAGCGGGCCACCCACTCGTTGCCGATGAAGCCGATCACGGCGGCTGCGGCGACGGCGGGCAGATAACTGATCTCCCGCGGGTTCAGCAGCCGGTCGATCGCGGTCCAGGCGGCGAAGGCGGCCGAGGCCGCGATGGTCAGCACGATGACGATGCCGGCCAGGTCCTCGGCACGCCCGTAGCCGTAGGTGAAACGCCGGTTGGCGGCGCGGCGGCCGAGTATGAAGGCGACGCCGAGCGGCAGCGCGGTCAGGGCGTCGGCGGCGTTGTGGACGGTGTCGCCCAGCAGCGCCACCGAACCGGACAGCACCACGACGACCGCCTGCGCCGCCGCCGTCACTCCGAGCACGGCCAGCGAGGTCCACAGCGCCCGCATGCCCTTGGTCGAAGACTCCAGCGCGCGGTCGACCTTGTCGGCGGACTCGTGCGAGTGCGGCTTGATCAGATGCCCGGCCTGGTGCCGCCACCGCGCCCAACGGCGCTTGCCATGCTTCTGTCCCTGGCCGTGGTCGTGGGGGTGCTCGTGCGGGTGGGTGTGTCCGTGCTGCTCGCTCACGAAACCGGCCTTCCGACGCGGGGGCAGAGGTGGACACGAGGGTGTGCCCTCCACCATTATGTGCGTATGAGCGCACGCATGCACCTATCACCTGCGCACGGTTCGCACCCGCAAGAGCCGGGCGGCGAGCAGTTCGCGCATGCGGCCCACGTCCTCGGCCTTCTCGCCGATCGCACCCGCCTGGCGCTGCTGCATACCCTGGGCAAAGGTGCGGCGGATGTCACGACGCTCACGGCCGCCTGCGACGTCGCCCGACCGGCGGTCAGCCAGCACCTGGCCAAGCTGCGGCTGGCCGGGCTGGTGACGGTACGCAGGGAAGGGCGGCGCATGATCTACGAGCTCCCCGACGGGCATCTGCGCCGGGTCGTCGAGGAGGCTCTGAGCCTGGCCGACCACCGCCTCAACGGCACGGACCCGCACGACTGACCCTGCGGCGTCCAGGTCGGGGTCGCGGTGCGATCCCGTCCATCAGGGTGGCGACGAGGTCGCGAAGGTCGTCATCACCGTGTGACCGACCGCTGAGGCGGCCGGCGTACGGGGCTCCCTCGCAGCCGTCTCGGCTGCGGAAACCGGGTGGGACGCTCACCGGCCGAGGGCGGGCCGCGTTCGGTGCCGTTCGGTCCCATGCCGCGACGGTGCGGCCGTGCCGGCGACTGTCCGAGGCAGGTACGGCGGGGTTCCGGCACTGGCATCGGATGCCACGTCGTGGGCCTTCGTGGATTTGCCCGTTCGCCGGGAACTCACCGGCCTCCCGCTCCGACTCCTCTCGGGAAACGAGCAGGAGGCGGGATGGAAGGTCTGGATGTGCGGATGCGTGAGGTCGCCTGCCGGCACGGTCGCGTCGAGGCCGTACGCGGTGTGGACCTCGACATCGAGGCGGGCGGGCGGGTGGCGCTGACCGGCACCAACGGGTCGGGCAAGACCACGCTGATCCGTGCCGTGATGGGCCTGCACCGCCAGGCCGGCGGACAGATCCTGGTCGGTGGCCGGGGCACTGGGACCACGGCCGAGTGGGCGTGGCGGCGCCGGGCGTGTGCCTGGGTTCCGCAGAAGCCCGCGGTGGGCCGTTTCCCGCTGCTCGCGCGCGAGTTGCTGGCGAGCAGCGGGGCGGCCGGTCAAGCCGAGGAGGCGGCGGAGAAGCTGGGGGTCGGGTCACTGACCGGCCGCCCGCTGCACACACTGTCGGGGGGCCAGTTGCAGCGCATGTATCTGGCCCGAGCGGTCGGCTGTGTCGCCGCCGGGGCGGGGGTACTGCTGGCCGACGAGCCCACCGCCGCCCTTGACTTCGCCGGGCAGGAGGAGGCCGCCGACGTCCTGCTGTCCCTGCCGGTGACCGTCGTGGTCGTCACTCACGACCGGGCGCTGGCCGACCGCTGTGACCGGGTGCTGGAGATGGCCGCCGGGCGGCTGCGGGAGGTCCGGTGAACAGCCTTGCCGCCGCCGACCTCGGGCAGCTCCTTCAGCTCATACCGGTCCAGCGGGCCGGTGCCGCCCTGCTGTTGGCCGCGATCGGCCTTCCCGTGATCGGCGTTGTGATCGTCGGGCTCGACATCATGCCGGTGCGGTTCGCGATGATGCACGTCGCGCTGCTGGGCATCGCGGTCGGGCTGCTGACCGGGCTCGATCCTATGCTGTGTGCGCTTCTCGGCTGCGCTCTCGCGGGCGCCGGGGTCGCGCCGCTCGCCCGGACACCGGATGGCCTGTCGGGTGCGATGGGTCTGCTGATGAGTCTGGCGATCGCCGCGGCGCTGCTGGTGCTGTCGGTGTCCGGGGTCAACGCGCAGGGCGCGTTCGCGCTGCTGTGGGGCTCGATCCTGTCGGTGGGCACGGCCGATCTGTGGCTGCTCGGGGCGCTCGCCGTTGTCGTACCGGCGCTGTTCTGGTGGCGCCGCCGTGACCTGGCGCTCCTGCTCTACGACCGCGAACTCGCCCTCTCCTCCGGGGTGCGCGTCGACCTGCTCACTCTCCTGCTCCTCGTGCTCGTCGCGGTGTCCGTCGCCGGGGCGATCAAGCTGACCGGCGCGCTGCTCGTCGACGCGCTGACCTTGTTGCCCGCGCTGGCCGCGCGGCGGTTGGGCACCTCCTTGAAGTCCATCACCGTCTGGGCGGTGGGCATCGGCGTCGTCGTGAACCTCACCGGGTTCCTGGTCGCGCTGAAGCTCGACTGGCCGCCCGGGCCCGTGCTCGTTCTGACGGCCGGAGCTGTGGTCCTGGCCGTCCATCTCATCCCCGAACGGAGAATCAGCTCATGGCGCGCATCCGCGTCCGCATCGTCCGCGTCCGCATCGTCCGTGTCCCTTCCGTCCTCGCACTGAGCCTGAGTGCCGTGCTCGCGCTGACCGTCACCGCGTGCGGCTCCGACAAGGCCGACAGCGCTGACACAAGCGGGAAGAAGAACGACGGTGCTCCCGTCGTCGTGGCCACCACCACCTGGGAGGGTGCCTTCGCCAAGGCCGCCGGTGCCAAGGACGTGAAGGTCATCGTCCCGTCGTCCGCGCAGCACGCTCCGGACTACGACCCCAAGCCGTCCGACCTCGCGGCGGTCGCGGGCGCCGACTTCGTGCTCTACGCCCCCTTCGAGCCGTACGCGGCGCAGATCAAGGAGGCCGCCGGGTCGGACGCGAAGCTGGTCGAGGTCAACCTCGACAACGACGCCGACAAAGCGAGCGCCGAAGTCACGCGCCTGGGCAAGCTGTTCGGGACTGCGGACGCAGCCGCGCAGTGGGACACGTCCTTCAAGAGCGAGTACGGCACGCTGCAGAAGGAGTTGAAGGACGCGTGGCCGGACGGCAAGGCCCCGGCGGTCGTCGCCCAGGTCTTCTCCGTCTGGTCGGCGAAGATGGCGGGCGCGGAAGTGCGCGGCATGTACGGCCCTGAGGCCGTGACCGCCCAGCAGTTGTCCGACCTGGCGAAGAAGAAGCCCGCGTACGTCTTCGAGAACGTGCACATGACGACGGGTGAGGTGCTGCCCGACTCGGGGGCGCAGCAGATGGAGATCGTCAACTATCCGGGCAAAGACCTGGACCTGATGGCTGTCTACCGGAATGCCGGAGAGACGATCAAAAAGGCGATGACCTCTTCCTGAGGTGCTCTTCCTGATGTGAGTGCGGGGCCGCCCGGAGATCCCGGGCGGCCCGTTCCCGTATGGTCAGACGGCCTGCGCGACGGCCTGCGCGACGGATTCCGGCATCCGTGCGGAGCACCGCTCCCGCAGCAGCGCCCGGTCCGGCTTGCCCGCCGGGGTCAGCGGCAGTTCCGTGACGACCAGCAGACGCTCCGGGTGCTTGCGCCGCTCCAGGCCGCGCGCGTCCAGATGGGCGGACAGTTCCTCCAGGGCGGGGGCCTGACCACGCGGCACGACGCAGGCCGCGAGCCGTTCGCCCATCAGCGGATCCGGCACGCCGACGCACACCACGTCCCGTACGAGGGGGTGCGCGGCGAGCTCGATCTCCACCTCGGCCGGGCTGATGTTGGCCCCGCCCCGGATGACGACGTCCTTCAGACGGCCGACGATCCGCAGGTTTCCGTCGTCCTCGATGAGGCCGAGGTCGCCGGTGCGTACCCAGCCGTCGGCAGTGCGGTAACGGGCGTCGAGATCGGGGGCGGCGACGTAGCAGAGCGGGGTCATCGGGCCGCGGGCGACGATCTCGCCGATGGAGCCCTGCGGTGCCTCTTCCAGTTCGGGTGTGCCCGGGACGGCTATGCGTATGTCGGCGACACGCGGGTCAGGATGGCCCGCGAGGACGCCGGGCCCTTCCCCGCGCAGGGGCTCGTCGGACAGTCCGGTATGGCAGTTGACGCCGTCGGCCGAGCCGTAGAGGTTCACGACAGGGCAGCCGAAGACCCGGCGGGCTTCCTCAGCCGTCGCCTCGTCCAGCGGTGAGCCGCCGACGATGACGGCTGTCGGGGGAGTGAACGACGGGTGGTGTCCCTCCGCGATCCGGTCCAGCATCATCCGGATCATGGTCGGTACGCCCAGGACGTGGGTGGGCTCGTGTGCGGCCAGCGCGTCCAGGGCGGCCTCAGGGGTGAAGTGGTCGAGCAGGACGAGCGTTCCGCCGTGCCGGGCGAGCGTGACGGCGGTGCCGTTGCTGCCGAACGCGGATGCCAGCGGTACGAGGAAGAGGCAGCGCGGCGGCTGCCCGTCGGGCATGAGGGAGGCGAGGAAGTTGCCGCGCCCGCCGGCCAGCGCGTTGTGTGAGTACGCCACCATCTTCGGCTCGGCCTCGGAGCCGGAGGAGACGAGGATACGGGCGGCCGAGCCGGGGTCGGGGCGGGCCGGGCCGAAGGACGCGGGGTCGGTGCGCAGGAGCGCGGAGAGGGCGACGGTTCCCTCCGGGGCATCGCGCCCGGCGGCGATCACGGTGTGCAGGGCGGGCAGCTCACCGGTCAGTGCGAGCAGGCCGGCGGCGTGGTGGTTGCCGTGGTGCTCGGTGGCGGCGATGACGGCGACCGCTTCTGATCTGCGTAGCAGCGAGGCCGCCTCGCTGCCGCCGCGGCCGACCGGGAAGGGCAGCGCGACCGCGCCCAGAGCGGCCAGGGCGAGGTCGGCGATGACGGCACTCCGTCCATTGGGGAGTTGTATGCCGACCACGTCACCGGCGCGTATGCCGAGCCCGGACAGCCCGGCGGCCAGACATCGCACCTTGCGGTCGAGGGCGGTGTAACAGAGTTTTCCCTTGGCGTCGATGACCGCGGTGCGGTGCAGGTCGGCGATCTGGTGGGCGCGGTAGAGGCTGTAGAGGTCGAGGTCGGGGCAGGTGCCGTCGACCACCCAGGAGCGGCGCAGGTCGGCGGGCAGCAGGTCGTGCAGGTCCACGGTCATACGAAGCTCCAGGGGGTGGGGACGGCGGGGGCGCCGTGTGCGTCGCGGCTGATCGGGCCGGAGGACAGAAGACCGGCGAGGTCGGTGACGACCGGGACGCCGGCCAGGCCGCGGTCGCGCAGCCGCTTCAGCGCCTGACCGGTGGACAGTTCGGCCACGTCGTACGGGAGCGCGGAGTGGTCCGCGAGGGCGATCCAGCCGTCGGCGGTGCGCAGCGGGCGACGGAACCCGGCAGGCCGGCGCGGGTCGAGCCCCTGTACGGCCCGGGCGCGGGCGGGTGCGGTGAGCACGTCGGCGGCGCCGAGCAGTGAGGAGTCGACGCGTACTCCGCTGCTGGAGCGTTCCCGCAGCAGCAGTGCCGCCGTGATCGCCTCGGCTCCGAGCAGTCCGCCGAGGACGTCGAGCAGTGTCATCAGGGACGGCGCGGGCGGTTCGTCGGCGGGCCGCACGGCCTCGCCCACCCCGGTACGGGCCTGCACCATGAAGTCGGTGCCCATCGGGGCGTCGGGCAGCCGGTCCGCCCAGCCGCTGGTGTACGCGTAGACCAGCGCGGGGCTGGCCGCGGCCAGGTGCTCGTGGTCGAGGCCGAGCTGGGCGGCTTTGCCCGGCGCCCAGTTGTGCAGGAAGACATCGGCGTCGGCGGCCATCTCCCGCAACCGCTCCCGGTCCGCAGCGGACTTGATGTCCACCTCGACGGCCTTCTTGCCCCGGTTCAGCGCGAGCCACCGCGCGGAGATCCCCGAACAGGCGGGTGGCATACCGCGCAACGGATCGCCGCCCGGCGGCTCGATCCGGATGACCTCCGCGCCCAGCAGGCCAAGGAGATGGGCGGTGAGCGGGGCCTGGATGCGGCGGCCGGCTTCGAGGACGGTGAATCCGGCGAGGGGCAGGCCGTCGGTGGCTCTTGTGGGGGAGTACGTGGTGTGGTGCGGGGTGTGGTGCGGGGTCAGCTCCCAGGGCGCCGACCCGTCGTACTCGGCCGCCCGCTCGGCCAGCGACCGCAGCGGGCACACATCGGCGCCGGATGAGTCGGCGGCGTGCCGGATCCGCTCCCAGGAACTCGCCCGCGCCGCTTCGTCCAGCGCCTGCGGGAAGGGCGCGCAGGCCGTGGCGTACCGGAACTGGAAGGGCCGCCACCCCCGGCGTATCGCCTCCTGGGGGGCATCGAGGGCGCGCCAGAACGCCGCCCACACCCCCGGGTCGAGTGTCTCCAGCTCGAAGACGGTACCGTCGGCCGACGTGAACGGCGGTCCGCCCGGGGCCAGTTCGGCGGCCTCGCCCTCCTCGGCCCCGGCGGCGGCCAGGTACTGGGAGACGGCGAGCAGACCGGCTCGCTCGGCGCTCACCTCGACCTGCGCGATGTGCCCGCCTCCGCGTGCCCGCGCCAGCAGCGCGGCCAGCAGGCCCTGCACGGCGAGGACGCCGGTGACGGTGGCGGCGTAGTCGACGGCGAGGCCGCGGGGAGAGCCGTCGCGGCGGCCGTGCACCGCCATGATGCCGGTCGCCGCCTGCGTGGTGGCTTCGTCGGTCGCGGCCTCACCCCAGGTGGTGCGGGCGGTGACCTCGCCGACGTCGCGTCCGGTGAGGGTGAACCGGCCTCCCGAGCCGCCGACGGTCTCGGCGCCGAGCAGCCGCAGATGCTCCGCGACGAGCGCTTCCGCCGGACCTGGCGGACCAGAACCCTCCAGACGCAGTCCTTCGAGTGGTCCGGTCGTCTGCGCGATGGCCGGTGTGGCTGGAGTCGCCATGCCTCTCCTTTCCTGACGCGCGGGAACCCGGAGGCCCTCGCCCCCGACCTGTTCCACGGAAGAGGGAGTCGGACGGCCTGTGCCCCGGGTTCCCGTGACCCCCGAACAAAGTGAGGGAAATCCGCATGGAGGAGATCACCGGCGCGCCCCATTGCCCGGCGGAAACAGCGGAGTTGAGGGATCGCGTCGCGGCCTTCGTGAGCGACCGGGTGATGCCCCATGAGTCTGTGCTGGACGCCGGCGGACCGCAGGCCGCCGCCATCCTCCGTGGCCTGCGACAGGAAGCGAAGGCCGAGGGGCTGTGGGCGCTGCCGCTTCCCGCCGAGCTCGGCGGCCAGGGGCTGCCGCTGCGCTCGTACGCCCATGTCGCCGAGGCCGAGGGCGCCAGCGACCACGGACCGGCCGCTCTCGGTTCGGCGACCCTGCTCGACGCGCTGATGCTGTGGCGGCACGGCAGCCCCGGCGTCCGTGACCGGTACGCCGAGCGCCTGGTGGCCGGGGAGGTACGGGCCTGCTACGCGATGACCGAGCCCGAGGTGCCGGGCACCGACCCCTTCCTCACCGCCACCCGCGCCGCGCCGGGGGAGGACGGAATCTGGCGGGTGAGCGGGCGGAAGTGGTTCACCAGCGGGGCGGCCGACGCCGACCTCGTCACGGTCCTGGCCCGCACGGACGGCGAACCGCCGGACCGTGAAGGGCTGTCGCTGCTTCTGGTGCGGACTCGCTCACCCGGCTTCCGTGTGATCCGGGAACTGCCGGTCCTCGGCGCGGGCGGACAGTACGAGATCGAACTGGACGACGTGGCCGTGGACCACGACCACCTCATCGGCGAGCGCGGCAAGGCGCTGGCCGTCGCGGGCGAACGGTTCCAGCTCGGCCGCACGCTGCGCTGCCTGCGCTGGCTGGGGCAGGCACGGCGGGCCTTCGACCTGATGCGCGAGCGCGCGGTGACCCGTACCCGCTCCCGCGGTCCGCTCGGCGACCTCCAGCTCGTCCAGCGGCATGTCTTCGAGTCGCTGCTCGCCCTGCGGACGACCCGTCCGCTCGTGTACGAAGCGGTGGCCCGCCTGGACGCGGGGCTCGACGCTCATGTGGAGGTGGGCCTGGCCAAGGTGGCCGCCGCCCGAACCCTCCAGCAGGTGGCCGACGCGGCGATCCAGGTGCACGGCGCGGCCGGGCTCGGCCCGGACACCGCGCTGCCCGCGCTGTTCCGCACGGGCAGGGCGGCCCGGATCCTGGACGGCCCGGACGAGCTGCACATCACGTCGGTCGCGCGCCGGGTCCTGCGTACCTAGGGCGGGCCCTGCGGCGTATGGTGCGTGGGACTTCTCAAACACTCCCTAGGCTTCGTGGGGGTCTACGAGGCCGGTGAGCGCGGCGAGCGCGTACGCGAGGAAGAAGTCGCCCCAGACCAGCTCGTGGTGGGTCGCCGTGCCGGAGGCGAGGTCGTAGCAGCCGTTCAGGAGCCGGCCATCGTCCGTGACATGGGTGTGGACCAGATCGTCGAGCAGAACCATGGCGTCCTCACGGTGGCCGAGCTTGAGCAGGGCCACCGCGGTGATGGCGGCGGCGGAGGTGTCGAGAGGACCTGCGGGGTGTGCCGCGTCGGCCGGTGGAACAGCGTCCTCCGGGACCAAGCGCCGTATGGCGTTCGCGGGATCGTCTGCGCCGAGACGGTGTACGGCGTCGGCGACAGCCAGCAGCAGCCAGGCCCGTCCTCGGCTCCAGCCGGGCGGTGGATCGTCGCAGGGGACCCAGCCAACGGGCTCCTCGTACCGCCAGGACCAGCAGAAGGAGTCCTCGCGGAGGCAGAGTTCAAGGTGCCGGCGCAGATGGGACTCGGCCGCCCGGGGGTCGATCGAAGCCAGCAGCGGCACCATGCCGGGCACGCCGTCCACGCGGGCCAGCAGACGGGGCCCGCCGAACGCCGAACCCCAGGGGACCAGGCCGAGTCGCGGGTCGTACGCACCCTGGCAGGCGTGAGCCGCGCGGTCCCGCAGCGCGGCAGCCTCGGGAGTGTCGGCGAGCGCGGTGCCGTACCAGAGGATCAGTCCACGCGTGGCTGTGTCGGCGTCCACCCAGTCCGTGAGCCGACCGGTCAACCGCACCGCGGCCTCGCGGTCGGTCCCCTGATCCGTATGCCGGGCGCGCAGCCACAACAGCCCCGCCCAGAAGCCGCCGGTCCACGAGCCCCGCCCGGTCGTCGTCCACCGGCCGCTGCCGGGGTCCGCGAACAGCGGGAAGCGGTCGCCGGCTTCGGCCGCGGTGACGGACACCCGGCCGAGGACGGACTCCAGGGCGGGGGCGACCCAGTCGGGAACGCCCGGGGTGGTATCCATGCGGCCCATGGACGCAGGCGGTGTACTCATCGCGGTGTGCCCGATCGCCGCTCGCGCACCGCCCACACCAGCGCCACCACGCTCGCGCCTGCGAACTCTGCCGCGACCAGCAGCCACCCCGTCCCGTACTGTCCGGCCGCGGCCAGCAGTCCGAACAGCGGCGGGCCGATCGCGAACCCGGTGAAGAATCCGGCCGAGACCAGAGCCGAGTCCTGCCCGGTCCGGCCGGCCGCCGCACGCTGCATGACCAGCACCATCGAGACCGCGTTCGCGGCCACGGCGAAGACGCCGAGGGCCACCGCCGCGACCCACGCCAGCGGACGCGCGTGCGCCGAGGCCGCGAGGAGGAGAGCGGCCCCGACCGCGCCGGCGGCCAGGCCGCCCGGCAGCCACACGGCTCGGCCCGGCGCTCCCGCGACCTTGGACCAGCCCAGGCGCCCCGCGATCCCCGCGATGCCCAGCACCGCCACCAGCGCACCGGCCGCCGTCGGTCCGAGCCCGAGCCCCCGCACGCCGTACAGCGCCAGATACGTGTTCACCGACGCGATGCCGCAGCCCAGCAGCAGCGAGAAGACAGCCAGCCACGCGATCGCACCCCGCGGAACCCATGAGGCTGCCCACGAGGCAGCACACGAGGCCGACGCGGATTTCGGCGGCGGGTGGTCGGCGGGCAGCGCACGGGCCGCCCAGACCGCCGCCACCACGGCCGCCGCGGCGGCCGTCCACACCGCGCCCCGCCACCCGGCGACCCCGGCCAGCGCGGCGAGAGGCAGCCCGGCGGCGAACGCGCCCAGCTGCACGCCCGACTGCTTCATCCCGGTCACCGAACCGCGCCGCTCGGCGGGCACGTTGGCCACGATCGCCTTGTTCGTGGCCGGGTTGGCCAGCGCCTGCGGCAGCCCGCCCAGGGCGACCGCCGCCAGCAGGAACCCGGCACCCGGTGCCGACCCGATCAGCGCCAGCGCCACCGCCGACACCAGCAGCAGCGCGACCAGACAGCGGCGCGGACCGATCCGGTCCACCATGCGTCCGCCGACGGGCGAGAGCGCGGCTGCCGCCCCGAAGCCGACGGTGGTGGTCAGGCCCAGCACGGTCGGTGACACATCGAGGTCGTCCACGAGTCGCGGTCCGAGGGCGCCGAGCAGGAACAGCTGCATCATCGAGAAGGCCATGGCGCAGGTCAGCAGGGCGGTCATGGCCGTGGCCGCCCCCTCAGGGCGGCGCTCGGCCGCGGTACGGATCTCACTCTGCTCCGCCACCACCGGCACCCCTCCTCCTCCGCCCCGGACCTCCCCGGGTCTTCGGCAGGAGTCGGCCTGAACGACCAGCGAGTTCCCAGCCATTGCTGTGGCGTGTATCACAACTGCTGGATTGGGTGGGGTGCCAGGGCAATTCCCGTACTCTCCGGTGATCCGCGAGATCTGGATGCGAGGATGGGCCGCCATGACTGCTGGGTGGTGTTCTCGCACGGTACGGGCCGCGGTGTTCGCGGCCGTCTGTGTGCTGCTCGCCTCCCTGGGCCACGTCATGATGTCGGGGACCGCGGTGCCCTGGTGGGCCATGGCCGCGGCTGCGGCGGCGACGGGCGGCACGGCCTGGCGGCTGGCCGGCCGGGAGCGCGGGCCGGTCCTGGTCGGCTCCGTCGTGGTGGCCGCCCAGGCGGTACTCCACGCGTCGTTCTCGCTCGCTCAGGCGGTCGTACATCCCGAACCGTCCGGCGGCAGGTCGCTCGGCCGCCAGTGGCTGGGCCACCTGTTGGGCGGTTCGCCCCCGGGACCGGGCGCGCGGCATGACGACATGTCGACGTCCATGGGCTCCATGGACCACGGAATGGGCGCCACGCACTCCATGGGGTCGATGGACCACATGGGGGCCGCGACTTCCCTGGACCATGGCATGGGCGGCATGTCCTCGACCGGCATGCTGGCCGCCCACTTGCTGGCCGCACTGCTGTGCGGCCTGTGGCTCGCGCACGGCGAGCGCGCCGCGTTTCGCATCCTGGGTTCCCTCGCCGGCCGGCTCGTCGCGCCGCTGCGCCTGCTGCTGCGGCTGTCCGCGCCGCCGCACCGCCCACGCGTCCGTGCCCGCCGAGCGGCGGCGGACCGGGTGCCGCGCCGGCTCCTCCTCACTTACGCGATCACTTCTCGGGGTCCGCCCGACGGGGTTGCTGTCGCCTGACGACAGCTGATTCCCCGAGGCCGTTCGTCCAGCTGCCGAGCCTTCGGCACCCCGCCTCGGGGTACCGGCCGCGCACTCCCGTGCCCGGCCGTCCACCCCATTACCGGTACCGCTGTGCCGCGCCCGCTCTTCCGCGCGCGCCGGCCCGGACACCGGATTCTTGATTCCCGAGAAGGACAGACACCAGGTGATCACTCCTGCCCTGCTTCCGTCACGCGAACAGTCGAGAGAAGAGTCGATAACCGCCTGGGCACTCGCCGCCCGCGGTGGCGACCCCGACGCCGTAGAACACTTCGTACGTGCCCTGCACCGAGACGTCCGCCACTACGTGACATTCCTCGGCGCCGACCCACAAAGTGCCGATGACCTGACCCAGGACACCTTCCTACGGGCCCTGGGCAGCCTGCACCGGTTCGAAGGCCGCTCCTCGGCCCGCACCTGGCTGCTGTCCATCGCCCGCCGCGCGGTGATCGACAGCATCCGCTACAACTCCTCCCGGCCCCGCCTGTCGGACACGGACGACTGGGAGGCGGCCGCCGAACGAACCCAGCCGCGCGACCTGCCCGGCTTCGAGGACGGCATCGCCCTGGCCGAACTGCTGGACACGCTCCCGGACGACCGACGGGAGGCTTTTGTCCTTACCCAGATGGTGGGCCTTCCCTACGCGGAGGCCGCCGTCGTCAGCGGCTGCCCCATCGGTACGGTGCGCTCACGGGTCGCCCGCGCCCGCACCTCGCTGATCGAGTGGCTGGACGACACCGAAGGTCCCCGGCCGGCAGCCGTGGCAGCTGCCTGATGACCGTACGTTTCCGCCGCCCGGCTCGTGGTCCGGGCGGCGCCCGGGCACTCGCTCCCACCAGCCGTGGCCACACCGTCTCGGGGCCGAAGCTCACCGTACGGCAGTTGTCCGATGCCAAATCGCTGGTCTTCAAAACCCCGCAGACCTACAGCGACAGCCATCTGACCGGCGAAGGCGGGTGAACCCGGGACGCGGTGGCGGCGGCCTACGCGGACGAGATCGAAGCGCTCTACGGCGAGTGATGGTAGACCTGGTGATCTCGTGACGGTCCGGTCGGCGGCCGTTGCCGCCCTTCACCGTCCCGAGGCACCCATGGATACCCGTACTCGACCCGCGCGCTGGCTGGTCCGCCGCCGCGAGCGCCCCGAAGCACCGCTGAACGTCTACGTCTTCGCGCACGCGGGCGGCTCCAGCGCCGAATACCTGTTGTGGACCGATGAACTGACGGAAATTCAGTTATGGGGCGTGCAGCTCCCCGGCCGCTCCGCGCGCCTCGCGGAGCCCGCGCACGCCGCGATCGGCCCCCTCGTCGCCGACCTGGTCTCCCAGTCCGCGTTCACCGGGCCCTACGTGTTGCTCGGCCACAGCTTCGGCGGCCTCCTGGCGTACGAGACGACGAGGGCGTTGCGCCGCGAGGGACGCGAACTGCCCGAGCACCTGATCCTGTCCTCCTGCCCCGCCCCGCACACCTTCGGCGCCGGCGGACCGGCCGGCTCGCTGCGCACCCTCTCCGACGAGGAACTGATCACGGCGGTCGAGGCGCGCTGGGGCCCGCTGCCAGAGCAGGTGCACGCGGACGCGCGGCTGCGCCGGCTGGTCCTCGGCCCGCTCCGCGCCGACATCAGCGTCTTCGAGACGTACGCCCACGAGCCCGAGCCCCCGCTGAGGGTCCCGGCGACCCTGCTGTGCGGCACCGGGGAGCAGGACCACCTCGTCGGCGAGAGCGCGGGCTGGGCCCGGCACCTGGACCGCATCACCCGCCGGCTCGCCCTGCCCGGCGGGCACTTCTACTTCCGCGAGGACCGCGCGCCCCTTCTCGACGTCATCCGCGAGGTGGCCGGGGAGGTCGGCGTCGGGCTGCGGCGCGCGACCGTCTGACGGACCCGCCGCACCGGCCTACCAGGCGTCCTCGTCCAGCGTCATGAGGACGCCGTCCTCGCGGTCGGCGATCTCCCGCTGGGCCGCGACCAGCGGGAGCACCTCCTGGGCGAAGAACACCGCCGTCGCCACCTTCCCCTGGCAGAAGGAGCGTTGGGCCCGCCGCGCCCCGGCCGCGGGGTCCGCCAGGCGCCGGGCCGCCACTCCCGCCTGCCGCAGCAGCAGCCAGGCCACCAGGACGTCACCCGCCGCCATCAGCAGCCGGGTTGTGCCGCGTCCCACCTGATGGATGGCCGAAGGGGTCCTCCAGGGACGTGAGGAGGTGCCCGCCGAGGCCGGTCGCCATCGCCTGGAGATGGCCCGCGGACCGGCCGAGCAGTGCGTGCGCGTCGGCGAGTTCGCGGCTCTTCGGCGCGTCCGCCGCGGTCTTCTCCACCTCGGCGATCAGGGCGGCGAGTGCCCCGCCCTGATCCCTGGCGATCTTGCGGAAGAAAAGGTCCATGCCCTGGATCGCGGTGGTGCCCTCGTACAGCGTGTCGATCCGGGTGTCGCGGATGTACTGCTCCAGCGGGAAGTCCTGTGTGTATCCCGCGCCGCCGAGTGTCTGCAGGGCGTGCCCCAGCGACACAAAGGGGCCCGGCCGGTCCTCGGACCCGGCCGGGCCCCTCACCGGCCCCTCGTCCCGGTCAGGCGAACGTCACCCGCGCCACGGGCACGAGCCGCCCCTCGTTGAGCAGGGCGCGGCAGCGGAACCGCTGGATCTTCCCGCTGGGCGTCTTCGGGAGCACCCCGCGCGCCAGGAACAGGCACTCCGCGAGCGCGACCCCGGATTTCTCCAGGGCCAGCGAGGCGGCCTCCTCGGCGATCGGCCGGAAGTCCTTCGGGTTGCCCTGGGGCTCCACCATCAGCACGAGCCGGGACATGCCCGAGTCGCCCGCGTCGACGACGGCGGCGCAGCCCTTGCGGACATTCTTCAGGGAGTCGACCGCCGACTCGATCTCGGAGGCGTAGACCTTCCGGCCGCCCACCGAGAGCATGTCGTCGGCCCGGCCGAGGATGTACAGCTCGTCGTCGCGCACGAAGCCGAGGTCGCCGGTGCGCAGCCGGCCGTCCTGGAATCGCGCGGCGGTGCGCCCGGGGTCCCCGTAGTAGCCGCCGGCCAGGCTCGGCGACGACACCAGGATCTCCGAGATGTCGCCGCCGCTCCCCGCCCGGACCGATACCCCGGGCAGCGTCACGCCGTTGGAGACCAGCCGGGCCGCCTTCGGATGGTCGGGCGTCACCTCGATCACCGAGCCCTCGACGAGCGCGGGACCGTCGAAGGCGAGCGCCTTGGGTGCCTGGGCCCACGGCTTCCCGGTCACCGCGAGCGTCGCCTCGGCCATGCCGTACGCGGGCTGGAACGCGGTGTCGGACAGACCGAACGGCCGGAACTTCTCCGTCGCCGCCGCCAGCGTGTCCCAGTCGACGCGCTCCGCCCCGATCACGGCCGCCCGCAGCTTCAGCTCCTTGGGCAGTGCCCCCCGGCCCTGTGCCCGTGCCGCGAGGTACACGGCGGTGCTCGTGCCCGCCGTCATCGTCGCCCCGTACTCCGACATGTCACGGAACCACGTACGCGGCGCTATCCCGAACCGGTCGGGCGACGACAGCACGAAGTCGAAGTCGTACGCCCACGAGTACAGCAGGCAGCCGAACATGCCCATGTCGTGCGAGAGCGGCAGCCAGGAGGCGACGGTGTCGGCGCCGGGGCGACCGCCCGTCAGGTGCAGGATGATCTGCAGCTGCTGCTCGATGGCGCGCGTGGTCAGCGCGCAGCCCTTGGGGGTGCTGGTGGACCCGGACGAGTACTGGATGAAGGCCACGTCGTCCCGGCCCGGCGGGCTCGGCTCGATGCGTCCCCCGCCGCGCAGCGCCGACCAGTCGCGGACCGGCAGCTCCTTGCTGAGCTCCGCGGGGACCATGGCGGTCAGCCGGTCGTCGACCAGGAGCAGCGTCGGGTCCAGCCGCGCCGAGAGTGCCACCAGCTGCTCGCCGTACGCCTCCTGGCTCTGGCCGCGGGTCGGCAGCGGCAGCGAGGCCACCGCGCCGCCGGCCAGCCAGATCGCCAGCAGGCCGCGGACCGTGTCGGGCGTATTGGTGAGGATGGCGGCGACCCGGGTGCCCGGCCCGATGCCGAGGGTGCGGAGCTCGGTGGCCATGCCGTGGGCGTCCCTGACGACGTCGCGCCAGGGGGTGTGCTCGAACTCCTCGCCTGTCCACTCGTGCAGCACGCCGTGCGAAGCCCCGTTGGTCAGGGCGTGGAATAACTCCATGTACGTGATCCCCGTCTGCTCGTCTGCTCGTCCGGTGGCCGCGCTATTCCACGTCCACCAGCGAGGCGTCGGCCTCACGGGCCTCGCGGCGGCGCTCCGCCATGGGCGCGATGTTCTGCTGGGTCTCCAGGAGTTCCCTCTTGTCCAGGGAGGCCGAGTTGACGCGGCTGACGCCCGCCTCGCGCATCTCCATGCGCTCGACGTCGATGCGCACGACCTTCCAGGCGAGGTGGGTCTTCTCCAGGCTCCAGATGAGGATCGCGGAGAGGTCGATCTCGTACCACTTCATGCCGTGGCGGGCGGAGCGCGGGAAGGCGTGGTGGTTGTTGTGCCAGGCCTCGCCGAAGGAGGGGATGGAGAGCCAGGCGACGTTGCGCGACTGGTCGGTGGTCTCGAAGCGGCGGCGGCCGAAGACGTGGCCGACGGAGTTGACCGCGTAGGTCATGTGGTTGATCAGGAAGATGCGGACCAGGCCGCCCCAGAGCATGCCGGTCAGGCCGGCCTGCCAGTCGCCGCCGGTGATGGCGTAGGCGATGAGGCCGGGCAGCACGACACTGGAGGCGATGACCAGCAGGAGGTTCTCGCTGAGCCAGCGCAGCGGCTTCTCGCGCACCAGGTCCGGGCAGTAGCGCATCGGGTCGGAGGTGAGGTTGACATCGAAGAGCCAGCCCAGGTGGGCGTGCCAGAGACCGGCCATCGTGCCCTTGAAGCCCGGCTCGAAGTCCAGGTGGGGGCTGTGCGGGTCACCGGGCTTGTCAGCGACGCGGTGGTGCTTGCGGTGGTGGGCCGCCCAGATCAGCGGCGGGCCCTGGCCGGCCATCGCCCCGGCGGTGGCCAGGGCGACGCGGATGGGCTTGTACGTCTCGAACGAGCGGTGGGTGAGCATCCGGTGGTAACCGGCCGAGATACCGAAGCCGGAGACCGCGTACATGATGACCAGGACCACCACGTCCGACCAGCCGAAGATCTCGTTCCACAGCAGGGCCATGGCGCCGAACACCGCGACCAGCGGTATCAGCGACGCCCCGAGGATGAACCAACGGTGCTTTCTGCCGTCCATATACCTGTGCCTTTCACTTACGGAAGTTTGGGAGTACCGACTGACGGTTGGGTGCGGGGGCCACTCCGCGCGCTGCGGAAGACGGGCAGCACCGCCGCGCGCAGCAAGGGAAAGAGCAGGGAACGCGGCGTGTGGCGGCCCGCGAGGTACTGGGCCTTGGCGATCGGCCCCGGGACCACCACGCGGCGCCCCTGCGCCAGGCCGCGCAAGCCCGCCTCGGCGACCCGCTCGGGCGTCAGCCAGGCCAGGAACTTCCGCTCCTGGAGCCGTGACATGCCGCCCACCGTGTAGAAGTTGGTGCGCACGGGGCCGGGGGCGAGCAGGGTGCAGCTCACCCCCGTGCCGCGCAGTTCGACGTGCAGCGACTCGGCGAAGGTGTTGGCGAACGCCTTGCTGGCCGAGTAGGTGGCCGCGGTCGGCACGGGCTGGCAGCCCGCGGTCGAGCCGGTGACCAGGATCCCGCCGCGCCGCCGGGCCAGCATGCCCGGCAGCAGCGCCTGCGTGAGCGCGTGCAGCGAGACGACGTTGACCTGGACCTCGGCGCTCTCCTTGGCGGGGTTGTTCTCGCTGAACGGTCCGCAGGTGGGAAAGCCCGCGTTGGCGCAGAGCACGGAGACCGGCTGCCCGGCCAGCTCCTCTTCGAGCGCCCGCCGCGCGGCCGGGTCCGCGAGGTCGCAGGTCCGCACGCGCACCGGCACGCCGTGCCGGTCGCACAGCTCCTTGGCGAGCAGTTCGAGGGCGTCGGTGGAGCGGGCGACGAGCCACAGCCCGTACCCCCGCGCGGCCAGGCCCCGGGCGAGGTGCTCGCCGATGCCGGAGGAGGCGCCGGTGACCACCGCCCAGTCGGCCGGGCCGCTCATGCCGCCACCCGCGCGGGCGCCGAGGGCGACGTGAGGTGTGCGGCGAGCCGGCCGGCCGCGGCACGGCCCGTCCGGGCGCACGCCTCGATGGACACGCCCTGGATGTAGTCGCCCGCGAGCTCCAGGCCCGCCACGCCCGCGACGCTCTCCCGAACCTCGGCGAGGAAGCCGGCGTGGTGCGGAAGGTAGCCGCTGTAGGCCGCCTTCCAGTGCTTGACCAGGAGGTTGACGCGCTCGGCGCGCGGCGCCCCCAGGTACTTCACCAGGCGCTCCTCGGTCTCACCGGTCAGCCGGTCGATGTTCTCCGGGCTGAGGTCGGTCAGGCGCCCCTCGCGCCCGCTGTAGGTGTAGCGGACGATGTGCCGTTCCTCCATGCCGTACGAACCGGCGTTGCTGCACGGCCCGTCGTCCATGGTGAGCGCGCGCACGTCGTGGCTGAAGACGGGCCGGTCGTACTCGACGAGCACCACGGTGGACGGGAAGTAGTTCACGTCCGACAGGCGCCGGGCGAGCGCGGGCCGCGCGGAGCGGACGATCTCGGCGGTCGCGTAGGCCGGGGTGGCCAGCACCACACCGTCGTAGTCGCTGGTCCGCGCGGGCGCCCCGCCCTCGAGGACGCGCAGTCCGGTGACCTTGCCGTCGCGGACCTCCAGGCCCTCCACGGTGGCGCCGAGCCGCACCGGGACCCGCTTGGCGAACGCGTCCAGGACCGGCTGGATGCCACCGGCCAGCTGATCGTAATGGTCCATCAGCATCGCCAGGTTGGTGCCGAACGTGCCGGGGTAGACCTCGTCGGGCTCGGCCCCGTTGTTGCGGATGACCATGGGCCGCACCAGCATGTCCGTCATCTCGCGCCCGAAGAACGAGCTGAGCGGGGCGTGGTCGTGGCGCCGCGAGACGCCGCTGAAGTAGCGTGAACCGAGGAAGCGGTTGCGCTCGTCGGCGCGGATCCGCGCCGCCATCGCCGCCATCCGCGCGAAGTCGCGGGCCGAGCCCATCCGCCGGATGTTCTTGAGGGTCTGGCCCCGCCGCTCGCTGTCGATGGTGAGGATCTCGCCGTCCTTGATGCGGGACGCGTTGTAACCGAAGGACTCGTACGCGTCCGCGCCGAGCTCCGAGGTGAACCAGCGGAACGTGTGGTAGCGGCGGCCGATGTTCTTCCCGCCCGTCATGACCTGCCGGTCGCCGAGCTTGTCGAGGCCGAAGCGGCCACCGAGGATCCCGGCCGCCTCGATGAGCTCGACGTCGTACCCGAGGAGGTCGAGGCGGAGCGCCGCGGTGAGGCCGGAGATGCCCGCCCCCACGACCGCCACGCGCCGCCGGTTTCCTGCGCTTTCACCTGCGTGTGCAACTGCCATGGATCAGACTCCGTGCGCTCGCGCGGTCGATTGGGGACGCGGGGCCGCGTCGGGAAGCAGGTCGATGCGGCCCTCGACGATCGGTTTGCCGAACTGCCGCAGGACCACGGCCACCGGGACGCGGCCGTCCGCGCCGGGGGCGCCGACCTTCGCCTCGTGGACCAGGTCGGCCTCGAACTCGGCGAAGTCCAGGAAGGCCGCCTCGCAGCCGACGGTGAGGGCGTGCGGGGTGGCCATCGCCCCGGCCCGGCAGGCCGCGGCCACGGCGGCCTGCCGCATGCCCTCCACCATCAGGGGGCCCGGCACGTGGTCGTACTCGTGGTCGAAGAAGGCGGGGTGGTACGGGTCGGCCGTCAGCAGGCAGCGGAACGCGCCGTCGTCGGGCCCGCCGTCCGTCCGCGCCTCCTGTCCCGGCAGGCCGATGACGACGTTCCGCGGGTTCTCGCGCCCCACCAGGCCGGCGTCGAGCCGCCGTGCCGGGGTCAGGCGGGCGTCGGCCACCGGCTTCCGCGCCCGCTGGAAGGCCCGGAAGATGTCGTAGTCCTCCTGCGACATGAAGGCGAGCACCGCGCTCAGGGTCATCGCCGGGCGCCCGCCGATCTCCATGACGCCTTCGAGGACCATGCTCACCACGTCGGAACCCTTGCCCTGGCGTTCCGCGACCCGGTAGTGCACGTAACCCTGGAGCGCCGACGTCCCGTCGTGGGCGTACGCCTGCGGGTCCGTCACCCGCAGCGTGATCCGCTGGAGGCTGAAGGGCAGCCCGACGGGCACCCCGACATGGCGGTGCAGCAGCACGAAGATGGACTGCCGCGCGGCCTCCGCGGACGCGAACGGGTCGTGGAAACCGGCCCGTTGGTCCGACCAGAGGCTGTGGGCGCGGGGGATCTGGAAGGAGAGGTAGAAGTCGTCGTCGGACCCCTGCGCGGAGTCGGCGACGAACACCTCGCCGATCTGCCTGCGGTGGGCGAGGGAGCGGGGCACCGTCTGCTCGAAGGTCAGCTCGACGCCTGGGGGCGGCAGTTGGCCGCGCGTGGCGGTGTACGGGATCGTGCTGGTCATTGGCTCAGCTCCGGTTCGGGCGTGTCCTGCTGTACGGGGCGCGGCGCCGGGCCGCTCTGGAAGACGGGCTTGCGCATCGCGTTCCTGCGCCGGATCTCGGTGGTCGCGAGCCGCCCCAGCTCGCCGAGCGTGGCGCGGCGTTGACCGGGGGCGCGCAGCAGGTGCCCGCCCGTGGCGCCGAGCACCCGCGCCGGGGTGAGGACCTCCAGGACGGAGGCCCGGTGGCTCAGCAGGTTCAGGACGCCGTCGACCTTGCCGCGCGCGTGCAGCCCGCGCACGACCCGAGGGACGATGCCCGCGATGGGCCCGGCCACGCCGAGGTCCGCGGCCAGGCCGTAGTACTCGGCGTACGTGCGGTCCCGCCAGCGGCCGAACTCCGCGACGGCGCGGTCGAGCAGGACACCCGACCCGATGGTGTCACCGACCGCGTCGGCGAGCCGTTCCGCCTGGTGGAAGGCGTCGCCGATGCCGCGCCCGCCCGCCGGGTCCTTGAAGTGCCCGGCGTCGCCGAGCAGCACCCAGCCGGCGCCCGCCGCCTCGCGGAAGTAGCCGGAGAAGCGCCGGATGCCGTAGACCCTGCTCGCCCTGGTGGCGCCCGAGAGAGCCTCGGCGATCGGCGCGCAGCGCATCGCGTGGGCGCGCACGGAGCCGTCGAGGTCGGCGCGGAAGCTCTCCCGCTCGTGCCGCTGCGGGGAGACGCCCACGATGTAGAGGCCGTTGTCGGCGGGGCCGCCCAGCATGTGCCGGTCGCCCCAGCGGTGGAAGACGAACGTCGACCGCGGACCGGTGTCCGCGCCCTCGAAGTACGTCCAGTAGTAGCTGCGTTCGCCGGGACTCACGTGGTACATGCGGGACCCGCACACCTCGGCGACCTTCGAGTTCCGTCCGTCCGCGCCGACCACCAGGCGGGCCCGCAGCCGCGTCTCGACGCCGCCCGACACCGCCCGGACCCCCGTGACGCGGCCGGCCTCACGGATCACCCCGGCGACCCGGGTGCCCAGCCGCACCTCGGCGCCGGACGCGCGGGCCGCGTCCACCAGTACCGGGTCGAGGACCTCGCGGCGGATGCACGCCGCGCCGCCCACGTCGCCGGACTCCTGCGGGAACGCGACCTGGCAGCGGAACTCCTCCAGGCGCATGTCGACGTGGCTCATCGTGGTGACCCCGGCCGCGCGCAGCCGCTCCATCACGCCGAGGCGGTTCAGGAACGCCAAAGAGTCGGCCTGGAGGATGTTCGAGGAGAGGGTCGAGCGGATCTTGGTGGCTTGGTCGAGCACGGCGACCCGCAGACCGCGGCGCGCGAGGAGCGCGCCCAGCGTGGCCCCGGCGCAGCGCGCGCCGACGACGATCACGTCGAACTCCCCGGTCCCGCCGGGGCGTTCTGCCGCACCGGGCCGGTCTTCCGCACCGAACCGGTCTGTCGCGTCGAACCGCTCGTTCTCGCCGGACTGCCCGGCCCGCTGGGGCGGCTCGCTCATGAGGCGCCGTTCCAGCGCACCGCCGCGGCGGCCGCGAAGTCACCGGCGTGCGCGAACCCCGACATCACCACGAGGTCGCCGTCGCGCAGGTGTCCGGCGCGGGCCGCCCGGTCGAGGGTGACGGGCACGGCGGCGCCGTACAGGTTCCCGTAGCGGTCGAAGGTGTCCAAGTGCCGTGCCTCGTCCAGTTTCAGGGCCTGGCGCCAGTTCTTCAGGAAGATCCGGTTCGGCTGGTTGGTGACGAGCACGTCGATGTCGGACGGCTGCTCCCCGAGGTCGGAGCAGAGCTTCCCGACGAGCTCGGGCACGAGGGTGTTGCCACGCTGGAGGATCTCCGCCGTCTTGTCGGCGTCGAAGCGGATGTCCATCTGGCCCTCGCCCGGCTCCCAGTACTCGCGCCCGTCCGGGGTCTTGATGCCGAGGTCCACGGAGTACGCGGGGATGCTGCGGGTCCGTACCCCGAGGAGCGGCGAGCCCGCGCCGGCCTCCAGGTAGGCCACGCCGCAGCCGTCGCCGGGGATCGGCGCGTGCGACAGCTTGCGCACCTCGGACTGGGCGAACATCTGGCCCGCGGTGTTCTGCACATTGGCGATCAGCGCGGTGCGTGCCGCTCCGTCGGCCATGATCTTCTGGGCCAGCGAGAGCATGTACGGGAACGAGGCGCAGCCGCCGTTGTGCAGGTCCACGATCCACTCGGGATCGATGCCGAGGGCATGCGAGGCCTGGGCGCCGACGCCCATGAACGGCTCGTCCGGCAGCAGCACGTTCGTCAGCAGCACGTCGACCTGGCCCGCGGGCTCCTTGCCGAGGCGCTCGAAGACCGGCCGGGCCGCCTTGGCGATCATGTCGGCGGCACGCTCGCCGGGGGCGACGTGGTGCCGGGTCGGGGGCACGCGGAACAGCGGGGTGTTGGCGAGCGGGTCCACCGGGGCGTTCTCGTCCAGGAAGAACTCGGGCCCCACCACGTTCTCGGGCAGATAGCTCCCGAAGTCGACTATGCCGACGGGCTGCATGACAGTTCCTTTCGATGCCATTCCTCGACGGTGCGTGCCGTGTGAGCGGCGTGCTCTTCGAGGAGCGAGAAGTGGTCGCCGGTGACGGGCGTGACGGTGTCCGCGGCCTGCCAGAGCCGCCAGGCCGCGCCGTCCGGCGCGTCGGGCCCCCGCTCGGCGGTCAGGAGCAGCGCGGGAGCCGTCAGCGGGTCGGCCGCCCAGTCGTCGAAAAGCCGCAGATAGCCGCCCATGGCCAGCACACCGTGGTCGTCGATGTCGGCGAGCGCGCCGTCCCGGGCGAGGATGCGGCCCATCGCCCAGGCGAACACCGCTTGCTGCTGGGCGGGTTCGGGCTCGTACGTGTCGATCAGCACGACCCCTTCGACGCGGTGCCCGGCGCGCTCCAGCGACGCGGCGGCGGCGTGCGCGAGGGCACCGCCGATGGAGTGCCCTGCGAGGACCAGCGGGGCACCGCCCGCGGTGTGCAGCGCGGCGGCGGCCAGGCTGTCGACCGCCGCCCGCCACGAGCCGGGCAGCAGCGGCGAGGTGCCGAGGCCGGGCAGGGTGAGCGCGTGCATCCGCGGCCGGTGGGTGAATCCGGCGGCGAACCGCGCGAACTGGTGCGGGCCCGACCCGGCCAGGAAGGACGGCACGCAGACCACGGCGGGCGTGGCGGGTCCGTCGGAGACCAGCACGGACTCCGGCGGGCCTGCGGGCCGTTCGGCCGTGGAGAAGGTGGGCCGGTCCGCGGCGGCCGACCGCAGCAGCGGTACGGCGTCACCGAGTCGCCCTCGCCGGTGCAGGTCCCTGAGCAGGTCGGCGGGGCCGCTCGGGGAGCTCGGGGCGAGCAGCGGCCGCAGGTGCTCCGCGAGGGCCGCCGGGGTGGGGTGGTCGACCAGGAGGGTGGCCGGAAGGTCGAGGCCGGTGACCGAGACCAGGCGCCGCTGGAAGCGGACGGCACCGAGCGAGTCGATGCCGAGCTCCAGCAGCGTCAGGTCCGGGTCGATCCGCGCGCCGTCCTCGTAACCGAGGACGAGGGCCACCTGGGTGCGGACCAGCCCGAGGACGTCCCGCCCCTGGTCCGCCCGCCCCTGGTCCGCCCGCTCCGGCTCCGCCCGGTCCGGCTGTTCCTGCGCGGCCGGGGCCGGAGCCGCCTGGTCCGCGGAGGGGCCGTGATCCGTGCCCCGTACGGTCTGCGGCACGTCGATCCAGTGGCGGCGCGGCTGGAAGGCGTACGTGGGAAGCGGCACCTGGCGAGCCGCGTCCCGGGGAAGGAGGGCCGCCGGGTCACCGCACGCGCCGTGCGTGTGCAGCTCGGCGAGCGCGGTCATGAGCGCGGCGGGCTCGGGCGCGCGCCCGTCGAGTGCGGGAGCGAGCACCGCGGACCCCGGGTCGCGCAGGCAGTGCCGGGCCATCGAGGTCAGCACACCGCTCGGCCCGAGCTCCAGGAACGCCGTCGCCCCCGCGCCCTCCAGGCGGCGTATCCCGTCGTGGAAGCGGACGGGGCGCTCGGCGTGGCGGACCCAGTAGTCGGGCGTGGCCAGGGCGGTCGCGTCGGCGAAGGTCCCCGTCACGTTGGAGATGATCGGCACGGTCGGCGCGTGGTAGCTCAAGCCGCCCGCGACGGCCGCGAGTTCGTCGAGCACCGGCCGCATCAGAGGCGAGTGGAAGGCATGGCTGACGCGCAGTCGGCGGGTGCGGCGGCCTTGCTCCTGCCACGGTCGCAGCCAGGTCGCGAGGGGGTCGGCGGCGCCGGACACGACGACCGAGCGGGGCCCGTTCACGGCGGCCACGGCCAGCCGGCCGTCGCCGCGCAGGCTCTCCAGGGCCTCGTCCTCCGTCGCCTCCACGGCGACCATCGCGCCGCCCTCCGGCAGGGCCTGCATGAGCCTGCCGCGCGCGGCGACCAGGGCGCTCGCGTCGGCCAGGGACAGCACCCCGGCGACATGCGCGGCGGACAGCTCGCCGATCGAGTGGCCCATGAGAAAGTCCGGCGTGAAGCCCCAGGACTCGACGAGACGGTAGAGGGCCACTTCCAGGGCGAACAGCGCCGGCTGCGTCCAGCCCGTGCGGTGCAGCAGCTCCGCCTCAGGGGTGCCGTCGGGGGCGTCCATCACCTGGCGCAGGGGCAGCTTCAGATGCCGGTCGAGCTCGGCGCGGGCCGCGTCCAGGGCGTCGGCGAACACCGGGTGGGCGGCGGCGAGTCCGCTGCCCATGCCGGCCTGCTGGGACCCCTGCCCGGAGAAGAGGAAGGCGGTCTTCCGTGCCCGCGCCGCCACTCCCAGGACGGCGTTGCCCGGCAGTTCCCCCGCGCCGAACGCTGCCAGCCCCGCGAGGAGTTCGGTGCGGGTGGTGCCGGTGAGGGTGGCTCGGTGGTTGAAGTGGGTGCGGGTGTGGGCGAGGGCGGCGCCGATCTGGGTGGGGGTGGCGTCCGGTTGTGTGGTGGTGAGGTGGGTGTGCAGGCGGCGGGCCTGGGCGCGCAGGGCGGTCGGCGTCTTGGCGGACAGCAGCCACGGCACCACCGGCAGGGCCGCCGGCTCTGGCCCCGCCCCGGCGTCGGGGGACACGTCGAGCGGTGCCTCCTCCACCACGACGTGCGCGTTGCTGCCGCTGATGCCGAACGAGGACACTCCGGCTCGGCGGATTCGTTGGCCGCGTGGCCATGGGGTGGTTTCGGTGAGTAGGGAGATGGCGCCGCTGGACCAGTTGGCTTTGGGTGTGGGCCGGTCGACGTGCAGGGTTGGGGGGAGTGTTTCGTGGTGCAGTGCCTGGATCATTTTGATGAGTCCGCCGACGCCGGCGGCGGCCTGGGTGTGTCCGATGTTGGATTTCAGGGAGCCCAGGCGCAGGGGTTGTTTGGTGGGGCGGTTTTGGCCGTA